>CAZVFQ010000025.1:0-1542 GCA_964626455.1 uncultured Desulfobacteraceae bacterium | reverse complement strand
GCCTCTATTTCTTTTCGCTGCTGTTCGGATACAGTGGCAGAAGCCCCTTCCCCAAAACTTGCCTCTCCTCCCTCCACACCCCTCATCTGCATGATGGCCTGTTCAACAGGCCCGCCCGGCACAAACTGGATCAGAAGAAAGCAGAGCACCGTAATGCCGAGAAAAGTCGGGATGATCAACAGCAGTCGTTTTACAAAATAGTCGAGCCGTTCCATATGCCAAACTTGATGTTCTCGTAAAAACTAAATTTTAAGATGGCATTTATCCAGCAACCGAAAATAAAACAATTAAAACTACAGATACCGCATCCAGGGCGGATTTTCAAGGGAGGCAGAAAAAAAACCAGGGAGCAAAAACAAAAGTTCCTGCTCCCTGTATATAAGCAAATATATGATAGCTGCTTGCCGGGTGGATTTTTTTAACGCTTGGAGAACTGGAACCGTGCCCTGGCGCCTCGCTGGCCGTATTTTTTCCGTTCCTTTGTCCGCGGGTCCCGCTTTACAAATCCAGCCTTTTTCAAAACCAGGCGGAAATCCGGATTGGACTGGAAAAGAGCCTTTGTAATGCCGTGCCGTATGGCGCCGGCCTGGCCCATGGCCCCTCCTCCGCGCACATTGATCTTTACATCGTATTCACCCTTCGTGTCAGTAAGCTCAAAAGGCTGCATCAGCATCTGAAGGGCCGCATCAAGTGCAAAAAACTCCTCTGCCGGCTTGTTGTTGATGATTATTTCGCCTTTTCCCGGTTTCAGCCAGGTTCTTGCCACCGCCATTTTCCGTTTTCCAGTGGCGTAAAAAACGCTTTGCTGTTCCATTAATCCCCCGAGTTATCTTTTTATATGTCGAAAATATGGTTATTCGTGCTGTTAAATCTCAAGCGGCTCAGGCTGCTGGGCCTGGTGCGGATGCTGATCGCCGGCGTAAACTTTTAATTTCTTGTTCATGGATCTGCCGAGAGGATTTTTTGGCAGCATGCCGCGCACCGCATTGCGAACCAAATCCTCAGGCCGCTTCTGCCTTAATTTTTCAGCGGTAATCGATTTTATACCGCCAATGTATCCGCTGTGCCGGTAATAGGTTTTCTGGCTCCATTTGTTGCCTGTAAGGCGCACTTTGTCAGCATTAATCACTATCACGAAATCACCGCAGTCCACGTGCGGAGTATACATGGGATTGCGCTTTCCGCGCAGGCGTGCTGCAACCTCGGTTGCAAGCCTGCCCAGAACCATCCCGTCGGCGTCAACCACGTACCATTTTTTTTCAATTTCGCCCGGCTTGGCGCTCTTGGTATATTTCCTCACTGTCTTTACTCCTTCGTGCAAAAATTTAATTTGGTATCTGTAACCAAATACCAAAGCCTTGTCAAGAGAAAAACAATCTGTGATGCAATTACAGGTAAATGATTACATTGTTGTCCACTGACCGCTTGCCGGGTGGCGGTCAAGTGCCTGGTAAAAACAAAACGACTTTTATAGTTTTTTCCGCTGAGGGCCGCCGGGGCGGATTTGTTCGCTGCCGACCGTTTTCGGGATTCGGCCTTCGC
>CAZVFQ010000024.1:24281-33627 GCA_964626455.1 uncultured Desulfobacteraceae bacterium | reverse complement strand
GATTCTGGGGCCGCGGGGAAACCTGGAATTTATTCAAATACTTCGGTTTCCGGCCCCTCATAAATCTGATTGATCGCCAGCTTTGCCGCTGCCTCACCGGTTGCCAGGCAGCATCCTATCACACGGGCCGAAGCCATGGCCCCGCTGTCCGCACTCAGAGATTTTCCCGCCATTAACAGGTTTTCGATTACAGCCGATTTCAGACAGCGCTTTGGAATTTCGTAATATTGCCCGGCCGGATACTCCACGGAAAAATTGCCGTCCTGATCCCATTGTTCCACGGGCCAGCATCCTTTGGCAGCCGCATCAGGGAATTTTTTTGCAAAGAGCACGTCACCGCGGTTAAGCACATACATCCCCCGCCCCCTGATCCCCTCCCTGTGCAGCACTTGGCTTTCCCCGGATTTTGTTGCGGATGTTTCAAAATCACGGATTCGGCGCCTGAAAAATCTGACCAGCAGATCCCTGGTTTCATTGGCAGTTTGTTTAAGTTTGTGTTCGGAGATTTGCGGATCAGTTTTTATCAGCGCTCCAAGGTTTAATTTTACCAGAAGTCTGCCATGGTCAGGTGTCGGAAGAAAATTTACGTGTGCTGCGTAATGAGGAAGGAGCCCTTTTTCCACGCCACGCTGTATAGCCATATGCCAGCGGGCTGCGGTTACCGTAGAAATTTCCCCTGTTGTTACATTATATACTGGAAAAATGATTGCAGGCACCTGCCCGGCTTCATCCGGAAAAATCAGGGGGGCACCCGCAGCACGGCAGACAACAGAATCTCCGGAAGCGTCCACCACCGCCCTGGTGCGGATAGAAAACCTGCTGCCATCTGCAGTATAAGTAACAGATTCGATTCGTCGGCCATAGACTTCGGCCTGGCAGAACCGGGCACCGCAAATCACGTCAAGTCCAGGTTCACTTTCCAGAAGCCTGTGTGCTGCGGCGGCAAAGCTTTCCGGCCTAAATGGCAGTACCCAGGCTTCGCCCATTAGTACCGGGCTGTCAACGCAGTCAATATCGGTTAAAAGGCCGGCAAATTCACGGGCAAAGCCGTCGTGAATCATTTCCGGAGGCCCGGGTCCGGGCGCGTTTGAATACAGGCCGCATAAAGTGCTCATGTGCCCTTTTACAGGCATGCCTCCAACACAGGATGCTTTTTCCAGCAAAACGGTTTTTAATCCCGCCCTGGCCGCAGTTATTGCGGCGGCCGTTCCCGCAGGACCTCCCCCGATTACCGCGGCATCCACGGCTTTCATGAAGATTGCCTTCTCATGTATTTTCCGTAATTTTCAATATCCCGCCAGCAGGGAATCACCCGGGAGCGAGCCAGAAACCATTGGATTACCCTTACGGTAATTGAATTCCAGTCCGTGGGGGTGCTCCAGGTGGGATCACGCCTGGCCAGCCGGTCCAGCCGCCTGACCGGATCATCGTGTTCAAGTTCGGCGGACAAATAAAAACTGGGTTCCAGCAGGGAAGTCGCCGGATCAATGTATCCCTGCCCGCAGGCAATATCATACATGGCAGTGTTGGCATAAATCCGGATGCCCAGGGAAGCAAACACGGCATTGGCCCTGCCGAACCCCTGAAGATTTTGCTGTGTCTGCTGCCAGTCCCTGTAATTTTCCCCCGGGCCGCCGAAGAGCAAAAAAACCGCAAAAGGCAGTCCGGCACGGTCCAGAGCCTTGTAGGTGCGCTCGATATCGGCCAGGGTGAAGCCTTTATTTAGTTTGACCAGCATTTTTTCCGTTGCCGCATCCAGGCCCAGCTCAATGCCCGCGCACCCTGCGGCCTTGAAAAGCTCGGCAAGCTCATAATCCAGACCGGAAGGGTTGCAATAGGCCAGCCAGCGTATTTTCAGGTTGCGCCGTATGATTTCTTCGCACACGGCTGCAGCATGTGCGGGAGGAAAATTAAAGACGCCGTCTACAAAGAAAAAATCTGATTTGCCGGTATCTCTTACGATTTTCTCCATTTCATCCACGCAATCGCCTGCCGGCAAAAAGCGAAGCCTGCGTCCTTCCAGGGCCGGATAGCTGCAGTAGATACATTCAAACGGACATCCCCGCTTGGTTTGCACAGCAACAAAACCCCCGCTGGAAAAGTATCTGCCAAAATCTATACAATCATGTGCCTGCACGGGAAGCTTTTGCAAAGACTCGGCGAAATCCGGAGGATTTGCCTTCCACTTGCCGTTTTGCATCCGCCAGAGACCCGGAACTGATTTAAAACCGGATTGATTGTTCAGTGCTGATAAAAAAGCCGGCAGGCTGCGCTCGCCTTCACCGGCAATGGCATAATCGACTTCCAGATATGAGGCCAGCTCCCCGGGGGCCACGGAAACACCGCTGCCTCCAATTATAATCGGAGCGCGGCAGTAACCTCTTATGGTATCTACGACACGGCGGTCAGTACGGAAATAGGCGTGCGGGCGCACGTATGCGCAATTGTCCAGGTTCCGGAGGGATAAGGCCACGATATCCGGATCAAACCGCCGAAGAGTTTTTTTGATGCTGCCCCGGATGCTCCGGCAAAAACACAGATCGAGAAAACAGGTTTCATGGCCGGATTTTCTGAGCCCGGAAACCACCTTGGCCGCACCGATGGGAGCCACCGCAAATGGCGATTTCTCCCGGTTTGTGGAAATCATAAGGATCTTCATGTCAACAGACCGGCCTTAAGGTGATTTCCAACCGCAGCAAGAAATGCTTCGGCTTCATCCGCTCCGAGCAGGGAATCCACGTAAACCAGGCTGATGTGAAGTCGCCCGGAAAAAATATAAAACACAATACCCATCCCCGGCGGTACCACCACAGAGGGTACATGGTGCAGGGATTTGACCTCGTGGCCCATGAATTCATACAAAAAGCCGGGCGTGGCCCCGGGATTGGCAAAAACAAGTGAGGCTGTTTCACCGGAAAACGCTTTTCGGATCTTTGCAGCATACAGCCGGGGGGGAATAAAACAGGCAAGTTCCATGGCACTTATATTGGAGTAAATCAGGTCCCTGCGAATAGCTTCCTGGGTCTGCTGTTTAAAGGTTTCCAGTATAAGGTCAAATTCAGATAGTTGATCCGGGGTAAATCCGCACAGCAGTGTGGCCGCCTGGTTTCCGAATACAGGCAGGTGTGTACCTTTTTTCCGCAGATCAACTGATACAGGGATCACGTAGCCGGGAGAAGCAATCTGTCTTGATTGCAGAAGCCGATGAAACTGTCCCATGACAGCGGCCATATAAAAGGCCGAAGAATTTAAAAACCCGCCCTTTTTTTCCGCCAATGTAAAAATGGCGCGGGTTTGTTCTGGTGAAAAAGAAAGAAGCCGGTAATCAAATCCGGGCGCAAGGGGATTGCCGGCACGGGTATACAGGGAAACAGGCGGATGTTGTGCGAGTGTGTCAACGTGATCAAAAAATTTCTTTGTCTGCTTCCATTTTACGCCCTTTACAAGACGCTTTGTATAGCTGCCTGAAAGTAGTTCAGCCTGGGTGTACTTATTATTCTCTGCAGGTATGGATTGGCCGATGATGCCAAGCAGATATTGCGCGCCGGTTACATCCATAAGTATGTGGGACCAGGTCATGATCAGTTCCGTGCCCCCGCTCTGCTTATAGACCAGATCGATGCGCACCAGTTCGCCGCCGGCGATATCAAACGGGTGATTTAAAATATTGCACCCGATGCGGTGCAGCTCTTTTTCGTCTCCTGCTTTATGGGATCGAACGCGGGGATGTGCAGGTCTATCCCCGTACGGCAGCAGCCAGCAGGGTCGCACGGGAGCAATTTTCCTTTTAATTTTTGCAGATAGTATGGAAAAGCGGGCCCTGATTTCATGGAGCCGGTTTTCAAGGTCTGACTCAGAAAGCCGTCCGGAAAGCTCCAGCATAATCTGGGCCTGGTTGCCTGCAAAACCCAGCCGCCGCATCTGGTGGTCAAAGGCCAGCATCAGACAGTCCGCACCGTTTAAAGGTACTTTATTTGTTTTGCCTGAGTTCATCAATTAAGCCGGCCATGTTTTTGACGCTGCTCATGCGTTTTTCGTTGATTTCGGCTTCAGGAATCCTTAAACCGAAGGTTTTTTCAATAAAGACCAGTACCCGCAGCAGGGAAAATGAGTCCAGCCCGGCGGCAATCAACTGCGTATCTGCGCAAATTTCCACACCCGGATCAAAAATCTCGTTTTTCAAAAAACCGAGCAGCGCGCTTTCAATCTCAGTATAATCCATATCACCAATCACTCATTTCTGTGGACGGAGAATCTTTCCGGTGGCCGCAGTTTTTTCAATATGGTTTACAAACTCTATCTGTTCGGGCACCTTGTATGGCGCAAGCATTTCACGGCAGAAAGCCTTTAGCCCGGCTGCATTGTTTTTAACCGTTTCTTTGCGCGGCACCACTCTGGCAGCAACGATCTGTCCCAGGCGTTCGTGGCTTTGCCCGTATACGCATGATTCCTCCACATCAGGACTACGATTGAGCACTGCTTCGACTTCCTGCGGAAAAACCTTCATGCCCGCGGTGTTAATGACATGGTCTTTGCGACCGTAAAGATACAGGTATCCTTCCGCATCAAGAGCGCCTATATCTCCGGTTTCAAACCAGCCGTCTGCAAGTGCGGCCTCATCGTTAATCCAGGGATGAAAATAGGCGTCAAAAAAACCCGGGCCGCGAAAAAACACCTCGCCGCATGACATGCCGTCAGCTTCAGGATAAGCCTGCGGATTTTCAATGCTAACCTGATAATCCGGCAGCACCGGCCCCACGGAATCGGGTTTTTCAGCAGGCTTTTCGGTGTTAATGCACACCACCCCTATTTCTATGATCCCGTAAGCCTGGGAAGGGGCGAGTTGATAACGCCGGTAAAAATTTTCGTGAATCCGGGCCGGCAAACTGCTGGCAGTAGAAATTGCCAGCCGCACGGACTGCATCATCTTATCTGAAGGATCGGCAGAAAGAAGAGAGTATTGAAAGGGCGAAGCATATAGTAAAGTGATGTTGTGGTGCCGGATGGTTTCCAGGATGGATTTACTCCAAATCCCGCCTGACAGAACTATGGTAGCTCCGCATGTCAGGTACAGCACTATGGTGGAAACAAAATGATGACTCATGGGCAGGGTCCACAGCACACAATCTTCCGCTGTTATCTGAAATGCCCGGTTTACCGCACATATGCGTTCATATATCCGTTCGTGTGAAAGCACTACACCCTTGCGTTCCCCGGTGGTGCCTGATGTAAAACGCACAAAGGCCATATGAATCCCGTAATCCAGGCCGGGCCCATACATGGACTGAAAATAAAAAGAAATTCCTGCCTTCCGGCTCATGACGGCATTCCGGTTGTCTCCTCTGCCCTGATGATGAATCATACCTGAAAGCCGCATCCGCCGGCATATCTCTTCAATTTCTGCCTCGCTGCAATCGGTATCAATAGGTACCACCACAGCATCCAGCTTCCACAATGCATAGGTGATGGCTATATATGCAGTGCTGTTGGCAAAACACAGGCCTATCATCTGCCCTGGCAGGAGACCGAATGATTTGAGATCTGCGGCTGTTTCAGAGATTATGGAATCGAGCTGCTTGTATGAAACTGGTGTTTCCTGCTCAATGATGGCCGTCTTTTCCGGGTTTCTTGCGGCCGTTTCTTTGAATAGATCGTATAAATTCATCAGTATCCCGGAAAGTGTTATTTTTCGTTAAGATGAATCCAGGTGTTGTTCCATCATTTTCCTGGTCTCTGCCATAACATGTTCAATCGGATGTATGCTGCAGTATTCTGCTGATATGCTGCCTATGTGACGAACCCTGATCCGGTTTTTAACGCAGGTGTTAAACAGAAACCTGTCGGGTGCAAACAAACGGTCAGTATTGGTTATGCAAAGTATTTCAATCGGAACATTGCAGTTTCGAGCTATTTTAAAGACACCCTTGTTAAATGTCCCGATCTTCCCGGTGCGGCTGCGGGTCCCTTCAGGGAAAACAAACAGCACCCCTCCCCCGGCAAGGTAATTGTACATTTTTTCAATGCGCTTCATTAAAAGCGATGTCAACCTGCCGCCGTTTCCCTGGGAAGGGATATAGCCGGCAGCCTGAATAATCCGGCCGAATACAGGTGTTTGGAAAAAATCTTTTTTAACGATGGTGCATTGCCGCTTTAAACAGGCAATCAGGATCACCGGATCCAGATAGGACCTGTGGTTGGCCACCACCACGCAGGATTCAAGACCGGAAATTCTGTCGTCGATGTCCACAGCCAGGCCCGGGACCACGGTGCGCATAAGCCATAAGAACCCCCTTAAAAACCGGTTATTTAATTTCTGAAAGGCTATAGCGCGATCTTCGGCAAACAACCATGCTGCCAGATAGATTGGTGCAAAAAAAATCACAAATCCCAGAATAAAATATGTCCACAAAACCAGGGTAACGGACGCATCCACTATGAATTTGAGTATGTGTTTGAGATATCTCGAAAAAAGCGGCATTCTATGGTAAAAAGGCTTTGATAATAAGGTTTGTGTTGACTCCGCCGAATGCAAAATTTTCAACAGCCGCGGTTTTAATCGGGGTGTGGGTGAGTTCTCTGACATGATTTACTCCCTCACAGCGCGGATCTATGTTGTCCAGGTTGAGCGTAGGGACAATAAAGCCTTTTTCCATCATGTAAAGCGTCAGAATGGTCTCAATAACGCCGCATGCGGCCATGGTGTGGCCCATATAGCTTTTGAAAGCTGTCACCGGGGTGCAATTGCCGTAGATTTGCTCAATAGCCTGGGATTCAATGACATCCCCCATTTTAGTGGCCGTGGCATGTGCGCTTACAAAGTCTACTTCCTCCGGGCCGATACCGGCGCTGTCCAGTCCGATCCGGATGGTCTGGCAAATGCCTTCGAGATTCGGCAGGATAAGGTCGCCGCCGTTGTTATTGCATGAAAATCCGATTACTTCCCCTATAATGTTTGCACCGCGGTTTCTTGCAAACTCGTATTCTTCCAGAAGAATCGCACCTGCCCCTTCTCCCACCACCAGTCCGTCGCGATCCGCATCAAACGGACGGGGTGTCAGATTAGGACGGTCATTATAAGCGGTAGAGGCGGCCAGCAGATTATCAAACACAGCTACGGTGGTGGTGTCGTACTCATCGGCCCCGCCGCAGATCATTGCGTCCTGCATGCCGTATTTCACCGTTTCATAGCCGTATCCTATGGACTGGCTCGAAGTTGTGCATGCTGTGGAGGAGGAAATCACCCGGCCGGTAATATTAAACATCTTGGTGATATTAACCGCCGTGGTATGCACCATGGATTTAAGATAATCCACTGCGCTGATTTTTTCCGATTGCGTTGGGTTGTTCTGAAAAAAGGCCTTGTAGATGTTTCGCTGAACAGAGGGGCTGCCGTGGATGGAGCCGAAGGCAACACCCAGTCTGCCCGAAGAGAGAAAGTCCTGGTCCAGACCTGCTTTTGCCAGCAGATCTGAAACAACTTTGCAGGCATAATAGGAAACCGGTCCCATTGTTTTGCGGTATTTCCGGGCAAAGTTGAACTCAATAGGGTAATCCACGGTACCGTAGACCCCGGAATGAACGTGGCTGCTTAAAAGGTCGTCTTTGCGCAGGGGTTTGACACCGGAAACACCGTTTTGAAGATTTTGCGCAATGGCATCCTTTGAATCGCCTATTGGCGTAATGGCGGCCTCGGAGGTTATAACGACTCTTCTATTCATCAGTCGGTTTATAAAGCGTTCTGATTTGAGGGAACCTGCCGGGGCATCAAGTCCTGGACATAATCACATATCTGGTTAACAGTCCGGATATGCAGCATGGCATCTTTTTTGGTCTCCTGGTTCAGGGAAACATCGAAAATTTTTTCGAGTTCAATCAGCAGCTCAATGGCATCAATGCTGTCAAAACCGTGCATATCCTTTAAATCTTCATCCGGCCCTGGATTTTCAATTTCAAACTGTTCCCTGAAAATTTTGTATATTTCTTTTTGTAATTCTTCGCGAGTCATAATTACCTGCTTTTAAAAAGTTGAAATCATACCCCTACACACGGGCATTCAAACCAGTGTAGCTATATGGGGTTTGCACCCGAAAATATATCCTGTAATCTTTTACCATATTTAAGGCAAACAGCTGCAATAGTCAAGGACGACATTTGATTAAATAGTTATGCGCACCTGTTTGTTCAGGAATATAAATTCCGTCCCGGCAGTTTATCCGGAGCATTTCGTTCAACAAAGATGCGAACCAGATACTTTAAAAGCACCCTGGAATAATCCGCCCCGGCCAGATACATGCCGAACATGCACATAAAATGGGCAATAGTCCAGATCACCGGGCCTCCTATCACAATGAGCAGGGGCTGGCGTATATATATGGCAAACACGCTCAGCGCGCTTATCAGCGGCCAGCATATAATATAGCTCACTGCAATGCAGGCCAGCCCGAAAAGCATCTTTGCAGACGGTCTTTGTTTAAATAAACTTAAATCCGCGCATTCTTTTACAGCCCTGCGGGCAAAGCCTGTTTTGAGTAATTGTTCGGCCACCACCCGGGAAAGACCCAAGCAAAAACCTCCGCTGATATAAAGTTACCACACACTAAGTACTTGAAAGCTTATCCCCGATATACTATATCCAATCTGTTTGCATGGCAAACAAAAATGCATGAATGCAGAATACATACGAGACAACGGTATTATTTATGAAAAAAGACAGTTTTTCCGGGTTCCTGGAAGAGATTGCCGCAGGTCCGAAAGCACCCGGGCATTCCTATATTTTATCCGGATACACCTACGAAGACGTATATGCAATGGCCTGCTGTTTTCAGCAGCGTCATTTTCCTGCAGACAGGCAGGAATCGGTATGCCTGTGTACCAGAGACCGGGCAGTGACCGCCGCCGCCCTGCTTGCAGCAATCACACGGCCGGTCACTCTTGTGATCCCTTATTCTTTTACAAAAGAGGTGCTTTCCCGGACGCATCAGGCCTGTAAATTTTCAAAAGCAATTTCTGATACCTCAGTGCCGGTTCCCGATGGTGTGGAAGTTGTAATTCCGGAGCATGAGCATTCCTGTGGAAACAAACTCGATCATGCAGGCATACGTGATCCTGACAGCGCGTTTGTGAGACTTTTTACCGGCGGTACCACCCGGGAGCCCAGAATCTGGTCCAAAACCATCCGCAATCTTTTCGGAGAGGCGCTTTATCATGCGCGAAAACTGGAAGTAACAGAAAACGACCTTTTTGCGGCAACAGTGCCGGCATATCATATTTACGGACTTTTGTTCTCTGTTCTCACCCCGTTTATGGCTTCCGCATCAGTGATTGGCGAAGAACTGACCTACCCCCG
>CAZVFQ010000024.1:0-24181 GCA_964626455.1 uncultured Desulfobacteraceae bacterium | reverse complement strand
GACAGCGGTGAAATCCGGAGGTATTTGCAAAATCGGATTCCTGACTATGCGGTTCCCAGGCGTATCCGGGTGGTGGAACGTATCCCTGTCTCTCCTGCAGGCAAATATGAAAGCACTGAAATTTACAAACTGCTGGCCACGTAAACATCAAAAATACTCGATTTACAGACCTTTATGTATCCACGCGGGCGGTTTTTTCCGCCCGCCCGTGACATCCCGCATGCGCAGGCCGCGGACAACCTCGAAGACCCTGTTTTCCGCCTGAAAAATCCACAGGTCAAAAATATTTTCCCCATGCTTGCAGCCGTCCGGCAATATGCGGGCGGCATATTTTTGGCCCGGCACGGTGGGCCGGATAACATGCCGGCGCGCAAAACCGACAGGAAACCCGATAAATCCCGAATATCGCTGCCCCCAGACACACGCGGCATGAAAGGCCGCATCCAGGGCAAACGGCGAGCCAAGCGGCCCGGATGCTTCTGGCAGATCCGGCGTACGGATTTCGGCTGACGCACCTGCCGGGCAAAGCTGCACACTGCCGGCAAGGTTCTGGTATGCCGGCCCCATTGGCACAAGCTCGCTGTATACATCCCCGGCGGGCACTTGCATCTCGGTTTCTGATCCCATAAGATCCGGAATCTCCGGATTCTCTGAAATCACGCCCTGGCGGGCAAAACAGATGCGGGCGTGCTCGCGGGTCCGGGTCATGGCAGATCCGGCAATCCGCATTCGGGTAATCAGCGCGGCGCTGATCCGCTGCCCCCCAAGTTTTTCAAATTCCACAAACGCCTCAATGGCCTGTTCTTTTTCACCAACAACCAGAAATTTTCCAAATGCTGCATCCATCAATGTTGCGGCATCAAGGCCAGCTTCCAGGTTCCGGGCGGCCGCGGCAAGCCGCTGCATGGATTCGACTGCGGGGAAAACCGCCGTGGACTCAAAAACATGATCCCGCAGGTAGGAAAGGACCTTGATATTGGCCGGCAAGCGAACGGCATCCCCTATTTCGGAAAGATCTCCCATAAATGCTTGGTTCTTTCATCAATGCCCACGGGCCTGCCCGCGGAATTGAGCGCGCAATGCTCGGTAAAACCGGTGCACACGATCTGACCGGTCTCGGCGTGGGTGATTATGTAATGGAATTTCAGCCGTACCTTTCCCAGGTCCCCGGGCCGGGTGTGAACCCACATGGGATCGTCGTAATGCAGCGGGCTGTAATATTTGACCCCGATTTCAATAATGGGATAAACATAACCGCTGGCCTCGATTTCCGTATATGGATAGGACAGATCGCGCATCAGGGAGGTGCGGCCGAATTCGAAATAGCGCAGATAATTGGCATGATACACTACGGAAGAACGGTCCGTGTCCGCATAAAGCGTGCGGTAATGGCTCCTGTGCCAGATAAATCCGTCTGCCGCGTTTTTTACAAAGCGGGGATCATCATCATGGATTTCCGGTGTAAACGGCTTGGGCCGCATGATCAGACTCCTTTAAATACGATACAGCAGTTTGTGCCGCCAAATCCGAATGCATTGGACAAAAAGCACTCATACCCGGCATTGCGGGCCTGGTTTGCCACCACGTCGATATCACCCAGATCCGGGTCATGAATATAGTTGATCGTGGGCAGCAAAACCCCCTGCTGCATGCCCTCGATGGCAAAAGCCGCCTCGATTGCAGCAGAGGCGCCCAGGGTATGGCCGATCTGGGACTTGTTCGAGGATATCGGCAGATTCTTCAGCCGGCTGCCAAACACGCTGCGCAGGCACTCGATCTCGGTGCGGTCCCCCTTGCTGGTGGATGTGCCGTGGGCATTGACATATTCGACATCCGCAGGCGAAATCCCGGCATCGTCGATTGCACCGGAAATACACCGGATAATCGTCGGGCCGTGCGGCAGCGTAAAATGATGGGCATCCGATGTCCAGCCCACGCCCATGACTTCTGCTTTAGGCTGCAGGCCGTGCGCCTTTATAGCCTCTTCTGCTGCCAGCACCAGGACTCCGCACCCTTCGGATAAAACCATGCCCCTGCGGTCGATGCTAAATGGCCGGGAAGCCTGGGATGGGTCCTCATATGCGCGGTCATTCTCATTGACCTTGATGGTGGCGTTCATGTTGGCAAAACCGTGGATAATCTCGGGCATGATGCAGGTGTCCACTCCCCCGGCCAGCACGAAATCGCAGTCCCCGTCCCGGATCATGCGGGCGCCCAGACCGATTGCATGGTTGCCCGAAGCACATGCCCCCTGGGGCGAAAAAACCGGGCCGGTAAAGCCGAACATTATGCCGGCTTTGCTGGCCGGAAGATTGGCGCACAGGTTGGGCAGCAGATACGGGCTAACCCGCAGCGCACCACGGTTGAGATAGGTGTCCATGGCACTGCGGAAGGCATCCGTGCCGTTTAAAGCAGATCCCACAAGGCACGCGGTCTTCGGACCGGTATCGGCATTGATTTCCAGGCCGCTGTTTTGCAGGGCTTCCCGGCAGACCGCCATTGTCAGGAGAACAAAATCCGCGTTCCAGTTATAGGCTTCCTTGGCATCTGCAAACTCGCATGCCGCAGGATCCCAGTCCGGGATTTCACCCACCACGTTGGACTGGCTCTTGACCTCACACCGTGTCACCCGGCGGAAACCCGCCAGGCCGGCAGCCGCGGCCTTCCAGCTCTGCTCAAAGGTCTTTGCCAAGGGCGTAGCAGCGCCGTATCCAACGACAAAAACCCGTCTGTTTCGGGGTGCTTTCATATAATTCAGGGACTTCCTTTATGTACGCTGTTTAAACACGATGCATGCATTGCATCCGCCGAAACCAAAGGCGTTTTTCAAAACAAATTCCTGGTCCAGGGCCTGGGGTGCCGCTGCAATTTCTTCCATGGGCATTTCCGGGTCCGGTACGTAATTGATGGTCGGAACAAGCACACCCGCCTTCATGCCCGCCATGGCGAACACGGATTCAATGGCGCTCGAGGCGCCCATGGCATGCCCGGTCATGGACTTGTTTGCCGTGACCGGCGGCAGCTTTTTGCCGAACACGGCGCGCAAGGCGTCATGTTCCACCCGGTCGCCCGCCTGGGTGGAGGCGGCATGGGCGTTGACCGCATCAATATCGTGCGGGCGGATTCCGGCATCCGCGATGCTTTCGGCAATGCAGCGCCGCACCGTGGGCTCGTAAGGGGCCACAAAGTGGTGGGCGTCCCCGGTCATGGACCAGCCCTGGATGCCGATGTGCCAGTCAAGACCGTGGGTTTCGGCAAATTCCCGGGTGGCCAGAATCACTGCCCCGGCCCCCTCGGAGACCACAAAGCCCCGCCTGCCCCCAGCAAACGGCCGGCTGGCGGCCTCCGGGGCCTCTTCCCGGCCGGGCTTGTGCCGGTATGCTCCGTTCATGCTGGCAAAGCCGGCCACAATAGGTTCGACCAGGGCGAAATCCACGGCTCCGCAGATTGCCACGTCCGCCCTGTCGGCTGCCAGCAGCATCGCGCCGTTGATCATTGACGTGGCGCCGGTGGCACAGGCGGTGATGGTCGAGAAATTCGGCCCGGTTGCGCCGGTGAGCATGGCGACTTTGCCTGTTACCATGTTCACGCAGGAATTGGGATTGGTAAATGGATGCGGCATTTTGCCCGTCTCCCGCATCCGCCTGTCCGCTGTGAGCACCGCATCCTGGCCGCCTACTGCCGAGCTGAAAGTAACGGCCACGCGCGGAGCCAGCTTTTCCGTAACCTCAATGCCGCTTTTTTCCAGGGCCCGATGCACCACCAGCAGGGCATGTTTGAAAATCGGGGATTTCCAGTTGGCAATTTCCCGGGGCTTTAAAAACGAATACCCGCTGGTATCAATTACCGGAACCTGCCCTGCAATGCGTACCGGAAAGTTCTCATCTGTTTTAAAACGCGTCAGCGGACCAATACCGCTTTTCCCGGAACACGCTGCCTCCCATTGTTCGGCCAGGTCCGTTCCGAGCGGGGAGATAATATCATATCCGAGAATGACGCTTTGACGGTTTTCCATGAATGCGCCCGCGATCTACCAGGGAAGAAATTGATACAGCTTGGCAAACATTTCATATACTTCGATCCAGTTCTGCAGGTCCTCGGAAGAACGCATGTGAGACCGCTTGTTGACCATGATCCAGCTCATGTGCGCTGCGCCGTCCTTGCACGTGGAGCAATCCCGGGTGGCCGAAGTACAACACCTGTGCATGGTTTCAAGGTCCGAGGCCCAGCGGATAAAGTGGATCAGGCGCCTGGGTTTGGGATCCCGGGTGTCTAAGGGCTCGGTTACCGAAGGACACTCCTTCCAGCCAAACTGCCGGTCCAGCATTTTGCCGGTTGTGATCACCTGATGATAATACTTGGAAGAAATCACGGTATCCGGATAGGTATCAAGCATTTCATCCATTTCCGCGCGCAGATCGTCGAGTTCTTCCTGCCGCCATGAAAAACCGTCCACCCCCTCGTCGTTTGAAAGAAGCTGCATGTGCACTTTTAAGCCCGCATCCCGGATTTTGCGGATCACCTGCCCGGTTCTGCCGATCTGGTTCGGCGTTATGGTATACAGGTAATAAGTGTGGGGATCGCCTTCATAGTTGTTGCTGGAAATGCGGAAGGTGTTTTTGCCCCGGAGGCGCTTTTCGTCTTCCTCATCGCCCCACAGGGAAATGCCCACCATCATGTCGGGAAACCGATCGCGCGGGACCTTGATCAAGCCGTTGGTGGCACAATAAGTCGGCATCCTGCGGTAGAAGGCCTCTACGCGGTCAAAGCAAAGAGTGGGCTCGCCCCCGATCAGGATGGCCAGGTTGACCCCGCGCTGTTTTTCCTTGTCCACAAAAGCGGCCCACTTGACCGGGTCGGTTTCTTCTGCGGCGACCTTGTCTTCTCCGGAAGAGAAGAAAAAGCATCCTTTGCATCGCAGGTTGCACCGATTGGTGACATCATAGATGGAGCTGCGGATATTGAGCTGCGAAATTCTCTTGTATCTCTGGTACCAATGATTGTCGAGCAGGGAACTTACGGTTTTCATGCTGTTTGCTCCAGATGGGTCTTACTTTTCAAATACATCATGGCCGGGCGGGGCCACCGGGTCGCAACACAAATCCGGGCTTTTTTCATACCCCCGAACCCATACCGCAAGGTAGACATCCACGTAATCCAGCCAGGCCTTAAACAATTCCGGGTTGTTTGCGTGGCGAAACATCCGCGATGTCACCACGGCGCTTCCTGCGGCGTAATGGCGGCAGTCGGCGCAGTCGGTATCCGGCACGCAGCAGGCCGCACTGCGATCCCAGGACAAGTCCGTACGGTACTGCCGAAAGGACCGGCCCAGCCCGATCTCGGTTGACGGGTTGGCCCTGGGATAAGGGCAGGAAAACAGGTCATGGAGGCCCAGCCTGTGAGTGTGGGCCACGATATTGTACGGGGAAAAACAGACATGTTCCGGGTACTGTGCGCAGATGCGCTGCATGGTCTGCCGGGTTTTTTCCAGCGAGGCCGCATCATGACAAAGTCCGCCCGTATATCCAACAGGCGCGGAAAACATGTTGAAAGTCAGCCGGCAGTTGTTTTGCGCCAGCAGTTCGGCGACTTCATCGACTTCGTCAATGTTGCCCGGCGTAAATGTGTAGACGAAAACGGCCCTCGGATCATCCCGGTAATTGTCGATCTGCCTTTCAAGCATGTGCCTGGCGCCCCTGAGGCGGTGGCTGGTCTCATCGTTTCCCCAGACGGAAATGTGGATCTGGTAATCCACGGCCCTGTCAATGCGCTTGATTCCGTTGGTGGCAATACAGCCCAGGGGAATTTCTTCAAAGCAGACCCGGCACAGCTCGGGTACCAGCGAGGGTTCGGCGCCCGCGAGCACAACGTAGGTAATCCCCCGCTGTTTTTCGTGGGCCATGAGCTGTCGCCACTGCTCCGGATCCCGGTTCTCGGTGACTGCTGCTTTCTCTCCCTGGTAGTAGTAACACCCTTCGCAGTCGATATTGCACCGGCGGGTCATGTCATAGGTGGATTCGCGCAGGAAAAAATACTTCCTGACCTTTTCCCATTTCTCCCGGATCTCAGGAACGGCGATAATATCAGAGAACTTCCAGGATTGCGCTTCCGGTGTTGCGGGGATTTCATTCCCCTGCTGCTTGAATTCCGCCACAATTGCCCCTTGTGTTTGATTTCAGTAATGATCTAGTTTTTCACGGGTGCATGCGCGAGCACGTATTCGGCGATCAGACGGAGGGATTTGAGCTTCGGATAATCATCCTCGTCAATGCTGATGCCGTATTCGTCCTGAAGTACCAGCGCCACGGTGGCCAGATCCATACTGTCGACCCCGACTTCGTCGATTAAGTCCAGATCCGGATCAAAGGTCTGCGGGGTTACATCCTCGAGCTTTAGCTCGTCGATGATAATTCGGGCCACCCCTTCGATGGTCTCCTGAAGTGTCAATTCCTGCTGCATGGTTTTCTCGTTCTCCCTGTTTGGTTGACTATTTGGCCGGATCCATAGTAATCCGTCCCTTACAGGCCATTTGATCATCAACGGACATTTGAAAAGAAAAAATCCCCGGTTTGCCGTCCACAGGAGTGGCGGCAACAAGGATGGTTTCATCCGGCCGTATGATGCGTCTGTATTTCACACGATTGACCGCTCCGGGATTTTGCTCCCGGCCGGTTGCTTCCTGAATCATGTCAGAAACTATGGCCAACTGCGCGATTGCCGGCAATATGGGGTCTTCCGGAAAGTGACCGGAAAACCATGGAGAATCTGCGGGCACAACAGCCCTGGCGCAAATGACTCCTTCGCAATCGGTCTCCAGGTTTTTCAGGCAATACCAGTTGTTTTGCATTTACCTAACTTGATCGCTGTTTTTAAAAATCATACTACATTCAGGCCCTGTTTTTCAATCCCGTATCAACAGACATGAGTAAAGTGAATTAACGCATTTGTCAACTTTGATAAAAAGCCAAAAGGCATGGCGTTCATAAGAATTTAAAATTCTTTGAAAAAACAAGCTGCTATCCGGATCTTCGCTGGATTTTTCAACATTGCATGGCTCTGCAAAAAAACATCAGGCTTCAGGGTTTTTCCGCAGGTTCGGCCCGGCGGGGAAGTTTGCGCATATGCCGTCCGCTTACGCGCCCGATGCATCTGCGCAAACTTCCCCGCCGTCCCGACCTGGTCCAGTCCCAGGCAAATTTCACTATTTGGTTCCTGAAAGCTTTAAAATTTTTCGTGTAGGGAAGTACCTGTGGATTCGTCCGTATATACGGCTGTAAATATCTGCGAAACTCTGAATGATTTTCTCGTGCGGAGATTGGCAGCGACATGCTGCAGCTCCGGCAAGCGAAGCACGCGGCGCGGCCTCGAAGACAGGGGTTTTTTCCAGGGGCTTTCAACATAGTGAAGGCCTGCAAAAAAAATCAGGCTTCAGGGTTTTTCCGTGCGGGGACTGTGTAAGGGGCGTATGAAACTTGACAAGAAGTCCCGGCCTCTATAATATATCTAATTTTTGTGTTGGTTCAAAGGGCTTGCCAGCGCCTGCCCGGATTGGCCCGCAGACAAGGATAGAAAGATATGACAAAAACACCACAAAAAGGCGGGCATACGCTTGTAATCGACGGCTCGGAAATTTCCCTGCAGCAGATTGTTCGGGTTGCCCGGGGAGAAGCAGCCGTTGAAATTGATACGGGCGCCGGATTTACTGCTCACATGGAACAGTCCCGGGCCGTGCTCGCCCGCGCCCTGGAACGGGAACTGCCCGTATACGGGGTGACCACCGGATTCGGCAAATGCTGCGGCAAACGGATGATTTCCGAAGTGGCCGAACAAAACGGCATAAATTTGATCCGCTTTCACGGCTGCGGGACGGGCGCGCCCTTTGGCACGGAAGAAACCCGGGCGGCCATGGTATGCCGGCTTGCCTGCTTTGCCAGGGGGTTTTCGGGCGTTTCAATGGAGCTGATGGAAAAGATGGCCCAACTGTTAAACGCACAAATCACCCCTGTTGTGCCGTCTGAAGGCTCCGTGGGAGCCTCCGGGGATCTGACTCCCATGTCTTACGTGGCAGCCGTGCTTATGGGAGAAAGACAGGTATTTTACCAGGGACGGCAAATGCCTGCCGCACAAGCCCTTGAAGAGACGGGCATTGCGCCTCACCGGTTTTTCCCCAAGGAACCGCTTGCCATAATGAACGGCACGGCCATGATGACCGGAATTGCCGCCATTGCCCTGGATCGGGCGGCAAAAATAGCAAATGCCGCCGCTTGCGCCACCGCGCTGTGCATCCACGCCATCGGCGGCAATTCCCATCATTATCATCCGGCCATATCCAGGGCAAAGCCGCATCCCGGCCAGAAAGATACAGCCGCCGGGATTGCTGAACTGCTTTCCGCTGAAGCTCCGCCGGAAAGCTTTGCCGTAAACGGGCCGGAAACGCTGCAGGACCCGTATTCCGTGCGCTGCGCCCCCCAGGTCATCGGAGTTCTCACAGACGCCCTTGACTGGGTGCGCCATTGGCTGGAAATCGAGGCAAACAGCGCAAACGACAATCCGTTATTCGATCCCGAATCCGGCAGCGTGCTCATGGGCGGCAATTTTTACGGCGGACACGTGGCATTTGCCATGGACGGCCTCAAAAGCGCCCTGGCATCCGTGGCGGATATGGCCGACCGGCAGGTGGCGCTCATGGTGGATGCCAATGTCAACCGGGGGCTGCCCGCGGACCTTGTCGGCGTGAAAGATGCCGAAAAACCGTTTCATCACGGTTTCAAGGCCATGTCCATCAGCGCTTCGGCACTTGCTGCAGAAGCGCTCAAGCAGACCATGCCAGCGGCTTCTTTTTCCCGGTCCACGGAGTCACACAACCAGGACAAGGTGAGCATGGGCACAATTGCGGCCCGCGATGCACAGCGCGTATGTGCTCTTAGTGAAAAAACCGTTGCCATCGCCCTGCTTGCAGGTGTGCAGGCGTGTGAAATCAGGGGAAATATTAATAAGAGGCGGAAACTTGCTAAGATTGCCAACTCTCTTCGCGAAATTGCGCCTCCGACTATTGAAGACAGGCCCATGGACTCTGATATTGCCAACGTGGCATCCGCGATATCAGACTCTGCTCTTTTTGCGTCACTGCAGTGCTGATGTCCGTGTTTTCAAACCACAGAATCGGAAATTATGCCAGATAAACCAGACAGGCCGGTGATAAAATGAAAAAATCCGATCCTGACAAAACCTGCGAACGAGAATTCTCGGTGCCGTTCCACGATCTGGATCCCATGAAGGTGATGTGGCACGGCAACTATTTCAAATACTTTGATATTACCCGGGATGCCCTGTTCCGCAAACTCGGGGTGGACCTCTACCAGGTATACAAGGATACACAGTATATTTTTCCAATCATTCGCACCAGCATCAAGCATGTATTGCCCCTGCGTTTCAGGGATGAATTTGTGTGCCGGGCCGTGTTAAAGGGGGTAGACTACAAGATCACGGTTGCCTTTGAAATCCGGATGGCAGAGGACAACCGCATCAGTGCCAGGTGTAAAAGCGAACAGGCCGCGATAAAAATTCCGGAAATGGAAACAATGCTGCGTATTCCCGATGAAATCCGCGAATCACTTGGATTTTGAATATGAATCATAACATAAAGCCTGCAGAAGCATTTATCACTGGATATGAAAGACTTGGCGCCTGGTCCGGGGTACTCGATGAAATCAATGTCTTTCCGGTAGCTGACGGAGACACCGGGCGAAATCTAATGATAAGTCTCGCCCCCCTGCGCGGAATCCGGGACATGGATTTAGAAGAAATCCGCCGAAGGCTGCTGTTTGCAGCAAAAGGCAACTCCGGTAATATTGCCGCAGCTTTCGTGGCGGAACTGCTTTCTGCTGACACTTTTGAGCGCCTGCGGTCCGCGGCAAGGGAAGGGAGTCTAAACTCCGGCAAAGCGGTCCGTGATCCCAGGCCCGGCACCATGCTTACTGTGATAGACCGGTTTTCAGAGGCAATAGCGGAATTTGAAAACCCCGGGCATGACGAAAATTCTCTGGAGCAGATAATCGATCAAGTCCAGGAGGGGGTGCGCCAGACCCCTGATCTGCTGCCGATTCTAAAGGCTGCCGGAGTGGTGGATGCCGGTGCCCTGGGAATGTTTTTGTTTCTGGAAGGTTTTTTGAAGGGATTTTTTGACCGGGTCCATCAATTTCGCTCGGTTCCAGGAATTTTCGGCGACAGCCTGAAAATATCCGCGGATTTTGAGAAGTCAGCGGAAAAAGGCTATTGTGTCGATTTTGTGGTCAGCATGGACGAAAAATCCGGGTTTACAGCCGAGGGGATTGCAGATGCTGACAGCAGCGCCCTTGTCTATACCTACCGGGATTACGCCAAGGTCCATTTGCACACAAACGATGTGGAAGCCCTGAAGCAAAAGGCCGAAAACATGGGGCGGATTGTTGAGTGGAGCCAGGACGATCTGGCAGGCCAGACTGCCGATTTCCGTATGCCTGAAACCAGGGGACCCGTCCATATAGTAACGGATGCTGCCGGCTCCCTGACCCGCTCCCAGGCGCGCCGCCTGGGAATTACCCTGCTGGAAAGCTATGTTATTCTGGGCGAAACCTGCGCACCCGAGACATGCGTGGACCCTGAGAAGCTTTATCCTGCCATGCGCCGCCGGGTTCCGGCATCAACCTCCCAGGCCTCGATGTTTGAGCGTCATCAGCATTACGAACGCCTGCTGGCTCTGTATCAAAACGTGCTTTACCTGTGCGTAGGCTCAGTATACACCGGCAATTACCAGGTGGCACTGGACTGGAAAAAGCAGCACGATCATGAGGATCGGTTCACGATAATCGATACCGGCGCAGCCTCGGGCCGGCTTGCCGCTGCGGTAATTGCAACCGCAAAATACTCCGCCCGGGCTAAAATCCCTCACCAGGTAATTGAGTTTGCGCAAAAAGCCGTGGAAAACAGCGGGGAATATATTTTCCTCGATGAGCTGAAATATCTTGCCGCAGGCGGACGAATGTCAAAAACCGGTGCGTTTTTTGGCGATATTTTGCATATGAAGCCCGTTGTAACCCCCACCGCACAGGGGGCAGAAAAAGTCGGCATTGTCAGAAACACCCGGGCCCAGCTTGATTTCGCGATAAAGCGGCTCACCGAAAACCTGCAGGATAAACCGGATTCCATGATACTGCTTGAATACACCGATAACCGGAAATGGGTGGAGGATCGCGCACTGACCGAAATCCGTCGGGTTTTACCCGGAGCCGAAATTGTCGTCCAGCCGTTATCTTTAACCTCAGGTGTACATATCGGGCCGGGGGCGTGGGCGGCAGCCTATTGCAGCCTGCAGCCGGAAGAAAAAACCGATACCTGATTTTACTTAACATACAATCTTTTAGCCTTTATATTATTCCCATGGGCCCCACTGATGCAAACAACAGAGAACAGCCGGATCACTCAGATAAAAAACAGCGGTTCGCGGTTGTTATACCGACATACAACCACGGGAGAAGCGTGGAAGCTGTAATAACGGAAGTTTTAAAGCTCGATCTGCCTGTATTTGTAGTTGATGACGGCTCAACCGATGACACGGCCGGGCGTATAAGCCGGTTTTCTGATATCCGTATTCTGCGGCATGAAAAAAACCTTGGAAAAGGCGCGGCCCTTTTAACCGGTTTTTCAGAAGCCATGCAAATAGCGGACTGGGCAATCACTCTGGATGCCGACGGTCAGCACAATCCCGCGGATGCCGCCGCAATGATGCGGACTGCCCGGAAATACGAAAAGGCTCTGATTGTGGGACGCCGCACTGGTATGGACCACGGGCACGTGCACTGGACAAGCCGGTTTGGAAGAAAATTTTCCAACTTCTGGGTTCGGGTAAGCGGAGGTCCGAAAATATCGGATTCACAGAGCGGCTTCCGGATTTATCCACTGCCTGAGGCTGCCTGCCTGGATGTGAAATCCAGACGGTTTGAATTCGAAGTGGAAATCCTGGTCCGGGCCCACTGGAAAGGCTTGCCCATAGCCGAAGTGCCTGTGGGGGTCAGCTACCTGCCGCCGGAGCAGCGCATCTCCCATTTCAGGCCGTGGCGGGATTTTTTAAGAAACACGGTTACTTTTGCCGGCCTGATAATGCGCAGCCTTTTATACAGGCCTCAAAAAAATTCGTCTGAAAACAAAGCGTGAAACCATTGCCAGTATTTTCCGGATACAGTCCGTTTAAAAGCCTTGTGTTTGTCCTTGCCCTCGTGCTGGCAGTCGTTGCCGTGACATCTGTTTTTAATCTGAGATTTGAAACCAATATTATCAAAACCCTTCCAACCGGCAGCGCGGCAATGGAACACGGCGCGCATGTCCTTGAACAGCATCCTTACCAGAACCGTATTTTCATTGATCTAAGCCTTAAAGAAAAAGACCCGGACAGGCTTGTGGAGGCCGCAGAGTTTGTTGAAGCAAGGCTTGGCGAAAGCGGGCTGTTTAAAACCACAGGCACCGGGGAAATGGGCCGGCTTTTCCCTGAACTCATGTCTCACGTGGCAGAAAACCTGCCCCTGCTGTTTACAGCCCGGGAGCTGGAAAACCAAATAGCCCCGTTGCTGG
This sequence comes from uncultured Desulfobacteraceae bacterium, assembly GCA_964626455.1. Classification (GTDB taxonomy): domain Bacteria; phylum Desulfobacterota; class Desulfobacteria; order Desulfobacterales; family Desulfosalsimonadaceae; genus Desulfosalsimonas. Next base: position 11,575 of record CAZVFQ010000024.1, on the reverse strand, counting down.
AAAAAAACAGCCTTGAACAAAGTCTCCGGCAGAACCTGTCCCGTTTATACACCATGGAAAATGTCGGCAGATCCAGACTTGTTTTAAAAGATCCCATGGGCTTAAGCAATCTGGTGTTAAAAAAGCTAAGGCATCTTTTGCCCGCCGGTGAAGTCAATTTCCGCAAAGGCCAGCTTCTTTCAGCAGATAAACGCCACCTTCTTGTCACAGCCACTCCAAAGGCAGACAGCTCCGGGGCTGAATCGGCCCGCAGAATCGACAGCGTTATTGAAAAAACAAGCAGGATGCTTGAGCAAAAATTTAAGGATTCCGGCAGGCAGATCACAATAACCCCGGTGGGCTCCTATCGGGCGGTAATAGACAATGAAACCGCAGCCAAAGCAGACACGAAAAACGCCCTGTCATTAGCTACCCTGGGAATTGCACTTCTGCTGATACTTTCTTTTCCCAGGCCTTATATCGGGCTGCTGGCTTTTTTGCCAGCAGTATTCGGTACCGTGTGTGCCCTCGCCTTCTATTCCATCTGGCACACCTCTATTTCCGTGATGTCAATCGGATTCGGCGGTGCCATTATTGCCATAACAGTGGACCACGGGATCTCCTATCTCCTGTTTTTAGACCGCCCATATGAAACAAGCGGAAGAGAAGTCTCCAGGGAAGTAAGAGCCGTGGCACTGATCGCTGCGCTGACATCAGCCGGAGCATTTTTTATGCTGACTTTCAGCGGATTTCCTATACTTGCTGAAATAGGTCAGTTTGCAGCATTCGGCATCGCTTTTTCCTTTATATTTGTCCACTCCTGTTTTCCCCTTATTTTTCCCACGTTAAAACCCGCCGGGCGCGGGAAAAGGCTTTTGCTGCAGCGGGGCGTGGACCGGATCGCGTCTGCGGGGGGCGGGTACAAACCCGCAGCCGCACTGGCGTTTTTGGCGGTGATGGCTTTTTTTGCAGATCCTGAATTCAGCGTGGATATCTCATCTATGAATACCGTGCGCGAGGAAACCCTTGCCGCTGAAGATCTGGTTTCAGACGTCTGGGGAGAAAAGCTTTTTGAAAGAATTTACCTTATGGCAGAGGCCAGGGATCTGCAAGCCCTGCAGCGCCAAAGCGATCGACTTGCCGGATACATGGAAGCCGAAAAAGCCGGCAAAACAATTTCAGAGGCTTTTTTGCCCTCTGCAGTGTTTCCTGGAAAACAGAGATGCAAAGACAACATAGCGGCATGGCGGTCCTTCTGGCAGGACCATGACCGGGAGCTTCTTGAAAAAAAGATCCGCAAGGCCGCATCATCGCTCGGCATGCCGGATTCTGCGTTTGCCGGGGTCTATGAGGCAGATACGGCCAAATGCGAAAGCGGACTTGCAGTCTCCGAGAAATTCCATGAGATGCTTGGCATATACCAGAGCCGGAACTCCGGGCAATGGATGCTGTTTACCACACTTGCCCCCGGTCAAAATTATGATCCAAAGGAGTTTTTCAACAAATATTCCGACAAGGACGGGATTTACGTGTTTGATCCCGGTTATTACTCTAAAGCTGTAAGCCTTCATCTTTCAGACACTTTCACCAGTATGCTGATTTTTATAGGAGTTAGCATCACGGTACTGCTCCTGCTGCTTTTTATGGATCTTGTTTTAACCGTGATTGCGCTTTTGCCGGTTTTCTTTTCCCTGATATGTACGCTCGGGGTTATTTCGCTGATCGGGATTCCGCTAAACATACCCGGTCTGATGCTTTCAGTGGTGGTTTTGGGCATGGGCCTGGACTATTCCCTTTACCTTGTGCGCGCATACCAGCGCTACAGGGACGAGAGGCATCCGTACCAGTCCCATATTCGAATGACCGTTTTTCTTGCCGGGGTTTCGACTCTTATCGGCTTCGGCGCCCTGGCCTTAGGAGAGCACAACCTGATGAAAAGCCTGGGACAGGTGCTTGTCATTGGTATCGGCTTTGTAATGGCAGGGGCTTTCGCCCTGCTGCCCTTTTTTCTCAGATACCTGTTCCAGCCTGCAGAGTTTTCTACAGAACCCGCAATTCCGGGCACAAAAATGCACCGGAAGCGATTTCTTAGGCTTTACAAGCACTTGGAAGCATATCCCCGGCTGTTTGCAAGGTTCAAGCACAAAACTGATTCCATGTTTTCGGAACTGGCCGGGCTGATTTCCAATCCTTCAACCGTGATTGATATCGGCTGCGGCTTCGGCGTTACTGCTGCGTGGCTTATATCGGCAAATCCGCAGATAAGGATTTACGGGGCAGATCCGAATCCGGAACGAGCCAGGATTGCCGGCAGGATCGTGGATACCCGCGGCAGGATCTTCACTGCAGGTGCGCCTGATCTGCCTGATTTTAACCTCAGGGCGGATCTGGCTTTAATGCTGGACATGCTGCATTATATTTCCGATAATGACCTGAGGGAAACGCTGCAAAAACTCAGAAAAGCCCTGCAGCCCGGAGCCGCTTTGCTCATCCGGACCACGATAGCTACAAAGTCGCCGGTTCCGATATACCGCAGAATCGAAACGTTCCAAAACCGCCTGAAGGGGATAACAACTTACTATCGGCCGCAGGAACAAATAACAACCTTGCTGGAGGAAAACGGTTTTGCCCTCTGCGATGTTCGTCCCTCGGGTGTGGACAGTGAAGAAACCTGGTTTCTGGCAGAAGCGCCCGGTGCAAATAAACAGGGATTTTTCGATGATTAAAATTTTTCACAGGTGCATGGTCTATCTGTCGCGTAAATGGGGTATATGGGTTTTTTATACAGCGGTTTGGATTGTTGCCACTGGTTATTTTCTGTTTTTCCCCTTAAGAGTAGCCGCCGGCGTTCGGTTTTACCGGGCCCTGTTTCCGCGGCGCAACGCCCTGTATGCGCTCTTGTGTACCTGGAAGCAGTTTCACGACTTTACCGGCATATATATTGACAGGTATATTTTTGAATTCAAGGGAGATATTAAATATACGTCAGAAGGACTTCAATATCTGCGCCAGGCTGTCAGCGAGCAGACCGGCGGAATTTTGTTGATGTCTCATCTTGGCAACTGGGAGGCCGCAGCCAGGCTTCTTAAAAAGGAAGGCTTCCCTCTTCTCCTGTTTATGGGTCAAAAAGAAGGCGAGCAGATAGAGCAAACCCAGAAAGCCGGTCTTGAGCAAAACGGCGTACAGGTAATAGCAAGCAGGCAGGGGGCGGGCTCGCCCCTGGAAATCCTGGAGGGGGTAAAATACCTGCGCAAAGGCTGGTTTCTGTCAATGGCAGGGGATCGATCCGGAGAACATGGCAGTTCATTTGCAGAGGCAAAATTTCTCGGCCACAGGGTCAGAGTTCCGGAAACCCCTTATGTTCTGGCGCTGGCTACAGGAGCCCCGGTTTTTGTATTTTTCGCGTTTCGCAAAGGCCCGGGAAAATATCATTTTGTTGCCCATCCTCCCATGGAGGTGCGCGCAGGGTCCCGCCGGTTACGAAAAAAAAGCATTGCAGATGCTGCACAGAAATACTGCCGGCTGCTGGAACAGGCGGTTTACGACCATCCTTTTCAATGGCATCATTTTGAGCCGTTTCTCGGGCCGAAAACCAGGGATAAAGATCAATCAGGATAGAAAGTACACACACCATGGGTATATATATCACCGGAATCGGGATAATCTCAGCGCTCGGGCGGGGCTGCGGGCAAACCGCTGCTGCCCTGGGCGAAAACAAAAGCGGCCTGGGTCCCCTGACCCTGTTTCCTGCTGCCGCGTCTTTGCCTGTGGGTGAAATAAGGCAAGCACCTGCATATCCAGGGCTTCCAAGAACCCACAGGATCGCACTGGCCGCGGCAGAAGACGCCCTGGATGCCTGCGGCGGCAAAATTCCCGAGGCTGTGGTAATGGGTGTGACCACCGGGGGTATGCCGGAGACTGAATTAATGCTTAAATCCGGGGCTGATGAGCCGGATCTGTACAAATATCATGCCGCAGGATCGGTTGCAGAAACTGTTGCCAGAATTTGCGGATGCAAGGGTCCGGTGTTTACAGTGTCAACCGCCTGTTCGTCCGGGGCTGTGGCGGTTGCGCTGGCAATCAGACTGCTTCAAAGCGGGACTGTCGGCTCAGTGCTGGCCGGCGGAGCAGATGCACTGTGCCGGATGACCTATCACGGGTTCAATGCATTGCAATTGCTGTCTGCAACAGGGGCAAAACCTTTTGATAAGGACCGCGACGGTATGAGTCTGTCCGAGGCCGCGGCCATGCTGTTTTTAGAATCCGGATCTTCTCTCCCTGAAAATGCGAAGGCAGAAATGCTGGGATTCGGGCTTTCCTGTGACGCATATCATGCTGCAGCTCCGCATCCGGAGGGACGCGGGGCGTTTCAGGCCATGAAATCCGCGATTTCACACGCCGGGCTCGAACCCACAGATATTGATTACGTAAATCTGCACGGCACCGGGACAATCAACAACGACGCTGCTGAAGCCCAGGCTGTAAACAACCTGTTTGGCAGCAGCATGCCGCCTTTGTCCTCGGTAAAAGGGGCTGCGGGACACAGTCTGGCAGCCGCGGGAGCGGTTGAACTTGCAATATCTGCCATATCTGTTTCAAAGGAACTGGTTCCGGCAAATTACGGTTTTAAAACGAGGGACCCGGAACTGGGCATAAGTCCGCAGTCCAAACCCGGAACCAGGCAAGTCAGAACAGTGCTGTCGAATTCCTTTGGATTCGGCGGCAACAATGCCGCGCTTGCAGTGGGCCGGGCCGGCAAAGGCACCGAAAAGGACATAACCCTTAAAAACCCGCCCATGGCTGTGCTCGGATATTCATGTGTCACGGGCGCAGGAAAAACCACAGCCACAACAAAACAGTTTCTGGCCGGCAAATTATGTGCCGGCATGCTTTCAAACGCTGAAATATCAGAAAATCTGGATTCCAAAGCAGTGCGGCGGTTAAAAAGACTGCCCAGGCTTTCTCTTTGCCTGGCCGGGGATGCGTTAATCAGTGCCGATCAGGCATCTTGTCCGTCAGGGGTGTTTTTTGCCACCGGCTGGGGGGCGTTAACTGAAACAAACGATTTTCTGACCAGGCTTTTTAAAAACCAGGAGCGGTTTTCCAGCCCAATGGACTTTGTGGGATCTGTGCACAATGCACCTGCAGGTGAAATCGCAATGATGTTTGGCGCCACAGGCCCTAATGTAACGATGACCGGAGGCGACTATTCGTTTGAGCAGGCACTGACAGCCGCTTCGCTACTGGGAGATTCCACCAAGGACCCCTTTCTGATCATCGGAGCAGATGAACACCATAAAAGACTTTCCCCCCTGTTTGACTCATCGGTTTCAAAAAACGCCGTTCCCGCGGACGGCGGAGGCGGTTTGTGCGTAAAAAGCTCGGAAACCGGACTGCTTGTGCGGCCGGTATGTTATATGCCTGTTGATACAAATCAGGGTGCTGTCAGCACGCTTATCCAAAGCCTGGGAGGAGCAGACGCGATAAAAAAACGGTTTGGCGCAGTGTTTGCCGGCATTCCCGGGTCCTGCAGGCAAACCGGAGAAAACCAGCTTCAATTGTTTCAGAGTCTTACAGAATGCCGGGTACCGGTCATTGACTACCGGAAATATACAGGCGAGTTTGCCTCGGTTTCTGCTGCGGCGGTGGCACTGGCAGCGGCATGCGTTTGCCAGAAACTGATACCGCAGCAGGATGGACAAAAGGAGCCCGTCTGCCTGGACCGCGCCGCGATACTGGTGCTCGGCACCGGCAAATATATGAGTGCAGTAGAGGTCTATCTGGCATGAAGGTTGTTCTGGTCTCTGCAAATTCCGAAACCACGCCCTACCCTGTTTATCCGCTGGGAATAGACTATGTTGCCGGCGCAATACGTGACAGGCACAGGGTATATGTGCTGGATATAAATGAGGCCGGTGACAATGCGGCACTGGCAGACCGGATCGGCACAATAGCCCCTGATGTTATAGGCATTTCCATAAGAAACATTGACAACACTGACCTAAAGTTGCCCAAAGCCTATATAGACCGGCACAGGGCATTGATACGCGCCATTAGGAAAATCTCAGATGCGCCCTTGGTGCTCGGCGGCAGCGGGTTTACCCTTTTTCCCGGACGGCTCATGGAGGCACTCGGGGCGGATTACGGTATTGTCGGCGAGGGGGAACGTTTTGCAGATTTTCTCGATGCTTTGCAAAAGCATGCTGAGATAAGCGGTATTGAGGGGGTAATCGCCGCTCCCCGGGATGCAAACCATATATTCCCGCATCCGTGGACCGGCGGATTTAAAAGACATTTTGACCCGGAAAGCCCGCATGTAAGCTATTATCTGAAAAAAGGCGGCATGCTAAACCTGCAGACCCAGCGCGGATGTTCGTTTAAGTGCATCTACTGTACCTATCCGCATATTGAAGGCAGGCAGCTCAGACAACATCCCCCTGCTGCGGCAGCTGCTACCGCGCGCGCGCTTCAGGACGCGGGGGCGGGATATATTTTTATTACCGACTCAGTATTTAACGCTGATCCCGTACACAGCATGAAAGTGGCGCGTGCGTTTCAAAAAGCCGGGGTGACCGTGCCGTGGGGCGCCTATATCGCACCCGTGCGGCCTCGGTCCGATTATTTCAGGGTTTTGGCAGACGCAGGCATGACCCACGTGGAATTCGGCACAGAGGCTTTCTGCGATAAAATCCTTGAAAACTATAAAAAGCCGTTTCGCACAGATGATGTTTTTGCCGCTCACAAGGCTGCGGTTGATGCCGGTATAAACACGGCACATTTTTTTCTTCTGGGCGCTCCTGCCGAAACCCGGCATACCCTGGAAACCTCACTGGACAATGCCTGCGCCCTTAAAAAAACGGTCTGTTTTTTCTTTGCAGGCATTCGCATCTATCCGCACACCCGGCTCAGTGAAATTGCTGCTGAATCCGGTCAGATTAAAAAGGGCCAAGAGCTACTGACCCCCTGCTTTTTTGAACCAGAAGGCATCGGGCTTGAGCAGATCGGAAAAATTCTGCGGGAAAAATCTAAAAATCGTATGAACTGGGTTTTTGGCGCGGGCGGAGAAAAAACCGCCAAAATCCTCTCCCGGCTCCATGACCGTGGGCACGCAGGACCGCTCTGGGAGCATTTGATAAGATGAATAAAACAGATAGATTCCCGCCGGCAGCTATATTCGGCATGATCTGTTTTGCCGCGGCAGCCGTGCTTTTTTTTATACATCCTTATTTGGCCGCAGGAGTGCTTTTTTTGTTTGTGGCAGTATGTCTGGCAACTGCTTTTTTGCCTGGTACCGGTCTGTTTCTTCAGGTGACCAGGGCCGGCAGCAGGGACTTAAAAAGTGTTGCTTTAACCTTTGATGACGGACCGGATCCATCCACCACACCTTATTTGCTCGACCTGCTCGCCAGATGCAATGTGTGTGCCTGTTTTTTCGTCACAGGCATGCGTGCGGAAACATATCCTGAACTGATAAAAAAAATTCTTAGCTCAGGTCACAGCATCGGAAATCACACATACAGCCATGATGTTTTTGTAATGCTTAAATCAAAAAAAATACTTGCACGGGAAATTGATGCAGCCCAGGAGGTGTTAAAAAACTTCGGTGTCAGGCCTCTGGCATTCCGCCCTCCGGCCGGGATTGTAAATCCGCGGCTCGGCCCACTGCTGGATCAGAGAAAAATGTTTTGCATTCATTACAGCTGCCGGGGTTTTGATATTGGCAACAGGCGCATATCCGGTCTTTCCCGGAGAATTCTTAAAAAAATCCGTCCAGGCGATATAGTTCTTTTACATGATACCCATCCCGGCTCCGCGGATTTCAGGGTTGAAACATGGCTTGCGGAAATAGAAAACCTGCTTTCAGGCATAGAACGGAAAGGCCTTTGTATCCGCCCGCTCTCCGAACTTGTAAACCGGCCTGTGATGGCCCTGGAAAAATGAATTACTTTTACTTCCGCTCAAATATGGTTATAATTATCAAATATATTTTTGAGAGTTTCGTGAAAATATAAACAAAACAATGCAATCATTATAATTATAAAGGAGACTCAGATGAAGGAATACAAGCAAAATCCGTCCCCCCGGATGGTATGCATTGTCGCGTTTTTGTTTTTTCTTACAGCCTCTGCCGGGACTTTTGCACAGGCTGAGGAAAAGGGCAAAAATACAGGCAGGGAATTAAAACAAAATGCTATGGAATTCATGGAAAGCCTGAAAAACTACAGCGCTGAAAAACAAAAGGAAGCTGCAGGAAAACTCAAAACCGAGCTTGATCAGATGGATGAGCGGCTGGAAAAAATGGAGCGCAGATTTGAAGAGGAAAAATCGCAGATGAGCCGCGAAATGCGCAAAAAAATGGAAGCCGACATGGAATCGCTGCGCCGCCAGAGAGACGAGCTTGGAGAATGGTATGAAAAGTTCAAATCCGGGTCAGCTGATGCCTGGGACCAGATACGGCAGGGACTTTCAAAAGCATTCCGGGATTTTTCCAGGTCCCTGGAAAAAACCGATCAGCAGTTGGAAAGAAAAAATATTTAGATCCCCTGACTGCGCAATTAATCCTGTGTCAGGCTTTTTGTCTCAAGCAGTTGTAATTCGAGCCGGTAATCAAATAGGCCGTGATGGTTAATGGTGATACTTGACGGAATTTTTCCGTTAGCTCCGGGTACCGCAGTGTCACAGGCCGGGGCATAACAGAGCCTGACGGTTTTGAGAAGTTTTTTGCCCTTTGTATATTGCCTTATCTCCGGGCTGCCCTCTTCTGATAACCGCACTTCGTAATAGCCTTCATTGTTTTTGCGTTCATACCGGCAGATCTGCGTGCTGTCTGAAAGCGATCCTGCCTGCAGAAGGCGGCCCCGGGGAGGCAGCAAAGCAAGCCTGATATCGGCAAATATTTCGTTTGCGAACTTTTTTTCATCAAACGGCGAAACCGCGCGGCGCACAGAAACCCGGCCGTCATAGTCGCCGTCAAAAAGAACTATCCCCTGTGCACTCATTATCACGCATCTTATCCTGCGGCTTTCAGGATAAATCCGGATGACTGCAATGGCGTCCCTGACGTCTCCGTCAGGCAGATGGGCTGTAAGTGACTGAACCAGTTGCCGGGAATCGCCCAAAAAACAGTCCCGGCAGCGACGGGCCGTATCCTCGTAAAGTCCCGGCGCTGCAGGTTCTATTGGCGCAAGGCTCCGGCAGCCGATGATAAACAGCAAAAAACAGGCTGCCAGCAGAAAGGCTCCCCGGCCGACAAACTGGAGCCAGCAGAGCCTTCCTGCTGCAGAGCTATTTTTCAAACCTCTCCAGTGCCATGGGTGTGCCCTCTTTTTGTTCCCTGTCATCTTCATAAAAATAATTGCCGCTCAGAATACCGTCTTCGCGTTTTTTCAGTTTTGCGGAATAATGTACCTCTCCTCCTGAGATAAGAACCAGATAAACCGTATCCCCGCTTACTTTTCCCTTGACATTGTATTTGCCAAGAGATCCTTCGAGCTGGTTTCCCTGCTGATCGAAAAAGCCTTTTCCCCAGCCGAACGGAGCGTTAGGGCCAGCATCTGCATCCTTCCACCGGCCGTCAACATTGATTTGCGCAGCCCGGTCCTCTGAAATCTTGTCCAGCCAAGGGTCGACCTCCGCCTTGGTCATGGCCGTGCTGCAGGCCATCATGGGCAAAACTATGATCACCGCAATACATGAGTACAGTAAATTCTTCATTTTTTCCCTCCTTTAGGTTTCTCTAAATCAGGTTCCTGAAAAACACTTTCCCTGATATCCTTGTTGATTTCAGTGTCATTAAACCGAATGATTGTATAGGAGTCCGGACTTTCATGTATCGCAACAGAATCAATTACCCCCGGAGTATCCGAGAGCCTCAGTTCAATGCGTTCGATCACCTCTTCCATTGCCGTGTCTTTCGGAGTTAAAACAATTGTTCCGGGATGCTTGATTTCTGCATTTAGATCCGGGTTGGAGTCGAATTTGCCCTGCATCCACATGCAGATGTCCTCGAGAAATACCCGCATAGTCTCCAGATCCCCGCTTTTCTGAGCCTTCATTCCGCTCCCGGTTTCAATATGACGGCTGATTTCGTCATTATGCATCAATAAAACACTTTTGACAGGCTCCTTGTATTCCCAGCGAAGCGATGCCGGGGTTTGGAAAAAAAGCACACCTTTTGAGATCAGGGGCTCGTCCATCATTTCCAGGTGTTTTTCCTGCGTAAAATCAGCCCGGATTGACTCGACAAAGGCCACCTTCTCCCTTATAGTTTCCGGATCATCAGCCCAGCCGGCAAGAAAGACCGCCAGCACCAGCAGTGCTGCTAAAAAAATCCTGTACTTTGCAGATTTGCTTATCTTTTTCATCATCGCTTAACTCATCCCGCCGTTGACCGAAATTACCTGTCCTGTTACGTATGAAGCATCCCCGGAGCAAAGAAACTTCACCACCCTTGCAACTTCTTCAGGCCTGCCCGTTCGGGCCATGGGGATCATCTGCTTGATAGTGTCCACAGGGGCATCCTGTGTCATTTCAGTATCAATTAAGCCCGGGGCCACGGCATTGACTCTGATCCCCATTCTGGCTGTTTCCGCGGCAAGGGCTCTGGTCGCACCGATTATGCCTGCCTTTGCAGCCGAATAATTCACCTGTCCACGGTTGCCCATGATCCCGGAAACCGATGAGATGGAAACAATCGAGCCTCTTTTTACCCTCAGCATCTTTTTTAACACAGGCTTGGTAACGTTGTAAAATCCGGCCAGGGAAGTATCCATTACAGACTGCCAGTCTTTTTGCGGCATCATTACAAACAAGCCGTCCGCAGTGATTCCCGCGTTATTGATGAGCACTGCGATGTCGAATTCTTCGGCAATATCATTTACAGCATGCCCGGCGGCTTCGGCATCGGTTACGTCAAAACCGATTATACGCCCCTGACCTCCGCTTTGCCGGATCATCTCCAGGGTTTGCTCTGCTGCGCTTTGTCCGGATTTATAGTTTATGGTCACGTGGTATCCGGCGGCAGCCAGCTCCAGTGAAATCGCTCTTCCGATACCCCGGCCTCCGCCGGTTACAAGGGCTGTTTGCTGTTTCATCCCGACTGTTGCCTCCAATTGTTTATTCGTCAGTTCTCAATACCTGAATCGTTGCACTGCCGATAATTTGCTCCCCGATTTGTGAAAATCCCTGATACACAGCATAATTCATATAAATATGCTTTTTTGCAGCGCATGTTATAATGGTTGCATCCAGGGGGATGCGCAGAACATGAAAAACAGCCTCCTTTAGTCCCACAAGAAGCCCGCTTCCCTCTTTTTTCCGTCCCCCGGCTTCGCGCAACTCCTCCCATCGTATATTGATCCCTGCTGTCTGGGCCACAAGTTCCACAACAACGATCGGAAGAATACCGTCCGCCCCGGCCAGAGGCCATTTGTCTGTTGCCACTGAGCGAGCCACGGCTTTTTGCGCATTCACTTCCACGATCTCGTCCAGGAGTTTCATCCTGCCGCGGTGGGCTACATAATCCTCAACTGAGAAAGGCACATGATTCATATTTCAGCAGAAACAGATAATCCGAAAACCGGTGTCCCTGCCCTGA
>CAZVFQ010000023.1:0-33685 GCA_964626455.1 uncultured Desulfobacteraceae bacterium | reverse complement strand
GATACTGCTGTTTTTGCAGCCATTCATTCAGCTTATGCAGCTATTTACCCGGATGCGAAAATAACCAGAATTGAGGAAATCAAGAAAAGGTAGAAAAATAAAATGATTTATTCAAAAACACCCAGAAAGATTAAAGTTCAGTTCACACCGTTCCGCGACGGGCTTCAAAGCGCTTTTGGCGGCAAGGTCCGGCTTGAGGATTACCTTCCGGCAATGAAGACAGCGGCAAAAGATCTTGAAATAAGCCATCTTGAGTTCGGTGGTGGTGCCAGATATCAGGCTCCGTTTTTTTATCTGAATGAAAATCCTTTTAAAACCATGGAGGCCATGCGCGACACTGTTGGCCCTGAGACAGACCTTCAGATCCTTACGCGCTCGATTTCAGGCGTTACCCTGACAACCCAGAGCTTGGAAGTCCTGGATATGCAGGCCCGTCTCATGGCCAAATACGGCACTACTTATGACCGCAACTTTGATTACATGAATGATGTGGAAAATCTCAAAAAAACCGGCCGTCCCATAGTAAAGGCAGGCATGCACCACCAGGTATGCGTTGCCATGATGGGGCTTCCTTTCCATGATGACAGGGTGCATACGCCGGAATTTTATGCAGACATAGCAAAGCAGATGATAGAATCCGATGTAAGGATTGACAGCATCTGTATGAAGGATGCAAGCGGCACCACTGATCCAAAGACCTGCTATGAGACAGCAAGACTTATAAGAAAGATTATGCCCCCTGAGATGGAGCTTTGGCTTCATACCCATGATACTGCAAGCCTTGCGGTAAGCCAGTACCTTGCAGGCATTGAGGGCGGAGCTGACAGTATTGATTTGTCAGTGGCCCCTTTTGCCAGCGGTACCTGCCAGCCGGATGTGCGCTCTGTGGCCCATGCTTTGAAAAACACCGGCTACAGCTTAGATATTGATGTGGATAAAATGCATATTATCCAGGAAATGCTAAATGATCTTCTTGGTAACTATGAATTTAACCCTGTAACTACCACTGCGGATCCAAGAGTGGTCGGTTTCCCCATGCCGGGCGGTGCCATAGGCCCGAATGTGCATATGATGGTAAGGGCCGGGCTTATGGATAGATACAGTGATGTACTGGCCGAGTTTCCGGTTGTGGTAAAGGCCGGCGGCGCATGGACTAGTGTTACTCCGGGCAGTCAGCAGTACTGGGTGCAGGCGTTTAACAATGTACTATACGGCAGATGGGAAAAAATCGAGGCAGGATACGGCCGGGCCGTGCTCGGCTATTATGGAAAGCCTCCCCTTGACCCGGACCCGCAGGTAGTAAAAAAGGCCTCAGAACAGCTGAACCTTGAACCCTTTAAGGGAGATGATCCCTTTGCCGCAGTACCTGATCCCATACCAGAGGCCAAAAAAGCTTTAGAGGAAAACAACCTGGAGCAGAGCGAGGAAAATATTTTCCTTATTGTCAGCTCCATGCTCCCGGGAAAGAAAATGGCTTTAAATGAGGGCCTTCGCCTGCTCACAGGCAAGGGCAAGATAGATATTCCTTTAAAGAAAAAACAGGATTCAAAACAGAAAGAAGGCGCGCAGCAGCCCGCCGGGGCATCTGAAGGCCGGGGTAGACTTGCTGCTTCGCTTTCAGGGCCGGTCAAAACCAGATGCGAGGTTAAAGAAGGAGGTAAAACCCGGACTTTTGAAGTCACGGTTGAGCCGATCAGCGAAAAGCCGGGGAACCAGGCAGATGCAGAGGCACCTCCTTCTCAGCCGGCTGCCTCAGGAGAAGAAGTGCCGGTTTACTGCAGCTTTTCAGGCTCTGTTGATCTTGTGGATATCACAGTAAGCAAGGGAGACAGTGTCAAAGAGGGCCAGACTGTTGCACAGGTCGAGGCAATGAAGGCCACCCATGATATTATCGCTCCTGTTTCAGGGGTCGTATCTGCTATAAACGCAAGAATCGGCGATGAGGTAAATTCCTCTACCCCCATTATAACAATAACCACAAAGGGGTGATCAAATGGAGACATTGGGTCACCTTGTATTAAATTCTGGTTTTGCCAATCTGACTATCGGGAATCTGGCTATGTTCATTATAGCCGGAATACTGATTTTTCTGGCTATAAAAAAAGGCTATGAACCACTTTTGCTGATTCCCATAGGTTTTGGCACAATTCTGGCAAATCTTCCTTTAGGAGAGATGGGGGCTCATGCAGAAGGTTTGATGAATTTTATTTACCGTGTTGGAATCAAAACCGAACTGCTGCCTCCGGTTATTTTCATGGGGGTAGGGGCGCTTACCGACTTCAGGCCCTTGCTTAGCCGTCCGCTGACATTTATGCTGGGCGCTGCAGCACAGCTTGGTATTTTTACCGCAGCCCTTGGAGCTGCCTTTATATTCGGCTTTACCATTCATGAGGCGGCATCAATAGGTATTGTGGGAGGCGCGGACGGGCCGACTTCAATATTTATTGCAAGCAAGCTGGCTCCTCACCTGCTCGGTCCCATAGCCGTGGCAGCCTACAGTTACATGTCACTTGTTCCCATAATCCAGCCGCCGATTATGAGAATGCTGACAACAAAAAAAGAGCAGGCAATTGACATGCCCCAGGCCCGTGCCGTAAGCCGGCAGGCGGTTATTTTGTTTCCTATCATAACCGGCTCTCTTGCTTCTCTTGCAATTCCTTCATGCGCACCTTTATTGGGAATGCTCATGTTCGGCAATTTGATAAGGGAAAGCGGTGTCACCGATCGGCTCAGAAAAACAGCAGGAGGCGCCTTAATTGATATTGTCACGATTTTTCTGGGACTTGTTGTCGGCAGTACCATGGGGGCTGAATATTTTCTTAACTTAAGCACTATAAGCATTCTTATTATGGGAGGCGTGGCCTTTTCGATCAGCACGGCAGGCGGAATTATTTTTGCCAAGATCATAAACCTGTTTTTGCCTGAAAACAAAAAAATAAACCCCTGTATCGGTGCTTCAGGGGTATCCGCAGTGCCCATGTCAGCAAGAGTGGTGCAGGATTTTGTAGCAAAAAGCACAAAGGGAAGGGTAAATCCTCTTATGGCTGCCATGGGGCCAAACGTGGCTGGCGTTATCGGCTCGGCCGTGGCTGCAGGGGTATTTCTGGCGATTCTTGGTTGACATCTTCTGTGCTTCCGGATAAAAAATCAGGCCTGCCATTATTGCCGGGGTTGACCCGGGCCCAATAATTTGTTTAAGTGTACTAGTCGCTATTAAACAAAACAACTGAAAATACGGCAAAGAATTCTGTAAGTATCTGAAATCAAAACTATGATTGGTATATCACTTACCTCCAAGAAAACCAGGCATGTAAAACCCGGCTTAAACCTGCAGCAGACAGCCTACTGGGGAAGGTTGAAAAAGCAGCAGGGAAGGCAGGCCAGGGCTTTTGATATAGAGGCAGGGACTGATGGGAGGTATAACGGAGACATTCTTGCTGTAATGCGCGCCATAGGACCTGACTCATGCATGGCATACGTGCCTTTCGGCCCCGAGCTGCTTCCTGACGGAATTCGGCGCGGTCCCTGGCTGGAAAAGCTATCAGAGAATCTAAGGCCGGGCCTGCCGGAAAACTGCGTTTTTATTCGCTACGACCTGCCGTGGGAATCCCCCTGGGTTGAGGAGCCTGATCGTTATACTGCAGACAACCAGTGGATGGGCGCACCCAAAGCCAGAGTTCAGGAAATGCGCATGAATTTTGACACTGAACACTGGAACTTAAGAAAAGCCCCTACCGACCTCCTGCCGCCGGATACTGTACTGCTCGACGTTGAGTCTGACCGCGATCAAATTCTTGCTCAAATGAAGTCAAAGACCCGGTATAATATCAGGCTGTCTGCCAAAAAAGGCGTGCGGGTCCGCGAAGCAGGCATTGAAGAACTGCCTGTATGGTATGATCTGTATTGCCAGACCGCAAACAGGCACAAAATGAGCTTAAACAGCCTGGAGTACTTTAAGGCCGTCTTCCGGGTAAAAAACCGGGACGTGGATTCTCCTGCACGTGTGCATCTGCTGCTTGCAGAAGCCGGCGGCAGAACCCTGGCTGGCATTATCATGGCGATTTCCGGAACCAGGGCAACATACCTGTACGGAGCCTCCTCATCTGAACAAAAACACTTAATGGCCTCACATGCTGTTCAATGGGAGGCCATATCAAAAGCACATAAGGCGGGATGCTGCGAATACGACCTTTTTGGCGTTTCTCCAGGCCCTGACCCCTCTCATCCCATGTATGGACTCTACAGGTTTAAGGCGGGATTCGGGGGAAGAATGCTTCATCGTCACGGCTGCTGGGATTATCCCATAGATGAGGAGGCCTATGAAGTCTATCGTGTATCAGAAATAACGGAAAAAGGTTTTCTGCACAGTTAAGGAGAAAATTATAGCCTTTGCCGTCGATAACCGACTTTTTATGAACCTGTCAAGTTCCTTTAATTCAATAATGAAAGGGAATCCGCTATGAAATCAAAGATTGTCGTGGTGCTGATGTTTGTGTTTGTTTTTACTGGCTGTGCTTCAACCCGGTGGGAAGAAACCAAAATTTCAGAAACAGACGCAGTTAGCGTAAGTCTTCAGCAGCAGATAAAAGACGACGCCCCGGTTGCGGCTAATTACAGTCATCCTGCTGCTGATATCGATTCAGCCTTGTTAAAACAGTTTTTTAACGATTTGGTCTATATCGGCAGATCTGCAATCCTCGGCCGCAAGGAAAGACATCCGGTCTTCCAGCAGGAAGAAATTGAAAAACTTGCGCCTGCTGTGGCAAAGGCTTTGAAAAAAGCGGATTCAAACTCCAGGGTTTATTTTACGTCGTTTAATTACTCCAGTGACTCTTTGCTGAAAAAGCGCCGTATAACCGAGGGCGCAATTTTTCTGGATGAAAACGGAAAACTCAATATCGCGTTTTCCTGGATCAACCAGAGGGTGGATATCAACGACAAACCGATTTTGCGCGATGAAGCGGTTTCAAGGGATCCTTTTGAAACAGACGATACTGTAAATAAACTTGCTGCAGACAAATCCTATATGCAGAAAGCTGACTTAAAAGGCGGCAAAGAAGCTCCCATGTGGATAAGGGCGGACTTAAGCGCCATGGCCCGGGCTGAAAAGAAAGCTGTCCCTGAAGAGGTAAGTGGTAAAGACAAAGAAAAAGATGTAGCCCGGCCGGAAAGTAAAGAAAAACCCGCAGATGATACCAAAGAACAAAGAAATGAGATCCGTAGCCGTCTTGAGTATTTAAAGCAGCTTTACCAGGACGGACTGATCACTGAGTCTGAATACGAAGCCCAGAAAAAAGAGGCATTAGAGCAACTTCAGTAGAAAAGATAACGGTTTTTGGCTTCGGTGATTCTCAGGATTGAAGCCATAGAGCGCTCGTATGCGGCCGGATCCGTAAGGGCTGAATGAAAGGTTTCAAACGCGGATTCGGCCTTATCCATGCTGTGACATATAAGCGCGATGTCGATTTCTGCGCAAAGCACCCGGTCTGCCACGGCAGGCATGTCGTAATAATTGGCAATTGCACCCATCTCAAGATCATCCGTGATCGTCAGCCCGGTATATCCGATTTTGTTCCGCAGCAGGTCTTTTGCAGCTGCTTTGGACAGGCTTGCAGGCCAGACAGGGTCAAGGGCCGTGTAACGTACATGAGAAAGCATTATTCCTGCTGCTTTATGTCTTGCGGCGGTATAAAACGGCACCAGATCGAATGTTTCAAGCTGCTGCAGTGAAATATCGAGTTCCGGAAGGTCCAGGTGCGAGTCTGCAGTGGTGCGGCCGATGCCCGGAAAATGTTTTGCAACTGCCATCACCTTGTTTTTCTGGAGGCTTTCTATTACTGCAGCTCCGGATTCAGCCGCTTTTTGCGGATCGCCGGCAAAACTTCTATTCGCCATTATACCGCAGCCGTCCGGGGATGCCACGTCCATGACAGGCGCCATGTTCATGTTAATGCCGACAGAATTTAATTCTGATGCCGTAATTTCCGCAAAGCAGCCGGCCTGCACAGGATCCTTGATCTGCGCTGCATCCGGGGGCTGGAAAAAATCCGGTGCTTTCAACCGTGCAACCGATCCGCCCTCCTGATCAACCGCTATTATAAGTCCTGGCTGGCCGCAGGTTCTGGCGTAATCCTGCGCATCGCTGCAAAGCCTCCGCAACTGATCCCGGTTTTCTATATTGCGCGAAAAAAGGATGATCCCTCCCACCAGAAGGGTGTCAATCAGGTATTTGAGATCCGGGTTTAATTCGGTGCCTGTAAACCCGGCTATTATACGTTGCCCGGCACTTTGGGAAGTTGTAAGCTGAGGGTTCATTTTTACGTAAAGGGATTGTTTTGTTTTTCTTTCCCGATTGTTGATGACGGCACAGGTCCGTAATCATGCCCGGGCCAGACTATGGTATCGTCGGGAAGGCAATAGAGTTTATTGTTTATCGAGGCCATAAGCTGGTCAAAAGAGCCTCCGGGAAGGTCTGTGCGCCCGACTGCCTCTACAAAAAGGGTGTCTCCTGTAAAAACGTGGCCTGAAACATACAGGCATATTGAACCCGGCGTGTGACCGGGGGTATGAATGACGCTAATCTCGATTTCGCCGATTTTTAGTATATCTTCGTCTGAGAGGAGGCAGTCGGGTTCGGGTGAACCTTTGCCGCCCATAATGCGGGATACGGCTTTTGACAGCAGTTTTTTAAGCTGCTGTGCATCATCGCGATGGATGCACAGCCTGGCGCCTGTTGCCCCGAGAATTTCTGAATTGCCCGAGGTATGGTCCATATGCGCATGAGTGTTTATAACATGGGTTACGGTATATCCCTGCTTTTCTGCTTCCTGCAGGATTTTCCGGGGACCAAAGGCGGGATCGATTACTGCGCATGTTTGTGTGGCAGGATCTGCGATAATATAGCTGAAATTGTCCATTTTCGGGATATGGATCTGTCTTATGTCCATTGCCGGCCTCCTTTTTTCAGGTGCGGGACACTCAGTTTTTTTAATATTTTTATCCCGCGCTTCTCTGTTTTTTCTTCACCGGCTGGTATGTGCACAGAGGCTCTTCTGCCAGCCAGTCGCCGGTTGCCTCGTATGCCCTGGCCCGGCATCCGCCGCAGACACGTTTGTACTCGCAGATTCCGCATTTACCCTTCAGCCTGTCAAAATCCCGCAGGGATTCAAATACCTCGGAATTTTTCCAGATTTCTGCAAAGGAGGTCTCGGTTACATCCCCGCAGTTTACGTCCAGAAAACCGCAGGGCTGAACAACACCCCTGTGGGAAACAAAGCAGAAGCTGGTGCCTCCAAGACACCCTCTTGTAACAGCATCCAGTCCGTGGGTCTGCACAGTGACGCTTTTTCCTTCTGCCCTGGCGCGCTGGCGCAGAATCCTGTAATAATGTGGGGCGCAGGTGGCTTTGAGCTGAAGATTTGTTTTATCCTTTTGATCATAGAACCAGTTAAGAATCTCTTCGTATTGCCTGGCTGTTATGCTTTGCTCTATTATATATTTTCCACGGCCTGTAGGCACCAGCAAAAATATGTGCAGGGCAACAGCGCCCAGGTTTTCGGCAAGGGAGAGAATCTTCGGGATTTCATCCCGGTTGAGCCTGGTAATCGTGGTATTGACCTGAAACTCAATTCCCGCGGCTTTTGCAGTTTCAATTCCTGAAATCGCTGCATCATATGCACCGGCAACACCCCGGAATCCATCATGGCTTTGCGCAGATGCTCCGTCCAGGCTGACGCTAATGCGCTGAATCCCTGAATCCGCCATCAGTTTAGCAGTTTTATCTGTAATAAGAGTGCCGTTGGGAGCCATTACCATGCGAAGGCCGAGTTTGGTGCCATATGAGGCGATGTCAAAAATGTCATCTCTTAGCAGAGGCTCGCCTCCGGTGAGTATAACAATCGGTTTGCCCAGTTCAGCTATCTGGTCCAGCAGGCGAAAGGATGCTTTTGTATCAAGCTCTCCTGTGTATGGGCCGCACGTGGCAGCCGCCCGGCAGTGAACGCATGAAAGATTGCAGTTGCGGGTTGTTTCCCAGGCTACAAGTCTCAGGCTACCGGGTCCGCCCGAGGGGGCAGGCTGTTGATGATTTCCGGTATGGGCGCTGTCCTGGTTTTTCAAAATAGACCTCTTTTACAAAAGCATTCGTATTTATGCTGAATTCAGATTTCGCGCTGCATCCATGGCAAAATAGGTAAGGATCATTTCCGCTCCGGCCCGTTTTATGGCTGTAAGCGCTTCCATTGCAACAGCGTTTTTGTCAAGCCAGCCCATTTTGGCCGCGGCCATGATCATTGCATACTCACCGCTGACGTTGTAAGCCGCAACCGGAAGATCGATTTCCTCGCGGATGCGCGATATTATGTCAAGATAGGGCAGGGCGGGTTTGACCATAATGATATCCGCGCCTTCTGTTATATCCAGGCTGGCCTCACGAATCGCCTCTAAGGAATTTGCCGGATCCATCTGATATGTGCACCTGTCACCGAACTGCGGGGAAGAATCGGCTGCTTCCCTGAAAGGTCCGTAAAAGGCCGAACAGTACTTGGCCGCATATGACATAATCGGGATATTTGTAAAATCGTTTTCATCCAGGATTTCACGGATAAATCCAACCCGGCCGTCCATCATGTCAGACGGCGCAACCATGTCAGCCCCGGCCTGTGCATGGGATAGCGCGACCCTGGCAAGCAGATCCAGACTTCCGTCGTTGTCTATTACGCCGTTTTCAACCATGCCGCAGTGGCCGTGGTCGGTATACTGGCATAGGCATACATCTGTAATAACCGCTATTTCCGGGCATTTGTTTTTGACCTCCCGGATCGCCCTCTGGACGATGCCGTCTTTTGCATATGCCCCGGTACCCAGAGAATCTTTTTTCTCAGGCAGCCCGAATAAAACAACAGCAGGAATACCCAGATCAGCAGCCTGCCTGGCGGTTTTTGCCAAGTTATCAACCGACAAATGGTATTGTTCCGGCATTGAGGCTATGGGCTCCTTAACGCCTTTTCCGGTTACTGCAAAAAGCGGCATGATAAGGTTGTCAACGCTGAGGCGGGTTTCGCGGATCATCCTGCGCAATGCTTTGCTTTGCCTCAGACGCCTGGGACGATAGTCCGGAAATTGCATGGTTTTTTTCCTCGCTTGCTTTGGATTATTAAAAGCCGAAAAGTCAGCTTATTTCTTTGTCGGTCAAATAGCAGGCAGGATCAGGCGCCCAGACATCTCCGGAGACCGCCTCGGCACGTACCCTGAAATTGCCGCCGCAAATATCAAGCCACCTGCATTGGGCGCAGCGACCCTTGACGTATTTTTTCTTGTCCTTAAGTTTTGCCAGAAGCGGGTCTGCAGAGGTATCTGTCCATATTTTTGAAAAGGGACGGTTTCGCACATTACCGAAGCTGTGATGCCGCCAGAACTGGTCTGCATGGACCTCGCCGTCCCAGCTCACACACCCGATGCCCCTGCCCGAGCTGTTGCCTTCATTCATCTTCAGGAGTTCAAGCACTTCTTCAGCCCGCTGCGGGTTTTCCCGCTTTAAGCGAAGATAGACATAAGGCCCGTCAGCATGGTTATCTACTGTAAGGACTTCCTTTGGCTTCCCCCTGTCGTGTAAATCCCGGGTCCTGTCCATTATAAGATCGATAATCTCCCGTGTTTGCTCATGGGAAACATCGTCATTTACAAGGCTTGATCCGCGGCCTGCATATACAAGATGGTAAAAGCAGATCCTGGGAACATCCTTTTGCTCAAGCAGCTTGAATAACCCTGGTATTTCATCAGCATTAAATCGGTTGATGGTAAAACGAAGCCCTACCTTTATTCCCGCTGCGCTGCAGTTTTCAATTCCCTTCATTGCCATTTCAAAGGCCCCGTCAACCCCCCGGAACTTGTCATTTACCTGCTGATTGCCGTCTAAGCTTATGCCTACATAGGAAAGCCCGATATTTTTTAAGACTTTTGCGGTTTCGGGACCAATAAGGGTTCCGTTGGTTGAAATCACCGCCCTTATTCCCTTTTTGACGGTATATTCTGCCAGCTCCGGCAGGTCTTTTCGCATAAGGGGCTCGCCCCCTGAAAACAGCAGCACCGGTACTCCCATGTCCGCAAGGTCGTCGATAAGGGCTTTGCCTTCTTGGGTGGAAAGTTCGTTTTTCTGCTTGCCCGCCTTTGCGTGAGCGTAGCAGTGAATGCATTTAAGATTGCATCGCTGCGTAAGGTTCCATACAACCACCGGCCGCTTGTCTTCTGAGAATTGAAGCAGATGAGAAGGCAGCTGGCCTGAGTTCCGGCCATAACGCAGGGCGTCAGACGGCTCCACAGTGCCGCAATAAAGCTTGGAGATTCCGATCATTTATTCCTCGCTCTGATAAGCTTTACCCTGGTCTTCATCGAAATCCGGCGGGATATTGTGCCGGGCGAATTCGGTTTTTATAAGATTATCCAGGAAAGATTCCGGCTGCTTTAACGCGTGTTCTGATATGAAAAAGCGGTTTTTGCCGGTTTTGTCCCGTATCAGCTTCAGTCCGTATTCAAAATCATCGGCAATCTTACGATATATCTGGTCAATATTCAATGATTGATTTGTCAGTTGTGCGGATATAAAGTCAATGGCGTCTTCCTCGAGCACAAGGTTAAGATCATGCCTGTTGTAAAAGTTGATCTCGATTTTTTTGATCATATCGTAATGGGCCTTGATTTTTGAGATAGCAGTGCCTATTTCAACAACATTTGTCCAGTAATAATCCGCAATCCTTTCAATCCGGTATTCTGAAAGGGGAAGTTCGTACTGCTCGGAAAGTTTTGTCCGGTTTGCAGTGATATAGTCAATGAGGTGCTTTCTGTTTTCCTCTTTTATACGGAAGAATTGTTCCTCCCTGCTTTTATTGTCTTCTCCCGGAATCCATTTATCGATAGCATTCTGCGGGTTTTGGATTGTTTCGGATGTTACAGGGAAACGCCTGACATTCATTGACGGCAGGCGGGTTTCAAAAGGAATCAGCGCCTGTTCAATAACGCTTACCAGTCCCCGGGCTCCAGTATTTTCATTGTAAGCCCACTGCGCCAGCAGATCCAGGGCTTCGTCTGAAAATTGGATATCTATTCCATAGGTTGCAAAATCGAGCCGCTTGGATAGAATTATCGGATTATTGGGGTTTTTCAGTATTTCGAAAAGATCCTGCTTAGAAAGCCGTTCAAACACCGAGCGGACAGGAAGTCTGCCGATAAACTCTGATTCAAAGCCGTATTCAACAAGGTCTTCAGCCTTTACATGCCGCAGTGTGCCTGATTCATCACGGTTGTCGCCGATTTTCGCTCCAAAGCCTATTGACTTATCAGTGGTGCGCTCCCTTATGATTTCAGGCAATTCTGAAAAAGCACCGCTTACAATAAATAAGATGTTTTTGGTGTTTATGGAGCGCTTTTCCCGTTTTCCTGTCTTTCTGAACTGCTCTACTTCCTGGATCATGGAGATGGGATCATTTTGTGCCTTCATCTCCACTTCGGTTTCCTCCATCGGCTTTAACAGGGCGCGCTGTACCCCGGAGCGGGAAACATCAGTGCCGTAATGATTTTTACTTGCCGCAATTTTATCAATTTCATCTATATAGACGATTCCGTACTGGGCAAGTTCAATATCATTGTCGCTTTCGCGAGCCAGATCCCTTACCATGTCTTCCACATCCCCGCCGACATATCCTGTTTCACTGAATTTTGTTGCATCGGCCTTGACAAAAGGCACGCCGATTTTTTTTGCTATAAGCTTGATCATGTAGGTCTTGCCCACGCCTGTTGGGCCTATCATGATAATATTGTTTTTTATGCGCCCTTCAAACGCGTCATTGCTTCCGGTTTGCTCCTGGTGCTGAATCCGGTTAAAATGCGTACAGATCTTGGTTGCCAGGATCTGTTTTGCCTGGTCCTGACGGATGACATACTGATCCAGGTATCCGATCAGCTCCTGTGGTTTCATGTCAAAATTAACAGTATGGTTTTCAAAACCCTTTCCTGTATCATCACTTGAAGCTTCATTTTCGGGCATCACGATGGGCGAGACCACCTTTACCCGGTTTCCGTATTTTTTTGACAGAAAATCAGATATTTCCTTTTCAATTTCCTGGGGATTCGGGATTGTCATGTCTTTTGGTTTCATAATGTATTAAATCCTTAAGATATTATTTTTTTGCAGTTTAACGACCATATAATAATCACTTAAAGGGCAAATGCAAGCGTGCCGGATCAGAGCCCGGCATGCTGCAATGTTTTTCTGATATTGTTTTTCCTGAAACAAAATGGGTTGGACAAACACAACCTTGTTTCTTATAATAAACACAGGTCATGTAAATCAATAACAACAATTAAGGAGGGAGACAATGAGCGAGAGTGTTTACAAATTTATCGAACTGGTCGGCACAAGCAAAACATCATGGGAGGAGGCAGTAAAAAACGCAGTCGAGACCGCCTCCAAATCTCTGCGCGACACCAGGGTCGCCGAAGTAAAAGATCTTGACGTTAAGATCGAAGACGGCAAAGTTGCGCTGTTTCGGGCGGTGGTCAAACTTTCTTTTAAGTACCAGACAGAATAGGAGTAAAAACCAGGCGGAAGGGGTGTTGCCGGCAATACCCCTTCCGCTAAACAGGATCAGCACAGAAGCTTGATGAAAAACAAGAAAGGCGCAGTTTATGAATATAAGGGATAAGTATGCTATTGCGGGCGTGGGTTATACGCCCCAGGGAAAAATACCGGAGCGGACAAGTCTTGGTTTTCATCTTGAAGCCTGTGCAGATGCAATCCGGGATTCAGGTCTAAGGCCCCGGGATATAGACGGATTAATCTGCTACCGGCACTTTCCTCCTTCAACCGGGGAACAGGATGTAACTCCTTACCTGGTTGCACAGCATCTTGGCATTTCTCCATCTTACCTTTCTCAGGACGCAAACTGATCGCGTAGCCATTTACTGCACGCAGTTGGCGCGCTTGAATCGGGTTTATGCAATTATGTTCTTCTTTCATACGGACACAGCGCACGCTCGGGCGACAGCATGATGCAGACGCTCTATGATATCTCCATGGATGATGCGGTCTACGGCCATTTCGGAGCAGCAGGCGGCTACGCCCTTGCAGCCAGGCGGGCCATGCATGAATTTAACACCGGCCCGGAAACCTGGAAGCATATTGCTGCAGACCAGCGGGCCTGGGCGAATTTAAATCCCCGGGCTGTAATGCATGAGCGAAAAATGACCCATGAAGACTATTTATCAGCCTCCTGGATGATCGAGCCGTTCCGGGTTTATGACAACTGTCTGATGACAGACGGCGGAAGGGCGTGTATTATCACTTCTGCGGAAAGAGCCGGGGATCTTAAACACCCCGTGGTTTCCATCATGGGTATGGGCCAGCACAATCCATCATCCGATCTTTTAAACGCACGGCATTTTGCCGGAGGCACCGGTGCGAAACAGGCGAGCGAAAAGGCCTTTTCCATGGCAGGAATCAAAAGAGACGACATTGACGCCTGCCAGATATATGACTGTTTTACCTATACAGTGGAAATAACACTTCAGGATTACGGCTTTTTTGCTCCGGGTGAGGGCAGGGACTGGTTTGCCGGCGGCACCATTGCACCGGGAGGAAGTATGCCTGTCAACACTTCGGGCGGACAGCTATCCGAAGCCTATCACATGGGCCTGACTCCGCTTACAGAGGCTGTAATGCAGCTTATGGGAAGATGCGGCAGAAATCAGCTCGGGCCTGAAACAGGAACAAAAACACCTGAAATTATCCTGTGCAGTGACAATGGTGCTATTCTGCAAACCCATTCCTGTTATATTTTACGGAGGATATAGAAATCATGGGATATACAAAGCCCCTGCCCCGAATCAACTCTGACAACAGGCCTTTTTGGGAAAGCTGCAGAAAACATGTTTTAAAAATTCAAAGATGCATGAACTGTGGGTTTTTGCGCTGGCCCCCGTCATTTCTGTGCCCTGACTGCCATTCATCAGAAAGCAAGTGGGTTGCTGTAAGCGGAAAAGGAACAGTTTATACGTTTGCAGTTTATCACACCGCATTTTACTCCGGGTTTGAAGATGAGATGCCGTATGTCGTGGCTCTTGTTAAACTTGAGGAAGGCCCGTGCATGATGAGCAATATTACAGGATGCGATCCAAATGAGGTTTCCTGCGGCATGGAAGTTGAAGTCGTCTGGACAGATGCCACTGAAGAAATTGCCATACCGAAGTTTTCTCCTGTTTCGTCAAATCTAAATGTATGATTTTTTGCTATTGCGTCCATTTTTCTGCGGCCGCTGCCTTTATTGATGCTTAAAAGCAGCAATTATGAGCATAAGACCAGAAAATTTTTAATCTGCTAAAAATCTGTGTTATGGTCGTATAAAACAAGGCACCGACAAAACCGTAAGATCAAAAGGAGGCACAGTTATGGCAAAGTATCTGTTTATTCTGGGCAGTGACGACAATGAGGCCGCCACAAGATGTTTCCAGTTTGCAAAAGTGGCAAAGGACAAAAATCATGAAGTGGAAATGTTTTTAATTGACGGCGGGGTAATGTGGGCGGACAAAAACCGCGATTTAACACAAAAGACCGTAACCGGCGACAGTCCTGGGGACTATTTGCCCGGGATTGTGGAAAAAGAAGTACCATGCGGGGTTTGAATTCCATGTGCAAAATCCCGCCAGGTAGGCGAGGAAATGTTTTATTCCAATATGTACCTTGGAGGTGCTCCCAAAATCATTGACCTGGCAGAAGAGGCCAGAGTTTTTAATTTTTAGATTATGAAAATGGAGGTGATTTACGCGCCTCCATTTTTTCAGGTGAGCCAAACAGGCATAAGATATGGTGTAGATGCAGGTCCTTTATGGGCCGCGGTGACGCGAAGACCGGGGCAATTGTTTTTTTTAAAAATTTTTAAAAAAAACTTGACCGGGATTTTTGAAGGTGGTATGACATCAAACCATAGTATATATGTTTGTAAGCTTAACTTGGTTTTACTGGAAAATCACCGTTTTTCTAAGATGTTATTTATTGACCAGGAATCCTTGCTGCTTACTGTGGCTTTTTGAATCACCCCCATCAAACCGTCTCGGTCAAGTTAAAAAGGGGGCTAAAAATAATTACCAGGATCTGAGATGCACATTTTTTCAAATCCATATGACCAAGCAAGTAATAAAAAATAAAAGGAGTTTGTCTGTCCCAATGAGTAGTTTGCCTTTTGCCTCAATAAAACGTCCACCGCTTTCAGTAGAGATAGTAGAGGAAATAAAAAACGCTATCGCCCGAAAAAACTACAAGGCCGGAGACAAACTCCCTTCTGAAAGAGAGTTGGCTGAACAATTCGGAGTGAGCAGAGTCACTGTAAGAGACGCCCTGAACAACCTGAGTGAAAAAGGATTAATCTCTGTAAAAAAGGGAAGAAATGCAGGTGCATATATTGTAAATCCCACTGCGGACCCTATCATTGAAAATTTTCAGAATTTAGTTCGCTACGGCATGGTTGATTACTCACATTTATTGGATGCCAGGCTATATATAGAACCTTTGGCAGCCAAAGTTGTGGCCCAAAAGCACTCCCCGGATGAAATCGGATCTTTGGAGCGCCTTCTGGATAATGCGGAAAAACAACTTTCAATATCATGGAAAGGGGCACGGAAAATAAATGTCTCGTTCCATAGTGAAATTGCCAAATATACAAAAAATCAAGTTCTTGTATTTATAACCGAGTCGATAACTCAGGCTTTTTCTTTCTCAATAATCGAAGATACGGAAAACCTTATTGACAGGAATGCAATAATTAATTTTATCAATGAACACAGGACAATCCTTGAAAAAATTAAAAACCAGGAACCGGACTTAGCATATAAGGCAGCCAAAGATCACCTTTTAAGGACCTTTGAGGCTTATTCGAAATTTCTGCCTTATAGCGTGGATACATATATAGCTTCCACGATAGGTAGTTAGTAGCTCTCTGTACCTGTCTTTATTTTTTTAACCTTAAAAAAGGAGGTGTATTGGTTATGAAACACCATATTGTTAGTAAATCATTTTTGGTCTTGGTTTGTTTTTTCGTTTCACTCTTCTTTTTTGTACAGCTCGGTATAGCGGCAGATTCCGACAATCAGTGCATTAAATATGATGTTCCTTCCAGTGCTGAAATTTCCAAGGTTTCCTATTTTATGGATTCATACGAAGGGGAGCAGCGATTACACATGGAAATCGGAGTAAAAAACACTTCAGACGAATTGAAAAGGTTCAGAGTGCATATTTCACTGGATCAGGGCGTTACAGGAGGAGGGCTTTATCCCCGCAAAGGAGAAGGTGTAGAGCCGGGAGAAGTCCATACCAGGAATTTCCCAATGTATTATGACGAACTTCCGGTTGGTTTCGAAATCAAGATCCAGGAATTAAATAAATAAAACAAGCCCCATATAAATAAGGAGGGTGTTATGACTACCAGAAAGATATTTACCTCTGTTCCGGGTATAATATGTGCCGTTTTTTGTTTTTGCCTTATCTTTTCCAAGCCGGCCCAAGCTACTGAATTCCTTTCTTTTGGGACCGGAAGTCCCGCCGGCACATATTATTTTTTGGGCGCGGGTTTCTCGAAAATAATTAACGATAATGTAGAAGGAGTAAGGTCAACACCTGAGTCCACGGCCGCTTCCACCGAGAACTCAAGGCTTATGATGAGTGGACATATGGATATGGGCCTTGCCTGTATGGGAACATTAAACGATCTTAAGGAGGCAGGAGAAGACGTAGATAAAATTCGTTTGATAGCAGTCGGTCATACCAGCGACGTTCACTGGATAGTCAGAAAGAAATCTCAGATTGAGGAAGTAGCAGATTTTGAGGGCAAAACTGTAGCAGTCGGACCGGCGGGCAGTGCTACCCTAAATATTGTCGGAAAGAAGCATTTAAAAGAAGGATGGGGACTTGATTTTGATAAGTTTGACGAAAAGAATTTGAGTTTTGATGAAGTCTGTACAGGGATCAGAAATAACACCATTGATGCAGGTTTGATATTTGCGGGCTATCCCCTTTCTTCAGTTATGCGACTGGCCAATGACGTTGATATCCGTCTTTTGGACATAAATTCTGAAAAGGTAGAGCTTTTGCAGGATAAATTCGGAAATGTTGTACCGTTAACTATTCCGGGCGGCACTTATGCCGGAATCGACGAAGATGTTGAAACATATTGTGTCCCTCAAATGTGGCTATGCAGGGCCGATTTGTCTGAGGACTTGGTTTATAACATTATAAAAGCAGTTTATGAAAATGAGGAAGACAAAAACGCAATACATCCCATGGCCAAAAAATATACTATTGAAAATGCTTTCAGGGGAGCGGATAACGTGCCTGTAGGATACCATCCGGGCGCCGTAAAATTTTACAAAGAAAAAGGAATCTGGGACAAGCGAGAGGATTATTATCAATAGGTTATAAAATTTTTTAGCAAAAGCTTTTATTGTTTCAACTGAATTGAGCGGGGTCGACCCCGCTCAATTCAGGCTGTCTCTTATTTAAAAGAAGTAAAATTTATTTATTTTTTAATTACTGGTCACTTTTACCTGGATAAGAAAGCCTATGGATACAAATTCTGAAAATAATTCAATCCCGATTTGCGTAAAGATTATTGCTATACTCATGAGCCTTTTTCATCTCTATACTGGTTACTTCCAGTTTACGGCCATGAGTCAAAGAGTACCTCATGTGGTATTCGCCCTGGTACTTATCTTCCTGTATTATGATTGGCGCAGAAATAAGAAAACCCGCTTCACAATAACCGGAGCTATAGGGGCTGTGCTATCAATCGGGATCGGGGTTTATGTGCTATATAACTGGATGGAAAAAGCGGGGCAAGCCGGTTTGCAGCCGCCGATATACGAAATTGCATTAGGTTTAATTTTCATCCTGTTATGCCTGGAAGCATCAAGGAGAACATTGGGCATTGTATTTCCCATTCTTACCTTATTTACAGTTTTGTATGCACGATTCGGCGAACTTGTGCCCGGTGTATTCGCTCATCCCAACTATTCTTTAATCCGAATCGTTGATAAAATGTTTGTTTCCACCGAAGGCGTCTTCGGGATGCTTACCGGAATATCGGCCACTTATATTTTTCTGTTTATCCTTTTCGGCGCTATGCTTAGAGCCGCAGGTGGCGGTGATTTTTTTATTAATTTTGCCTACTCCTTATTAGGTAATGTCCGGGGAGGGCCTTCAAAAATAGCGGTTGCAACAAGCGCGCTTCTGAGCATGATAACCGGCAGCGGACCGGCCAATGTAGCAGGCACAGGCCAGATTACCATCCCATTAATGAAAAAATACGGTTATAAGCCGCACTTTGCCGGGGCGGTAGAGGCAACAGCAAGTGCGGGAGGTTTAATGACGCCCCCGATTATGGGGAGTGCCGCTTTTGTGATTATGCAGGTTTTGGGAGTGAGCTATTTGGTCATAATGAAATCGGCTATACTTATAGCCATTCTTTATTTTCTCACCCTCTTTTTTATGCTCGATCTGGAAGATCAGAAACTAAACATAGCACCCCTTCCCAAAGAAAGCCTTCCGGATTTTAAAAAGACCTTAAAAGAAGGATGGTTCTATTTTTTACCTATTATTCTTCTGGTTTATCTTCTTATCGGTCCCCGGTTAAGTATAACCCTGGCCGTTTTCTGGTCAACTTTATCCATTCCGCTGGTTACAGTGTTGGGCGGGAAAAAAGGAATTATACGTCCCAATCAGATTATCCTGGGCCTTCAGAACGGAGCCTTAACAGCTCTTCCTGTTGTTGGCATACTTGCGGTTGCCGGTATCGTAATGGGCATGTTTAATATCACCGGAGTAAGTGTAATGCTGTCAAGCATGCTTGTAAAAGTCGCTGGCGGCAATGTATTCATTCTTCTGATTCTTACTATGGTTGCAGCCATTATTCTGGGAATGGGCATGCCACCTGTTGCTTCATATATTATTTTAGCCATCCTGATGGTACCGGCATTAACTAAGTTAGGTATAGAACCCCTGGCTGCGCACCTTTTTGTTTTTTACTTTGCTATTCTGGCCGAGATAACACCCCCAATGGCACCGGACGCCTTTGTTGCTTCCAGTATAGCCGAAGCACCGGTTATGAGGATAGCATTTACCTCCTGTCGCCTGGCTATTGTTGCTTTTGTTATTCCCTATATGTTTGTATATAATAACGCGTTATTGCTGATCGGAAGTTTCCAGCAAGTAGCCCTGGTCTGTATTACTGCTCCGGTTGGTGTCTATGCAATAGCCTGTGCAGTGCAAAATTACCTGTATGGCGGATTAAATTTTCTTATCAGACTGGTGCTTTTTCTGGCCGGTTTTTGTCTTCTTTATCCGGGATGGCAGACAGATATAGTGGGACTGGTTGTTGTTTTTGCAGTTTTTACTTTTAGAAGGATACGATTTCTAAAAACAAAACCTTCTGAGACTTCTTTTACTTAAGGAGTTATCCGTAATGGAAGTAAAAAAACTTTTTGACAAGGGAGCTTTTAAATACGATGGCAGCAGGCGAAAAGTTATCTATTGTTTTGATGAATTTTATGGCACCCTTTTGGATTTAATACCTTTTAACTTTGAAGAATATTTTTCTTTCCTTGATTTAGGAGCTGGTACAGGTCTTGTTTCATCTTTAATCAAAGAGCGGTATCCTAATGCAGAAATGCACCTGATTGATATTTCGGATAATATGATGGAAAAGGCCTATGAACGATTCTCTGGTTATGAAAATATACATTTTTATATCAGGGACTATGATAAAGAAGATATTCCGGGGATCTTTTCTCTTGTAGTTTCCGCAATGTCAATCCATCACCTCTCTGATGCCGGAAAGCAGCGATTATTTAAAGAAGTGTTTGATTCACTGGAAGCTGGTGGATACTTCATAAATGCGGATTTAGCCCTTGGTGCGACAAAAAGAACCGAGGCTGTATATCAAAAACGATGGCAGGATCATTTAAAACAAACAGATCTGGCCCGGGAAGAACTTGAAAGAATTATCCAGAGGATGAGCCTCGACCAGCCGGCAACTCTGGAGAATCAACTTTCTTGGATGGAGGCGGCCGGGTTTGAAGATGTAGATTGTTTCTTTAAACAATATAACTTTACTGTTTATTCGGGAAAAAAAACAGAGATCCCGGAAAAGCGGTAGATGTGCGCACTACACAATGGTTAACGTTTGATTTCAATATAATAAGCTGAACTATGCCTTTTTAATCATAAGGTCAGGCGAATTATCTTTGAGTTGGTCTGATATCAGACCACTAAATATAATAAAATTCAAAAATTATTTTGTTCCTAAAAATATAAGTCAATTGGTGTAAATCATGAATACATCCATAAAAAATAAATCCCTGGAAAAAATTCTGGTCAATCACGTCTACAATTGTTCATTTGAGGATTTTCCTCAGGAGGTGATTGATTACTGCAAACTTTTGCTTCTTGATTCATTGGGAGTATGCTTTCCGGGTTCCAATGCCCCCGGGTGTTACGAGGCAGCCTCATTGCTGTCTTCCTGGAATGCTCCGACTAACAGTTGTGCTTCACTTCTGGTTTATACAGGAAAGCTAAACCCGCCCCAGGCGGCTTTAATTAATAGCATGATAATGCATGCTCTTGATTTTGACGATACCCTGGATGATTCCGCCCTGCACTGTTTTGTAAATGTTCTGCCCTCTGCATTGGCTTCAGCACAACAGCAGAATTCTGTCTCAGGAAAAAAACTCATTGAATCCCTTGTTCTTGGAACTGACGTTTTGTGCAGAATCAGCAGGGCCATACCCAGTCCGCTTTCCTGGATCAGGACCGCTACCTGCGGTTCTTTTGGTTCTGCTGCAGCCGCGGGCAAAATTATCTCTACAAACAGGGAAGAGCTGCATAATGCCCTGGGCATTGTTTATGCTCAGACCTCCGGTAATGCCCAGGGGCTGATAGAGGGACGTTTGATAAAGAGGATGCAGCCAGGGTTTGCCGCTCATGCAGGAGTTATGTCTGCATTTCTGGCCAGGTCGGGAATTACCGGAAGCAAGTCCTTTTTGGAAGGAGAATATGGATACTTTAATCTGTATGAGCGCTCCGAGTATAATGCAGAGGAAGTAGCGGCAGGATTGGGAGAACACTTTCAAATAACCGATCTTAGCATTAAACCATATCCGTGCTGCAGAATGACCCATTCAGCTATTGACGCTGCCCTGGATCTGAGAAATTCAATAATAAGCCAAATTGATGCAATAGACTCAATAAAGGTATATGCTTCCAGGATGGTAAAGGATATGGTTGGAGGGCCTTTCAGCATCGGGGAAAATCCCCAGGTAAGTGCCCAGTTCAGCATTCCTTATACCGTAAGTACCGCCCTTTTATACGGGGATGTTTTCCTGCAGTCTTTTGAGGATGAAGCAATCAGGGATCATGTTGTAGGCAAGCTTGCACAGAAAGTTGAGGTTGTTGAGGATTCGTTGCTGGAGCCAAAAGACATTTACCGTGTTAAGATGCAGATTCTGCTTCAGGGCGGAGGGTCTTATGAAAAACGGATCAATGTCCCTCTGGGCAATCCCCGGGCAGCCCTGAGCCTTGACCAGATTAAGGAGAAATTCCAAAAATGCGTTGAATACAGCGGCATTGAATTTAGCCGGGAAAACATGGAACATCTTTTTGATTTAATCGAAAATCTGGAAGATTTAAGCGATGTTTCTGCTTTGACAGACTTGGTAAGCAACAGAAAAAAATTGCGGACCGACTAGGTGCCGGAGAGTGCCGGGATCCTATTTGTTTTAAAAAAAAAGAGAGCACAGATATGAGTATAAAAGAAAAATCATTGGAAAAGAAGCTGTCCAGGATAGTTGGCAAGGATTATGTGTCTGCAGATAAATCAACAAATTTTGTATATGCTAAAGATACCATGCCCTGGGATGTGGAGGAACACAACATACCTTATTTTGTTCTACGTCCGGGCTCCAGTCAGGAAGTATCCGAGATTCTCAAGCTTGCTTCTGATATGGAGATTCCTGTGCATACACATGGCTCAGGGACATCTCTGGTCGGTCTCGGAAGGCCCAAGGCCAGGGGGATAGTCCTGGACATGGCAAGATTTCAGGAATTTATTGCTTATCCGGAAAGAGGCTATTTTGAAGTCGGGGCGGGCATGCATATAGCCAACCTTCGCAAGAAATTAACCCCTTATAATTCCATGCTGCCTGTTTTCCCCGGCAGCGAGCTTGTCGCTACCATCGGTGGAGCTATTTCGGTAAACACAAGTGCCCATGCAGTTGACGCCACCATATGTAAACCAGGGGACTATGTTCTGGGTTTAGAAGTGGTTCTGGCGGATGGAACCATTTTAAATACAGGCACAGAATCTACCCGTAAACCAGCCGGAATAGAAATGACTAAATTTCTGGTAGGATGTGAAGGGCTTTTATGTGTAATTACCAGGATTAGAATGCGTCTTATCCCGGAGCCTTTTCTTTCAAATATTGTGGCTTATTATCCCAGCACCGAGGATATAATTGAAACAGTCATGTCTATGTATAAAAAGAGTGTTCATACTCCGTTATTTTTTGAATATCTTGATGAAAAATCCTCAAGGGTCGGATATGAGGCCGTGGGCCTTGAACCTCATGACGGGGCTGTAGCCATGATGACAGTGCACGACAGCACACAAAAAGGTTGCAGGGAAAAGGCAAATGAATTTTTGGATTTTCTTAAGACTACAAATACAAGCGAACTTTCAATTGTAGAGGACGAGCAAAAGTGGAAAAAGATCTGGGGAAGCAGAAGCGAGGCAGGAAATTATCTGTATCGGCTTGGATCAACCTTTGGCAGCGAAATAACCCCGAAAGTGGATAAATTAAAAGAAGCTTTCCAGGAGATGAAGAATCATATTTTAAATCTGAAGAGCTATAAAAACCCGGAATTCTATTCATTTGGGCACATCGGGGCACCCACCATCCATGCATACGCATTTATTCCCACTAAAGATATTCCCAATGATATAAAAAAGAATGTTGCCATGGAAGTCAGAAACAAAAGTGAGGATTTAAATGTAAAATATGGCGGATGCGGCGGAGAATGGGGGCTGACCGCCCAGAGGGCAAACTTTTTGCAAAAGAAATACGGGAAGCAATATTATAATATGCTGGTTGGTTTAAAAAAGAGCTTTGATCCCAAAAATATTTTAAACCGGGGCAATCTGGAGGGATGGTCTTGAAAACAGATGCTGAACTAAGAGATACCCTGCTCGAAGAGATTGCCAAGTGCAGATCCTGCCGGTTTTGCGTGGATGTATGTCCAACTTATCAAAGCTCGGATGGTTTGGAATCCATGTCCGCCTACGGGCGGCTCCAGATAATAAAATATTTACTTCAGGCTCGATTAGAAGTGGATGACGGTTTAATGTATAATTTGTATACCTGCCTGCAGTGCAAGAGATGTGAAGAAGTTTGCAAGAGTAAGGGTCAAAATCTGGAAATAACAAAACTTATTCATTCGGGTTTTACTTATCTGAGTGAAAATGTTGCATAAGGTGTTTAGATGAAAAATACCGCAAACTTTTTAAATTATGAATTAAAGACCTTAAAAAAGAATATAGAAGTATCCGGCGATCCCCTGGGATTTAAAAAAATTTACTGGACAGACTGGACTAAAGATCTGGAGATACCGGAACCGGGGAAAAGCCTTTTCTTTACAGGGCGGATGTATCAGATGCTCCCCTATATCCGCCAGACCACCCAGATGCTTCCCCTGATTCAGCCCCTGGTTTCAAAATGGCCGACCCGGCACCTTATTGATTTTGGAAACAAGCTTGCCGGAGAACTGTTGATTCGCAAAAAAGCAGCCGTCGACGAAGAATTCAATTCACGCTGTAACAATATTGTTAAAGGAATATTTTACTCTCTTCAGAATCTGGGAGAAAAGGTCGGATATCTCTTTGAAAAAGAGCCTTACACCGGTGTCCTGCTCTATGACCTGGGACTGGTAAAACAGGTGACTCCGCATGTAAAACAGGTGGCCTCATTTTTTGTCTCCCAGGGATTTGAAAAAATAATCACCCTCGATCCCCACTCCACATTTATGTTAAAAGAGATTTATCCGGAATTAGCACAGGATTTTAATATTCAGGTAAAAAATTATATCGAAATTCTTGCCAACAGGGAACCGGGGATAAACATTTCCAGCAGAGAAAATATACCCGACAATTTTGTTATCCACGATTCATGCTATATGAGCCGGGAACTCGGGATAATTGAAAACATAAGGACCATACTGGACAAGTTAAATCTGAAATATTATGAAAGTCCGAACTCCGGGCGGGACACAGCGTGCTGCGGTGGGCCGGTGGAATATGCTTTTCCCGGGTTGAGTCATAATATAGCTAAATCAAGGATAAAGGAACTTCGGGAAAAAAGCAGGAACATCCTGGTCACCTGTCCTATATGTTATTTGAATTTCGTTAATCATGAAAGTTCGCTGGATGTTCGGATATGGGATCTGGGTGAAGTTCTTTATCATCTGGTTTCCGGAGGACATGCCGGAACATGAAATTAAAATATTTATAAAACAAATACAAAATCATGCTTTTAAAAATCTGAAACGTTCAATTTAGGTGTAACGAAGAAAGTCAGCCGCGGGATATGAATCATGTCTAAGAATAAACTCAGGGAGCACAGGATTATTCGGCAATGGTGTAAAGGATGCGGTATTTGCGTTCATTTTTGCCCAAAGCAGGTTCTGGAGCTCGATAACGAGGGAAAGGTTTGCGTGGCAAGACCCGAAGACTGTATAGCCTGTCGTATATGCGAATTCAGGTGTCCTGACATGGCTATAGAGGTAATTTTAGAAAATAAAACCCAGGAAGAGTCATGAGCACAGTAAGCAAATTTATCCAAGGCAACGAAGTCTGTGTAGAGGCCGCCCTGTATGCCGGATTGGACTTCTTTGCCGGCTATCCGATTACTCCTTCATCGGAAATAGCAGAAACCTTGGCCATGCGGCTACCGGCCATAGGGGGAAAATTTATTCAAATGGAAGATGAACTTTCCTCCATGTGCGCCATTATCGGGGCCTCTCTAACCGGCCATAAGGTTATGACAGCTACCAGCGGTCCTGGTTTTTCACTTATGCAGGAAGCACTGGGCTTTGCTGTGATGGCTGAAATTCCCTGCGTGGTGACCAATGTTCAAAGGGGCGGACCATCTACGGGCCTTCCTACACATGGAAGCCAGGGAGATGTGAATCAGGCCAGATGGGGAACTCACGGGGACCATCGTATCATAGCTTTGACCGCCTCCAATCATCAGGACATGTTTAAAATCACAGTAGATGCCTTTAATCTGGCAGAAACTTACCGAACCCCTGTGATATTACTCTTTGACGAGGTAGCAGCCCATTTAAGGGAGAAGGTAATTATACCTGAAAAAGATGAAATTCCTGTTGTCAGACGATTGCGGACATCTGTACCGGAAGGTGTGGATTATCATCCCTATTTACCCCGGGAGGACGGAAGACTGCCTATGTCTGATTTCGGGGGCAAACACAGGTATAATGTAACAGGTCTGTTTCATGATATGTGGGGATTTCCTACCGATGATCCCAAAGTCGTCCATGGGCTTTTGCATCATCTAATAGAAAAAATAGACAATCGGGTTCATAAGATAACAAGATACAAAGAGTATTTTTTAGAAGATGCCAGTTGTATACTTATCTCCTATGGTTCCGCAGCCCGTTCAGCTCTACATATTGTTAAAAACAGGCGCGCCAGAGGCGAGCGGTTGGGGCTCCTTGAACTTCAAAGCTTATGGCCGTTTCCCGAAGAAATGGTCAGAAAGAAATGCAGACAGGCTGACAATATAGTGGTTGTTGAGATGAATATGGGTCAGATATTAAATGAGGTCAAAAAGTCAGTGGATAACCCTCAAAAGGTATTTTTGGCCAACAGGGTGGACGGAGAACTTATCACCCCCACGGACATCAAAAATATTATCCGCATTATTCAGGGCAGAGGAGTATAACTTATGCCGAGCCACTCTTATATTCGCAAAAGATTTTTTCCCCATTTATGGTGTCCGGGATGCGGGCACGGGATCGTATTGAATAATTTGGTCCGCGCTGTGGAGGAACTGGGGGTGAATAAAAACGATTTGGTCATGGTCACCGGCATAGGCTGTTCTGCCAGAATGTCCGGATACGTTGACTTTCATTCACTGCATACTCTGCATGGCAGGGCCCTGGCTTTTGCTACCGGAGTAAAGCTAAGCAAGCCGGATTTAAACGTCCTGGTCCCCATGGGAGACGGGGACGCGCTGGCAATTGGAGGGAATCATTTTATTCATGCCTGTCGCCGCAATATCGATATCACTGCTATTATCATGAATAATCGTATATACGGCATGACAGGAGGACAATTTTCCCCATTGTCCGGATTTGGGATACAGGCCACAACATCGCCGTACACTAATATAGATCAGGCTTTTGACGTAGTGGAAACAGCCAGGTCCAGCGGAGCTACCTTTGTAGCCAGGACTACTGCCTACCATGTTCTGGAAATCAAAAATTTTATCAAACAGGCAATTCAGCACAAAGGATTCTCAGTAGTAGAGATCCTATCTCAGTGCCCCACCCAGTTTGGCCGAAGAAACAAGTTGGGCAGTGCAGTGGATATGCTGGAACATTTTAAAAATAATACCACCAAGGCTGGCTCCGGGAAAAAGCAGGAGAGCCCGGACTTAATAGAAAGAGGGGTCTTTGTGGACAAAGAGCTGCCTGAGTACTGCCGGGAATACGATAAAATAATTCAACAGGCTATACAGGGTTAAGATTATGGAAAGATACAGATTCCTTTTTTCAGGTTATGGGGGGCAGGGACTGATTACAGCTGCAATAATTTTGGCAGAAGCTGCATCATTATATGAGGGACTAAATGCGGTCCAGTCCCAATCTTACGGTGCAGCTGCCAGAGGCGGATTGACCAGATCTGACGTTATAATTTCTGACTCAGAGATTAATTTCCCCAAGGTTAATCAGCCCAATGTCCTTCTGTGCCTGGCCCAGGAAGCTTACAACAAGTATTATTCAATTATTCGCCCAGGCGGATTATTAATTACTGATTCTCATTTGGTAGGAAATCAGCACACCGCAGATGCAAGGCAGAAAAATTTGCCGATTCATAAGACGGTAATGGAGGAGATCGGAAATCCGATTGTGCTGAATATCTGTACAGTTGGGGTGATCCAGGGCCTGACCCGGATAGTGCAGCCGGATTCTCTGGAAAAAGTTATAAAAGACAGAGTTCCGTCCAGGTTTCTGGAACTTAACATCAAAGCCCTGAAGCTTGGAATGCAGATAGCTGAGGATTCTGCAGATTAAGGTACTATTTTCTTCCCGCCTTTGCCCGTTTTATCGACTTTCTTTTTAAGCCTGCGGTAATAAGGGGCCTTTGTCAGGTAAAGTGCTCCGAGCGGATTATGTGCAAGCACCCTGTCTTTTACTGCGAGTACGGTCATCGGAACCTCGCAGTACTTCATAAACAGGGTGTCATGTCCTATGCAAAGACCCAGCATAATCGCCAGATCCACTTTTTCTTCGTTTAACACCATTGCCTGGGAAATCGGGTTACACATGGTCTCCACCATTTCAGGGCCGGGTATTTTTTCGCTCTCCCTTATACCGATTGTCTCCTTCGGGCTCTGGCCGACCTTGCAGCGCACAGAGACAACTTCGAAGCCCTTTTTTTCCAGGACATCAGTGAGCATCATGGCTTCATTTGCCAGTCCCGCGCAAAAAGCAATGCCCAGTTTTGTATAGTTGCATTTTTCAGAGAATTGGATAAGTTCTTCAAGACGCGGAATTTTGGTTCTTATACCTTCCGGGGTGTGTTCGTAGCATTCAAATTCCTGAACAGATGCAAGGCGGGCAAACTCCTTTACATTTAGCTTCTGATATTCCGCCTCGGCTCTTTCAAGGATGTGCGGCATTCGGCGCATGGGACAAAAGTCCGGCGCCTGTTGCTTTTCGGGAAGTGTGTCGTCATTTTTTATTCTTGGATAGCATATATCGCCCTGACACTTGGCGCACATGCTTCCTTGGTTTTCTTTTTCCTTCGCCATTATTCCCCGCGGGGTTTGGCGCAAATCCGCAGGGGGTATTAAGCATCCCCCTGCGGATTTGCGCAACCGCTTGAAATATTTGCACAGTTTTGTTTTACGGCAAATATTATTGGTTTAAGTCGCCGAACTTTTTGCCTTCCTTAACCAGTTTTTCCAGAAGGTCTGCCGGCTTCCATTCGTCTCCGAATTTGGCATGATATTTTTTCATGGTTTCAAGCACCTTGTCGAGTCCGACAAGATCGGCGTAAAACATAGGCCCGCCGCGATATACGGGCCATCCGTAGCCGTTTACCCATATTACGTCAAGATCGCTGGGACGAACCGCGATTTTTTCCTCAATGATTTTGGCGCCCTCATTGATTATCGGATAAATGCAGCGTTCCAGTATTTCCTGGTCAGTGATATCGTCTCTTCGCTTTATGCCGTGTTTTGCAGCAAAATCAGATATGACCTTTTCCACCTCCGGATCCGGGATCGGGCTTCTGCTTCCTTTCTCGTACTTGTAGTATCCTGCACCGGATTTCTGTCCCAGCCGGCCCATTTCGCAAAGTACCTCCTGCAGGGTTCTTCCGGCAGAATTCTCCCTGTCCCAGCCTACGTCTATTCCGATAAGATCGGCAAGGGCAAACGGGCCCATGGGAAAGCCGAAATCATAGATAACCTTGTCAATCTGGGTGGGCGGGGCGCCTTCGAGCACAAGTCTTTCTGATTCTCTTTTGCGCTGGGCAAACATCCTGTTTCCGGCAAATCCGTAACATACGCCCACTACAACTGCAATTTTCTTTATCTTCCGGGCGACTGCCAGGGCTGTTGCAAGAACCTCTTTTGAGGTTTTTTCTGCACGCACGATTTCCAGCAGCCGCATCACGTTTGCCGGCGAGAAGAAATGAAGCCCAAGCACCCATTCAGGGCGGGTGGTCTGAGCAGCTATTTCATTAACGTCCAGATAGGATGTGTTGGTGGCCAGTATGGCCCCGTCCTTGCATATGGAGTCAAGTTTTTTGAAGATCTCCTTTTTAAGCTCCATGTTTTCATAGACCGCCTCTATTACAAGATCCACATCAGAAAAGTCTTCCATGGACAGAGTGCCGGTGATAAGGCCCATGCGCTTTTCAACGTCATCCTTGGTCATCTTTCCCTTGGATGCGGTCCTTTCGTAATTGCCCCGGATGACGCCAAGGCCTTTGTCGAGAAATTCCTGCTTCTGCTCGGCTATTTTTACCTGAATTCCGGCATTGGCAAAATTCATTGCAATGCCGCCGCCCATGGTGCCGGCGCCTATAATCCCGACTTTTTTGATATCATATGTTTGCGTATCTTTCGGGATATCGGGGATCTTGGCTACTTGCCGTTCTGCGAAAAAATAATAACGCTGGGCCGCTGACTGGGAGCCTTCCATAAGTTCACCAAACAGCTGGCGTTCATATTCCACGCCCTCTTTGAAAGGCTTATTTACCGCTGCTTCTACGGCCTTTATACAGGCCTCAGGCGCTTCGAATCCCCTGAAACGCCTGGCGTTTTTCTTGCGGAATTCATCAAATACTTCAGGATGTTCCCTGGCGTAGGCGATTTTGTCTTCTTTTTCGCTGACTTTGACAATGGGACGTTTTTCAGCAAGGATCTTCTTTGCAAAGGCAATGGCAGCATCCTGAAGATCGCCTTCGGCAATTTCGTCTATTACCCCGGAATCAAGGGCTTGCTGAACCCCGATGGGATTTCCGGAGGTTATCATGTTAAGGGCCTTTTCAACTCCCATGACCCTGGGAAGCCGCTGGGTACCGCTGGCACCCGGAAGTAGTCCCAGTTTTACCTCGGGCAGTCCGAAAGAGGCATTGTTGGTGGCTATTCTGAAATGGCAGCTCAGCGCTGTTTCAAGGCCGCCGCCGAACGCTGTGCCCTGGATCGCTGCCACCACGGGTTTTGAGCTTTCCTCGATTTTTTCAAGCACATCCGGCAGATGCGGCTCTTTCATGGGTTTGCCGAATTCCCGAATGTCGGCTCCTGCACTGAATGCCCGTCCGCGGCCTATAATCACCACGGCTTCTATGTCGTTGTCTTTTTCAGCCATTTCAATCCCGTCTGCAAGCCCTTTTCTGACCTCTATGCCAAGGGCGTTTACAGGCGGATTGTTAATGGCAAGAATACCGATATTGTCCATTTTTTCAAGGGATACTACTGAGGTGATCTCGGTCATTTTTTTCTCCTGTATACCTAATAATTATTTGTGTTGCTGATTGATAAACCGTGCTGTCAGGATCAGATAACCGGATCAGGACTCCCTTTCGATAATGGTGGCAACACCCTGTCCGCCGCCGCAGCATGCATTGGCAAGACCATAACGGCCGTTTTTCATTTCAAGGATTCTTGCCAGAGTGCCGACCAAGCGGTTGCCGGTTGCTCCCAGCGGGTGACCGATGGCAGTGCCGCCGCCCATTACATTGACCCGGTCAGGATCTATGCCAAGCTCCTTGATGCAGTTTAATGCCACGATGCAGAATGCTTCATTGATTTCCCAGTAGTCGATGTCTTTTACCGACAGCCCTGCTTTTTCAAGGGCTTTACGGGAGGCCGGCACCGGACCTTTGCCCATGACAGTGGGATCAACACCGGCAAATCCGATTGAGCGGATTGTGGCCAGGGGCTTTAGCCCTTTTTCCTTTGCCTTTTCTTTTGACATCAGGATTGTGGAAGTAGCCGCAGCATTTAAAGGAGAGGAATTACCCGCGGTGATCACTCCGTCTTCCTTGAAGGCGGGCTTGAGTTTCTGGACACCTTCATAAGTCGCACCTTCCCGGATTCCCATGTCCTTGTCCACCAGCATTTTAGAGCCGTCTGCCTGTTCGGCCTCTATGGGAAGGATTTCGCCGTCAAAAAAACCCTCCTTCATAGCCTTTTCCGCCAGATTATGGGATCGGGTTCCCCATTTATCCATTTCTTCTTTTGTAATATCTGTCTGGGAATAAAGTTTTTCCGCTGTAAGCCCCATATTGGTGGTGGTAGCAAAGTCCCAGTGCGCCATTGCCTCGTCTTCAAAAAAACGCGGATTCGGGCTTATGGCGCCTTCTTTTTCCCGCAGTTTGGCACCGTAATTCCTGGTCTGATGCTCCATTCCACCGACCAGCACGGTGTCTGCAAAACCCATGGCGATTTCCATAAAACCGATCTGTATGCCTGCCATGGATGATCCGCACTGCTGGTCTACAAATTTTGCAGGAATTGTTTCCGGCAGGTTTGCAAGAAAAATGGGGTATCTGCCCCCATAGGTAAAGTTTTCGTTGACCCCGACTGCCACGCCCACCAGAAAATCATCTATTTCAGCGGGTTCTACCTTGCTTCTTTTTAAAACCTCGGGCAGAAGCTGGGCTAAAAGATCATCCGCCCTTAATTTATGAAAAACATCCCTTTCGGGCGCCGTCGGTCTGGACCTGGACTGAGGTGTTCTTAAGTACCCAACGATGACGACATCTCTCATTTCTTTGCCTCCTTTGATTTGTGTTGGCGATTGTAAAGGTTTTCATTAAAATCAGGATTGTTTTTACATATTGCCTTACAGGCACTGCACACAAAATTTATAATCCACTTTAATTCCCATAAATGCCGGATAATGTCAAGTCTTGTAAGAACTGGGTTCGCAGCTGCTTTTCAGAGGGCGCTGACGGGTTTTCACAAGTCTTTTTATCCTTTTTCCCCGGCTTTTTTTAGTGCGTTTTCAATGAAAAGTTCTGTCTTTACCTTGCGCCCGACACTTTCGGTGGGCGCAAGCCTGCGGACAAAATCAATTTCCTGATCCGTCGGTCGATCCGTTTGTGTCAGATCGGGTGATATTTTCAGGTCCCAGGGGATATCTTTGCGTATATCCTCAACTGTGACCCCTGGGTGTATCTCTGAAAGATACATTTCCTTTGTATCCTGATCAAATCTGAATACTCCCTTGGTGGTTAGCAGCATCGAAGGCCCCGAGCCTTTTGGGTACAGCCCTGAATCATCCCTGCTGCTGCCGCCTTCCAGGTATCCGGGAGAGGTAAAATAATCCAGCTTTTCCACAAACTGGCCGCCCCGCAGAGTCAGCACTGTCTTTTTTGCATAGGATATAAAATCCGCAGCTCCGCCTGAACCTGGAAGACGCAGATCCGGGTTCCAGTAGTCGCCCACACACGTTGTGTTTAAATTTCCGTATTTGTCAATCTGGCCGACGCCCAGAAAGCAGACATCAATAAAGCCGCGATAAGTCATTGTAAATGCACTAAAAAGATCGGTAGCGTATGAAAACCCCTGACAGGAATGCGCATCTGCAATGTGATTCAGCGGCACCAGAGGTTCAAAGTCAATGATTCCGGATTCCATCATTAGT
This sequence comes from uncultured Desulfobacteraceae bacterium, assembly GCA_964626455.1. GTDB lineage: Bacteria > Desulfobacterota > Desulfobacteria > Desulfobacterales > Desulfosalsimonadaceae > Desulfosalsimonas. The sequence continues at coordinate 1,194 of CAZVFQ010000023.1, read as the reverse complement.
GTGGCGTGCGGTGCAAACAAGGATTTGGCAAGAGCCCCGGCTGTTGTGGGCAGTCCCACCCCGAGCATGACATTCTGATAATCCTTTATTTCCTTTGCACAGGTAATAATTAACAGTTCGTTTAACGTATATTTTTTACTCATGAAACAGCCCCCTTTCCCTCATAAGCTCTTCCATCTCTTCTATTGTAACGCCCATGGAACGCTCTTTTCCTTTCTCATCCCAGGCCGAGGTAAAGGCCGCCCCATAGTTTGCCGGAGCTGAATAAAAAGGCTTTGCGCGCAGCCTGTCAAGCATTCCTGAACCGTACTTGTTGATGTAGCGGTTTATATAGGCTTCCCTGTCCGGGCAGCCGTATACCCATTCATCCATCCATTCCTTTACCTTTTCCGCCCTTGTGTTTGCATTGGTAAACATTCCGTAGAAAAAAAGATCCCGGTTGTAATAACCCAAAACCTCTGTTGGATGGGCTCCCCAGGGGACTTCTACAACCGCGTCCACCCGAAAGGCCGGAATAATGGTAAAATTGGGGCTTCTTTTGATTATATCATGCTCAACGATTTCTTCGCATGACACGATAATCTTTTTACTGCATAGAGCTGCGGCAGCCACACTTCCCAGGGCCCCCCAGTACTGGGCATTGCCGTATTTGTCGGCCCTTTGGACATGAACAATACACACATCAGGATTTGCAGCAGGAACTGTGAGTATGTCCTTTCCTGTATAAGGGCACTTGATTATCCGGTATTTATCTTCTCCCATGAAACTGCGCTTGTTGAAAAGATCGGTTTTCATGACCCCTTCGAGCACCTGCATAAAGGTAAAGCCGTGCATGCCGGCAACCAGGCGGGCGTTATAGTTGTAATTGGTGTAATCCTCCATTTCAATGGAGCCTTCCTGTAAGGCCCGTTCCACTGCACCGCCCCCTGTTTTTCCACCGGAGCGCATCACATAGGTGGTAACCAGCCTGTCCACACATCCCGCATTAACAAGAATATCAACATCAAGAATCCCTGACTGAGAATAAAGGGTAAATCCTTTCTTTTTTTGCCTGCAGATTTCAAACACCAGTTCAGTACAGGTGCCGACAGTATAATTTCCGATAATCAGTTCCTCGCCGTCGTTTACAAAACGTCTGACAGCTTCATTGGCACTCATTATCTTGTCTTCGTTATTTGCTGACATCAAGCCTCC
>CAZVFQ010000022.1:0-36087 GCA_964626455.1 uncultured Desulfobacteraceae bacterium | reverse complement strand
GCAAGCCTTGATCTTGAACTTTTTCCGGCGCCATCTAAAATCAGACTTTTTACGAAGGTGACTATGAGTAGTTTAAAGACCTATCAGGTATATCCCAAAATACCCAACCGCCTGGAATTTTTGGAAACCCTTGCCAGAAACATGTGGTGGTGCTGGCGGCTGGATGCCGTGGAACTTTTCAGGCGGGTTGATCCGAGGCTCTGGGAGCGCTCGGGCAGAAACCCCATTATTTTTGCCACCATGCTCAAGCAGGAACGCTTTGAGAGAGGCGCCGGGGATGAGGGCTTTCTTGCGCATCTGGACCGGGTACAGAAAAAATTTGAAGAAGAAATCAAAACTCCTGTAGATTATTCTCAAACAGCGTACGGAGACCAGGGCAGGGTGGCATATTTTTCAATGGAGTTCGGCATCCATGAAAGCCTTCCTTTTTTTTCAGGCGGTCTGGGGGTGCTGGCAGGCGATCACCTAAAGGCGGCCTCGGATCTGAAAATTCCCATGGTTGCCGTGGGCCTTCTGTACAAAGAAGGATATTTCCATCAATATCTGGATCATGAAGGCTGGCAGCAGGAGGAGTATCCGGAATCCGATATTTTTCACCTGCCGGTAAACCGTGCAAAAGACCCTGCGGGAAAGGAAATGATCGTAAGCGTGGATGGTCCGGAAGGCCCGATTCATGCACAGGTCTGGGTAGTAAAGGTGGGGCGTATCCACCTTTATCTGCTTGATACCAATATGGCGGAAAATCCCCGCGAAATTCGCGATATTACTGCCAGGCTATATGCGGGAGAGTCTTCCACGCGCCTTGCCCAGGAAGTTCTGCTGGGACTTGGCGGAATGAAGGTACTCAAACAGCTAAATATTTATCCCACTGTCTGCCACATGAACGAAGGGCACTGCGCCTTTGTCTGTATCGAGCGCATCGCCCAGGTCATGAACACCTGCGGTGTTGATTTAAAAGCCGCTCTGGAAATAGTTCCCCGCACCATGATTTTTACCACCCATACCCCGGTTGCAGCAGGTCATGATGAGTTTGGCGTTGAAATGGTCCGCCCTTATCTTGAAACCTATGAAAAACAGCTTGACACCCCGGTGGAAACCATTCTCTCCTGGGGTCAGGCCGGCAAAAAATTCGATCCCCACGGCAAAATTTCAATGTTTGTGCTGGCCCTTACTTTTTCACAGTTCTGCAACGGGGTCAGCCGGCTGCACGGCAATGTGGCCAGGGGAATGTGGCAGCATGTATGGCCCAACCGGCCGGTCGAGGAAGTTCCCATTTCACACGTTACAAACGGCATACACATTCCGTCCTGGATTTCCATTGAAAATCACATGCTGTTTGAACGCTACCTGGGGCCGGACTGGTATCTTAACAATGCGCATACTGATTTGTCCGACCGTATAGACCAGATTTACAATGAGGAATTATGGCGGGCAAGGGAAATGAGCAGATCCAGGCTCGTGCGCACCTGCAGGACCATGATGGTAAGACAGCAAAGCCGCAGAAACGCACCCAAGGCTATGATGGAAGAAGCCGAATCCATACTGGACCCTGAAATCCTGACCATTGGATTTGCGCGCAGGTTTGCCACTTACAAGCGTGCCTATTTGCTGTTCATGGATCCGGGCCGACTGGAGGAACTTGTAAAATCAAAAAACAGGCCTGTACAGTTCGTATTTGCAGGCAAAGCCCACCCCAAGGACAACGAAGGCAAGGATCTTATCCGGCAGGTGGTGCAATTTTCCAGGCGCAGCAGCATGCGCAGCCGGATAGTTTTTCTGGAAAATTACGACATCAGCATTGCCCGCCACCTTGTCCAGGGCGTGGATATCTGGTTGAACACGCCGCGCCGCCCGCTTGAAGCATGCGGCACCTCAGGGATGAAAGCGGCGGTGAACGGGGTGTTAAACTTAAGCATCCTCGACGGCTGGTGGGCCGAAGGCTATTGTGATAAATGCGGCTGGGCAATAGGAAACGGCGAGCAATACCAGGATCATGCATACCAGGATGAAGTCGAGTGCCGCGCCCTGTATAACATACTTGAAAATGACGTGATTCCGACTTTTTACGACAGGCGCGAAGGCGATACTCCGGACAGGTGGGTGGAAATGATGAAGGAATCAATGAAGCTGGTACTAAAAAATTTCTGCGCCCACGGCATGGTAAGGCAATATGAAACCAATTATTATCTGCCTGCGGTGGATAACTACAAAAAACTTACAGCTGAAAAAGCCGAAGCTGCAAACAATCTTGTATCGCAAAGGCGGCGTTTTCAAAACGAATGGCCCGGGATACGTGTAAAAGCCCCTGAAAGCGAAATCGGAATTCCCTATCGGGTGGGTGATACCTTCAGGGTAACCACTGAAGTATATCTGGCCGGTCTAACCCCGGAAGAAGTGGAAGTGGAACTCTACTACGGCCCTATTAAAACCGTGGACGAGTTAAAAGACGCCAGGATTGCAAAAATGCAAATGACCGAAGATCTGGGCGAAGGAAGGTTTCTTTATGAATGCCACGTGCCGTGCGAACATGCAGGCCGCTTCGGTTTTACCGCCAGGGTAATTCCCACGGGCGACGATTATCTAAAACATACCCCCGGTTTTCTTACCTGGGCATAAGGCCGGGAAAAGGAGTTTTCGTTGCCAGGGACAAAAGACAATCCAAGAGTTCTTATCGTAACCCCGGAAGTGACCTATCTGCCTCAGGGCATGGGAAATATTGCAAACTACCTGTCTGCAAAGGCCGGAGGGCTGGCCGATGTTTCAGCAGCCCTTATAAGCAAGCTTTTTACACTGGGCGCTGACATTCACGTTGCAATGCCGGACTACAGGGGAATATTCCATAAAAATATCGGGGGAGCGCTCTGGGACCTGTACAAAAAAGAAATTGAAACTTACAAAAAATACCTTCCTGAAGATCGGCTGCATCTTGCAGAGGACAGGGCGTTTTACTATGTCCATCACGTATATTCCGACTTTTCCCAGGAAAACTTAAAAATTGCTCTGGCATTCCAAAGGGAAGTGATCAACAACATACTGCCCAGGGTCAGGCCCGACATGATCCACTGCAACGACTGGATGACCGGGCTGATTCCCGGATATTCAAGACTTGTCGGGATACCGTCGCTTTTTACGATCCACAATATTCATACCGTCAAAGCCGCCCTGGCCGAAATAGAGGACCGGGGAATCGATGCAGCTGAATTCTGGCAGCATCTGTATTATCAGCACATGGCTGTGAATTATGAGCAGTCCCGGGAGACCAATCCCGTGGATTTCCTTGTAAGCGGCGTGTTTGCCGCCCACTTTGTAAACACGGTCAGTCCTGCATTTTTAAACGAAATTGTATCAGGCAGGCACAACTTTGTCTCTGATTCACTGCGCCGCGAACTTGTAAACAAGGTGGAGGCAGATTGCGCCTACGGCATTTTAAACGCGCCTGATCCGTCCTATGAGCCGTCTTCTGATCCGGAGCTCTTTAGAAATTACAGTCCGGATGACCATGTGGAGGGCAAGCTGGCAAACAAACGGTACCTGCAAAAGCGCCTCGGAATGATCCAGGATGCAGATGCGCCGATGTTCTTCTGGCCTTCCAGGCTCGATCCCGTACAGAAAGGATGCCAGGTACTGGCCGATATTTTGTATCACATGGTATCAAAATACTGGGACAGCAATCTTCAGGTGATTTTCGTGGCAAGCGGGGTATTTCAGAAACATTTTCTCTCCATTGTCGACTTTCACGGCCTGGAACAAAGAGTGGCGGTGTGCAATTTTTTCGAAGCCCTGTCGCGGCTTGCATACGCGGCATCCGATTTTCTGCTCATGCCTTCGAGCTTTGAGCCGTGCGGACTGCCCCAGATGATAGGGCCGAAGTACGGTACTTTGCCTGTGGCCCACGATACCGGGGGTATCCATGATACAATAGAGCACCTGGATGTGGAAAACAACACCGGCAACGGGTTTTTGTTCGAGGTATTCGACAGCCACGGCCTTATGTGGGCAGTGGACCGGGCCATGGAATTTCACACAATGCCCAAAGAGATAAAGGCCTCCCGGATCTCCCGTATCATGAAGCAGAGTACGGCCATGTTTAACCATGAAAGAACAGCTGCCCGCTACATCGAGCTGTATGAAAAAATGCTTCAAAGACCGCTTATAACGGAAAACTATGCAGAACAAAGGCAGGAACACGGATAAAACCGTACAAAAGCTCCTGGAGCTTGATCCTTTACTTGATCCGTATGCACAGGTTATTGCCGGACGGGCTGAAAGGATCAACACCACCCGGCAAAGGCTGACCGGCCAAGACATGACACTGCCCGAATTTGCTTCAGGGCATGAGTATTTTGGCCTGCATTTCAGAAACGGCCAGTGGATCTTTCGGGAATGGGCGCCCAACGCCGAGGCGATTTACCTGATAGGCGACATGACCCAATGGCGGGAAGACCGCAGGTTCGCTCTGCAAAAAACCGATGAGCCAGGGGTTTGGCAAATACGTCTTCCAGCAGACAGTCTGGCTCACAAGGACCTGTACAGGCTTAGGATGTATTGGCCGGGCGGCGGCGGCGACAGGATTCCAGCCTATGCCAGAAGAGTGGTCCAGGATCAGGACACCCTTATTTTCAATGCCCAGGTATGGCGGCCGAAGCATCCCTACGAGTGGCAGAATCCCGACTTTAAACCCTCCTCACAGGCACCCCTGATCTACGAGGTTCACGTGGGCATGGCCCAGGAGGATGAAAGAACAGGAACTTACAGCGAATTTACACGCAATGTCCTGCCCAGGATTGCTGATCTCGGATATAATACCATACAGCTCATGGCCGTTCAGGAACATCCTTATTACGCCTCTTTCGGCTACCAGGTGTCTAACTTCTTTGCAGCCTCTTCGCGCTTCGGCACACCAGAGGATCTCAAAGAGCTGGTAGACACGGCCCACGGAGCAGGGATTTCAGTGGTGATGGATCTTGTCCATTCCCATGCGGTTTTAAATGAAGTCGAAGGCCTGAGCCGCTTTGACGGCACCTCCTACCAGTATTTCCACGAAGGACCCAGGGGACAACACCCCAGCTGGGACTCCAGGCTGTTTGACTACAGCAAGCCTGAAGTTATGCATTTTCTGCTTTCCAATTGCCGGTTCTGGCTTGATGAATACAGGTTTGACGGTTTCCGCTTTGACGGCATAACCAGCATGCTCTATACCCATCATGGTCTGGAAAAGGCCTTTGCTTCATATGACGACTATTTTGACGACAGCGTGGATGAAAACGCCCTTGTCTACCTGACTCTTGCAAACAGGCTCGTACATGAACTGCGGCCTGATGCAATAACAATTGCCGAAGACGTAAGCGGCATGCCCGGCCTTGCCCTGGAGAACGAATCAGGAGGCACCGGCTTTGACTACAGGTTTGCCATGGGTATTCCGGATTACTGGATCCGGATCATCAAGGAATACAAGGATGAAAAATGGCCCATGGGCGGGATTTGGCATGAACTGACAAACCGAAGGAAAGAGGAAAAAACCATCAGTTACGCAGAATCCCATGACCAGGCAATGGTGGGAGACCAGACCCTGATATTCCGCCTGATTGGCCAGGACATGTACTGGCATATGCAGGCAGACACCCCGCACCAGGGGGTGGACCGCGGGATTGCCATACACAAAATGATCCGTCTTGCAACCCTGGCAACAGCCGGGCATGGATATCTTAATTTCATGGGAAACGAATTCGGTCATCCGGAATGGATCGATTTTCCAAGGAAGGAAAACAGCTGGTCATACAGATATGCCCGCAGGCAATGGCATCTTGCTGATTCAGAACATTTGAAATACAAGTATCTGCTTTATTTTGACAAGGATATGATAGAGGCTGCGAAAAAATACGGAATCCATGGAAAACCAGATCCGCGGCTGCTCCACGAACATGAGGACAGCAAGGTGCTTGCATTCGAAAGAAACAGCCTGATCTTTGTATTCAACTTTCACCCGACGACTTCCCACACAGACTACCCGATTAATGCACCTGCGGGAGAATACATGATGATTCTTGATTCAGACGATGCTAAATACGGGGGACACGGCCGCCTGGAGACAAACCAGGTGCATTTTACAATGAATAATGAAAAAAATGGTGATTTTTTGCAACTCTACGTTCCAACCCGGAGCGCAATGGTTCTTCAACTTTTGTCTTAACAGCCGGTTGGCCCGCGATTATAAAAACCGAAATCAGGCATCAGCGGGCAAGCTTGCCTCTGCATTTGCAGCAGAATTCAGGAGTCTTTTCGTCAGTGTCCTGAACCGAATTTGAAAACCGCATCACGCATCCGGGCTGATCGCAATGCGAAAATCCCCATGTGTGGCCCAGTTCGTGGATAATCTCTTTTAACACCCGATCCCTGAAAAGATTTTTATCCTCTTCCATTCCCGGGCAGGGGGGGCGCAGGCGCGGCAAAGCTACAAATGTCTCCCGTCCGCCCGGGGCCGCCTGTCCGAAAATAAAATCCAATCCGGAACTGTAACAATCCTGATCAATAAGACCTACCAACCTCTCGGCTTCAGGGGACTCTATTGCGGATAGCAGCTCTATTACAGCCCTGCCGTCATACTGCTGCCTTTCACTGTCATATCCCGTGCGCGGCAGAGGAACAGCTCTGCCAAGTTTAACAGGGCGGTCTATAAAAGATCCAAGTTTGTCTTCAAGCCATGCAATCAAATAGATGGGAACCGGTCCAATGGGAACAAGGAGAATCATGGCACATGCCTCCCTTTGCCCCGTGATCCGCCGCCCGGGGCAGATAAATAATGATTCTTGATACCATAGAATAATCCGGGGAAAAATGCAAGGACGAGAAAGATGGGCGAGAAAGATGGGCTCAGAGGGATGCAGCGCAACGCAGATATTGGATTTTTCACGAAGCCATCAATTTTTTGCAGTAAATATCTTCTATCCGAATACCTGGGAGAAGAATTTTTTGCCGTCCCGGTCTTTGACGATCATTACCGGATTATATTTTTCCATGCGGCGCAGTGTCTCGGAGATATTGCCCAGAAGAGACGTTTCAGTAGCAGTATTACCTGATGCCCCTACAATTACAATATCGGCCTTTTCCTGGTCGGCGGTCCGACAAATCTTTTCAGCCTCGCTTATAAGCTCATCCCTGGTATCTATTCTGCAGGGGTAGTCGTCGGGATTGCGGCCAAAGGCCTCTATAAACTCGCGGTGACTTGTTTCGGCCCTGGTTTTTCTCTGGCTTGCGCTTTTGTTTGTGGAGACCGGAAAATAGGATTTTGTCACGTCCTGAATATAAAAACATATAACCCTGGCACCCAGGGTATCCTGCAGATAAAGCGCCCTGTCAAAGGCGCCCCTGGCGGCCTTTGAATAATCAATAGCGCATAATACACAAGTGATCCGATCAGGAGGGCTTTCAGGTACAAAAAAAATGTCGCATTCAGATTCAGCAGCCACCCTCCGGCCGTATTTACCCTGCCTGTCTTCGCCGTGTTTCTGGCCGAGAAGCATAAGATCAATTCCCATTTCTTCTACATAGGCAAGAATTTCATCTGCCGCGTCTTCTTCTGCCACCCGCGTGACCACACTGGTATCTACTCCCGGAGGGAAGTTGTCCTCGATCCGCCCGTCGAGTTCTTCCAGTATCATGGCGTTGAGCGAACTTTTGACATCCGGAAAAGATTTGCTCATGCGGTCCGGCAGATCATAGGCCTGAATAACGTGAATAAATGTCACGTGCTGTGCTTTGAAAACACCGGCCGCGTATGCGGCATAATTTATCAGGTGCCTGTCTATTTCCGTCAAATCAAGGCATACCAGAATATTTTCTACGGCTTTCATTTTATTTTTTCTCCGTTTTGTTGTCCGGATTTTCGCTGTCTTGGTTTTCGCCGTACTTTTTGCCGCCCTGGCTGTTTTTCGGTTTACCGGTTTTCTTCTCAATCAGATCCCTTATCAGCTCATGATAGCTTTCCCGCTCAACCCTCCTGACGCGTATCTGCTCGGTTTCATATTCTTTTTCCAGGCCCTTTTTAAGACTCCATCCCATAAGGATCAGCACCACTGAAAATGGAAGCCCTGTTGTAATGGATGCTGTCTGAAGAGCCTCGAGTCCGCCCCCGAAAAGAAGCACGGCAGCCACCACCCCTTCTGTGGAAGCCCAGAAGACTCTTTGTGTAACCGGTGAAGTCAATTTGCCGCCCGAAGTAAATGCGTCCACCACCAGAGAGCCTGAATCCGAAGAGGTCACAAAAAAACTTATAACAAGCAAAACCGCGGCTATATTGGCCACAATCGTAAACGGAAAATTCTTAAGCAGTTCAAATATCGCAATAGCGACATTCTGCTTGACTGCAGCCGCGATTTGCCCTGCCTGGTTTAATTCCATAAAAATGGCTGATCCGCCAAAAGCGGTAAGCCATAGAAAAGTCAGCAGCGAGGGAACGATCAGAACGCTTAGAACGAACTCGCGCAATGTGCGTCCTTTGGATATCCTGGCAATAAACATCCCCACAAAAGGAGACCAGGAAATCCACCATGACCAGTAAAATATTGTCCAGGAATTCTGCCAATCGCCACGGCTGTAGCCTTCTGCCCAGAAACTGATCTCAAAGAAGTCGTTTAAATAGCTTCCTATGTTTTGCACATAGGTATTGAGTATAAAAAGTGTGGGACCGGCAATCAGGATAAATGCAAGAAGCACAGCCCCCAGGCTCATATTAAGCTCAGAAAGCCGCTTTACTCCCTGATCCAACCCGGATATCACGGATAAAGTCGCTCCTGCTGTAATAATGCCTATAAGCAGTATCTGGATATATACGTTCTCCGGGAGCCCCACCAGATGACCAAGTCCCGCGTTTACCTGCTGAACTCCAAGGCCAAGAGATGTGGCAAGACCGAAGATGGTCGAAAGCACGGCCACAACGTCAATAGCATCTCCCCAGCGGCCGTATACCTTTTCGCCAAGCAGCGGATAAAAAATGGAGCGGATTGCAAGCGGCTTGCCGCGATTGAAGGCGAAAAAAGCAAGAGACATCCCCACAAGCGCGTATATAGCCCAAGGATGAAGACCCCAGTGCAGAAAAGTAATCAGCATTGCCTCTTTTGCCGTCTCTGTACTGCTCGCCCCGCCAAAAGGAGATTCGGTAAAGTGATAGATCGGCTCGGCCACACTCCAGAAAAGAATGCCGATACCCATACCAGCTGAAAAAAGCATTGCAAACCATGAAGTCCTGGAGAATTCCGGCACTGCATTTTTTCCGCCCAGCCTTATGGAGCCGTATTTGCTAAAGGCGATATAAAGCATAACCGCAAGGTAAAAATTAACACAAAGTATTAAAAACCATCCAAACTTTTCTGATATGAACTCCTGGATAGATGAGAATACGCCTTCCATGGGTTTGCCCACAAACAGGGTCACTGCGATGAACAAAACCAGAAGGATCGTGGTGGGCCAGAAAACAGGCGGGTGAATATCGAAAAACCGGTGTATGACTGTGTTATTTTGGGTATTTTTCCCTTCCATTGCAAATCCTGAAACAATAAGTGCTAAGCCAGATGTAATATCAAAATATTTTAAATAAAATGACTCCTGTGGTGCTTTTTGTCAAGCAGGGTTACGCAAATTTGACGGCTTCGTAAAAATTCCAATATCTGCGTTGCGCTTCATCGCCCGGATCGGATTTACACAGGGGCAGGACCCTTTTCAATTGCAGAGAAAATGGGCCGAACGTGCAGGCTATACCCTGAAAGAGCTCAAACCCGTATGCATTCGCACCTGGAAAAGCCCGAATGTGGATTTTATTGAAAAACCATTTTCGATAAAGGGCATTGTATCCAGAGTGCGCGAAATTCTGGGGCAATGATTATTTCCGCTATTGCTCAACCTCTTTTAATTCCCGGCTTCGCTCCAGGGAAAGGTCCAGTTTATGCCGGGCTTTGGCATTATCCGGCATGATCAGCGTAAACCGGCTGAGAGTATCTATTTGGGTGCGGCCTTCGGACATTTCAAAATCAAGAATATGGCCGCCCTGCCGGAAGCTGCTGCTGATAAAATGCAGGTGGTAGCCGGCCACGTTGATGCCTTTGACATAGACCGGACACCGGTAACCCACGATTGTGCCGGAAATATCTTTCATTTCAAATTCCGGCTGTTTTTTTGCCACTTCTGTCAGGGGCGGATAAGGCTTTTGTTGTGCAGGCACGCTGCGGGTCCGCATTTCTGAAAAATTTCCGGTAATCCGGATCGCATAAAACAGGTGGGGGTCATTGATATGGTCGTCTATCAACGATTGAAGCTCTTGCCGGCTGACAGGCTCCTTGATTTTAATGCACGTGTCTTCCTCAAAGCGCGATACCGCAGCAAACGGGGTCTTTTCGTCATTTCCGGGCCGGTATACCCGACCGTCGGCCCTGACTTTGTAAACTTCTCCATCAAGCAGGATCATTTCGCCGTCAAGCCGGTTAAACGTTCCGATGCCGAAATCCCCGTATCCGGTTAATTCGCCCAGGGTCATGTCCCCCTCATAAACCCCGGCAAGCAGGATGTCGATAGTGGAGGTCTGGGTGACGGTGTCTTTGTAAGGATTGCCGGCACACCCCGCGCCCAAAAAGAGTACGATGCAGAACAGCATGCATTTTTTTTTCATAACAGTATTTCCTTATTGATTTTGTATCAGCTCAGACCAGATTTAATAAGCATTGATTCAGGCTCCTTTGGCCTGGCTGCTGAAAAGACGCCTGCTCCTTTACGGTCCACCGCCATAAAAACAAACAGGTTGGCAAAAACGCCGATGACAAGGCCGTCTACAGCCCATGGTTTTTTCAGTAGATAGCTCCAGATTATCACTGCAGCTATCCCTGCCGCCGCCCCGCACAAAAACCGGATGCGGCTTGCCTGCAGACCCAGTACGGCCAGGACCAGGGGCACCAGGATAATAGGCGCCCAGAAGTTGTAGGAATAGATAAGAATATCGAGTACGCTTTCAATTGATATGGCAAATACAACCGCAAGCACTCCCACTGCCAGGGTAACCAGCCGGGCCAGCTTAAGACCCGTGGCATGCAGCACCGGCTTTTTGCGCAACGGCTTTACAATATCGTTGCTAAACGAAATGGCTGCCGCATTCAGAAAGGAGTCTGCCGACGACATGATTATGGCGATCATCGCCCCTGTCACAATACCCTGGATGAGCGGCGGCAGGGCCTGCTGCATGACAAAGGGCATGGCCAGGTTGGGGTTTAACTCCGGATTAAGTGCCAGGGCCACAATGCCTATAAGGCCGGTGACTGCAAAAAAGGGAATGGAAAACAGACCGCTGTAAAGAGTGCCCCGGCTAACCTCCTTTTGGTTGCGGCCGATCAAAAGACGCTGAAGGTATGGCGGCACCAGGGTTTCCCCGAGCAGAAATGTTAAAAACAATGACAGCAGCCCAACCAGGGCCTTCGGCTGGCCGGGCAGTGTCAGGTGGCCGGCAGGAATCGCCTCCTTGACAGAGGACAGACCGCCTGCATGCTGAATCCCGAAATACAGGGTCAGCGGAATGCCAACGGCAAGGACAATGAACTGGAAAACATCCGTCCATATAACTGCCCGCATGCCGCCTACGGTAGCATAGGTAATCACTATGCCGCAGCCGATAAGTATGCCCCATATCCTGTCAATGCCGAGAAACAGGTTGAAGACATAGCCGATGGCCCCCACCTGTGCCCCCAGGATACCTGCGCACAGGATAAAGCCGAATATCCCGGAAAAAACCTGGGCAGTTTTGCCATAGTGACTATTCATGATGTCCCCCACGGATACTGCATCCGGATACTTTCCCATTCTGGGAGCTATATACCTTGCCACCAGGATCTCCTTGAGGCTGAATCCCCAAAGTGCAATGATATTGGTAATACCGATCAGAAAAACCCGCTCCGCGTTTCCCATGGAAAAGCCGCCGCCGATAAAGGAGGCTGAAAGAGTGGCAAAAATAACCATAGCCCCGTATGACTTGCCTGCTACTGCGAATTCACGCATATTGCTGATATTGCGTCCCGCCAGAAGCCCAATGGCCAGAACCGCTGCAAGATAGACAAATACGATCAGGTTTTCCATAAACAATTCCTTTTTGATTCCTGAACTGAGTTTCAAACTTTTAAAATTTTACCACCATCTGCAGCCTCGGGGCATGTCCGGTATAGCCGTTAATTTACGGATAGCGCTGCTGTGCCTTTGCGGCCCTTTTAAAAGGATCGAAATCGGCACACAGGGCTTGATTCCGTGGACAGGCAAAAATAGTCTTTGTAATTTATCGGCGGCGAAAGGATAAACTTTAAAGTTTTTCTGTAAGGCTCCTGGAAGGAAAGGCAAAATGAGGTTAGTTACCCGCATCCAGGCCCTTTCTTACACTTGCTGCCAGTTCCCTTATGGAAAAGGGTTTCTGTACCAGTATTTCGTTTTTGTCAAGCACTCCCCTGTGAGTGATCACGTCAAAAGTATAACCTGACATGTAAAGGCACCTTATGCCCGGGTACATGGACTTAATCTCCCCGGCGAGTTCCTTTCCGTTCATTTCCGGCATTATCACATCCGTGACAAGCAGGCGGATCTTTTCCCCGTGCTGTTTTGCAAGATCTAAGGCCTCTGCGGGCGTTGCTGCTGTCAGAACTTTGTAGCCAAGGCTTTCAAGGGCCATTTGGGCCATCTTAAGGGTGGAGGCATCATCTTCTGCCACCAGGATGGTTTCCCCTCTGCCCCTGGGAATTTCGTGTTCTGCCTGCTTTTGACCGCCTGCCTGCTCTCCTTTATGAAGGGGGAGATAAATCCTGAACGTGGTTCCTTTTCCCGGCTCGCTGTAGACGTTTATAAAACCGCTGTTTTGCTTTACGATTCCGTAAACAGTTGACAGCCCCAGGCCTGTGCCTCTGTCAGCATCCTTGGTGGTAAAAAAGGGCTCGAAAATATTTTCAAGGGTTGCCTTATCCATGCCGCAGCCGTCATCGCTTACGGCAAGGCATACATATCTGCCGGGCGCAAAACCAATATTGCGGGCGCAGTAGTCCCGGCCAAACACTGCATTGAAGGTCGCTATTGCAAGCTTTCCAACCCCTTCAATTGCATCTCTTGCATTAACGCAAAGGTTTGCCAGCAACTGGTCAACCTGGGCAGGATCAATTTTGACACTGCCCGGACTTGCTCCCGGATGCCATGCTATATCAATATCTTCGCCTATCAGGCGCTGCAGCATTTTTAGCATGCCCTCAACCGTCTTGTTAAGATCAAGAATAACAGGGCTTACATCCTGTTTTCTGGCAAATGCAAGAAGCTGTCTTGTTATCTCGGATGATCTTTTTCCAGCGTTCAGGATCTCCTGCAGATCACTGCGCACTGAATCCCCCGGGTCTGTCTTGTCTATAGCAAGCTCGGAGTGACCGATAATAACGCTTAACATGTTGTTGTAATCATGGGCCACTCCGCCTGCCAGTCTGCCCACTGACTCCATCTTCTGGGCCTGCCTGAGCTGGTCCTCCAGCTTTAAACGCTCTGTTATGTCGTGTTTTACGGCAACATAATTCACAATATTCCCCGAATTATCCAGGACAGGGGTTATGGTGGCATCCTCGGTATAAATGGTTCCGTCCTTTCTCTTGTTGAAAATCCGCCCCCGCCAGATGCCTCCGCCGGATATCGTGTCCCACAGATCACGGTAAAATTCCTTATCATGCCTGCCGCTTTTTAATATGCGCGGATTCTGCCCGATTGCCTCGTCTTTTTCATATCCGGTTATCTGCTCAAAAGCAGGATTAACGTATTGTATGGTACCGTCCGTATCCGTAATCACGATCATTTCGCCTGTCTGCTCAATTGCAGAAAGAAGCTGTTCCCGCCCGGCTTCGGCCTTTTTGCGCTCAACTATCTCCCAGGTCACGTCTGCCAGATAAGATACCACCTCCACGTCTTTTTCCGTGTAATCATAAGGCTTGTTTCCCACCCCCAGGACGGCAACGGCTTTGTTATTGCGCATCACCGGAACCACAAGCTCCCTTATCACGAAAGGATGTCCTTCAGGCAGGCCCTTTTTTTGTCTGAGGCTTTCATAGTCATTATGAACCACCGGCCTGCCATTTCTTGCACTGTCAACCCACACCCCGGCCTCTTTCAGGGGGTAATAAAACCCTTGGCCTTCTAAGCTGCAGAACTCGTTTCTGGTCCGTGTTGACCACTGCTGAAGAGTTATGGATTGCCCGTCTTGGGAAAGGAAAAGATAAAAACCTATGGGGCTGTCAACAATTCCCCCTATTTCATCAAGCGCCCTTGTAAGGAGTTCGTCCAGGGTATGGCCTGCGGCATATTCAATCAGGTCAAGGCGGATTTCTGTCATGCCCAAGGCAAGCCTTTCCTTGCTCTGGTCGCTGAAAACAAGTACCACGCCAGTGATACGGCCGTCCTGATCTCGGATAGGCGCTCCTGAATCTGCAATGGGCCTTTTGGTCCCGTCTTTTGCAATCAGGAGGGTATGGTTTGCAAGCCCCACCACCGTGTTTTCCCGCAGTACTTTTGTCACGGGATTTTCAGCTTTTTGGCCTGTCTTCTCGTCCACAATATTGAAAATTACCCCAAGGGGTTTTGTGCGGGCCTCTGATTCAGTCCACCCGGTGAGGATTTCGGCCGCAGGATTGAGCATTTCCACCCTGCCGTCATCGTCTGTTACAATGACTGCGTCTCCTATGGATCTAAGCGTTGTTCTGTGGCGCTCCAGGCTTTCGCGATGTACTGCCTCTGAGAGATAGAGCGTTCTGTAATGGGTTTTCTTTTCCTTCTGCCACATGACAAGCCCGAGTGCTGCCAGTGCAAGGCCGGCTGCCAGCATGAAGCCGAGGATCAGCATTGATCTTAAGTGCCAGTCTGCAAAAGCCTCGTCCGCGTCCGCCTTGGCTGCAACAAACCACGGGGATCCGGACACCGGCTCAACAGCGGAGATCGCGTCAACGCCCCTGTAATCAATGCCGCGCACAACCCCCTTTCCGCTTAAAACCGCCATGACGAACAGATCACTTTCCCTGCTGACAGGCGTTTTCATTTCCAGGGGGGCTTTATCTGAATAACCGGGACTGTTTAGGTATCGGATGTATTCGCCTTCCTGTTTTAGCAGCAGGGTTTCAGCACTTTTTCCTGTAGCCGGTAGCGAGTTAATAAACGGAAAAAGGAATTTATCGGAAAAAGAAGGATAGTTCATTATGGACGCCGCATCTTTAAGCTGATCTTCTCTCCATTCGGCGATCCTGTGGGCCTTAAGGGCGGCAATGGCGGCAAGTTCGTTTTCTGCCCTTTTTGCCATCTCTTCTTCCTGGACCACATAGAACCAGGAACCTCCGGATAAAAACACCAGTAAAACAGCCGCAAGCGCGGCCTTAAACCAGGGCGGGAACCGGTTTATATCTGATCCCATAATTTACCATCCTGCATGGAACAAAAATTGTTTTAAAAACAAATATATCTTTATTTCACTAATATTCCAACTCACCTACAAGGCCGGCCAGATCAGGCAGACTGTCAAAATCAACTCTGTATACAGGCTTTTCCCTGTCAGTGTACCAGAAGCTTTCAAGGGCGCACTCATCTACATTATAAAATAAAGAAGCCCCTGAGGGTTCCCTGCTTATCCCCGCCCTGATCTGAGCCAGAGAAATTCCTGCATCTGTAAGCTTTTCAATTATTCCTTTCAGGCTTTCTGCATGAGGGGCTGCTATCATGAATCTGAGCTCGTGGAGCTGGCACGGCTTTATCTCAAAATACTGAATGCGCCGAAGCATTAAAGACACCAGGTCAGTGGACCTTATACCTGCCTGCTGACCCTGGTTTTCATAAGATTCATAGCTTGTGTCAGTTGGCGAAAGATGTGCCATATAGGCAGATCCCCCGGGGCCGCAGGCAACCACGCCCGTACACGTTGTAATCCCCGGGGTAAAAAGCTGTTTTCTGCCCCCTGCCCGCAAAAGCTCGCTCACATCAACCCTTTTGGCTTCTTGTCCCGGTAAAGGCAGGCCCGCGGCCTTTTTTTTCTGCTTTTCCGTGCGGGTTTTTATTGATTCTGCGAGCAGGGGGAAAAGTTTGCCGGAATGTGCTCTGTAATAATCAGTAATTACTTCATTTTCATCTTTTTCAACAATGATGCGCCAGTTGGTCCTGCCTGCGGAAATACTGCGGAAAGTGCTCAATACCCTGGTGCCCCTGTAGTCTGTAATGACATTTGCCCCGCTCTGTCCGGCCATGTCGTCTACCGCGGCAGTATCTATTTTTTTGGAAAGAACCGTGCTTGAATTTATGAATCTGGACTCAGTGAGCATAAGGTGACTGTTATTAACCAGGTAGGCCTCGCCTGTTTTTCCCAGCCCGGATCGCTGTGTCAGCAGCTGATTTAAATGATTTATAGAGAGCTGAAGTGCTATGGTTCCCCTGTAGTTTCCGTTTTTTCTCACAGGAATCACGCAGAATGCAGCGGCCTCGTCAGAAGCCCCGTAATACTGGAAATCAACGAACTCTGTCTTTTCAGGTTCCTTCCTGATTATTTCGGCAAGCCGTGTTTTTGAGTACGGCCCGGTTTTAAGACTTGACTGGAAATCATCTTCCATTTTTACAGAATAGAATACTTTTTCGTTTTCATCAATAAACAGTATATCGTAAAAAGAACTCAGGTTATAAACAAAAAAATGCTCTATTTCCCTGTTCAGATCAAGAAACCTGTCTTTATCCGCGCCTGTTGAAACCAGTTTTTTCATTTGTGTAAAAAATCCGAAAAGGGGTTTTCGGGTTTTGCTGTCCTCAAGGCTATCTTTCTGATGTTTAAGCCATTTTCCAGCCTTTTCCGCCTTGGCATCTCTTATCTCGATCAGCCTGTTTAGCTCCTGCTTTTTAAACTCCTTATAGGATGGAAAATCTGTATCAGAATCCATACCGCAGGAAAAAAGACAAAACAGGCAGGCGGCAAAAAGCAGCGGTAACCATGAGAATAAAATCAAAATGCGTTTTTTGACAGACCCCATTTCGTGCAAACCTTATTTTGCAGGGGCGGCTTATGCAGAAAACCGCCCCCTGCGGTTGGCTCATGTTAATGCATTTTCAGACTGGCCCAAAGCCTCCATCTCGTCTGCTGACAGCACTTTATTGATATCAAGAAGAATTTTCACAGCAGACTCGGTCTTTGCCATGCCCAGTATAAACCGGGTATCCACCCGTCCTCCGAGCGAAGGAGCTGATTCAATCTGAGCGCCTGATATGTTTAGAACCTCTGAGACCTCGTCCACAACAATGCCGATTATCAGAGAGGTTTCCCCGCGCTTCACATGAACCACTATGATACAGGTTTTCCGGGTATGTTCCTCTTCTGCCATGCCGAATTTTATTCTCAGGTCTATTATGGGAATCACCTTTCCCCGGAGGTTGATCACCCCCTTTACATAGTCAGGTGTCCTGGGAATCTTGGTTATCTCCTGCATGCCGATAATCTCCTGGACCTTTAAAATCTCAATGCCGTATCCCTCATCCCCCAGATTAAAGGTCAAATATTTTCCTGCCAGGTCAGCAAGACTGTCCTGATCATCAATTGCCCGGGTAGCCATATGCGTATCCCCTTTCTTTTTTCATAAGGGCAGGGTATTCCCGCCCTTATTTTTTAAATCCCTGTTTCAGTCAAATCAGAAATCCTTGAACTCATCATCATCCAGGGGAATCACCTGGTCTGCTTTCTGCCGGGACTTTCCCTGATCAGAGCGGGTTCCGGGTTTTTTTGTAACCTGTTTCTGCCCGGTATTCCCGGATTTTTGCCGTGACCCGGAAGCATTTTTACCGCTCCGGCTCTGGCCGGACTGGTCGGACTGGATAGAAGAACCGGTGCTTCCGGTTTTTCCGGTACCCGCCCTGCCGTAAACCAGAGATTCCAGCTCTGCTACAATACGCTCCATTTCAGTGGCCTGGGAGGAAAGCTCCTCTGCCGCACTTGCGGATTCCTCTGAATCAGCAGCATTCTGCTGCACAACCTTGTCCATCTCCGAGACACCGGTGTTGACCTGATCGATTCCCTGGGACTGTTCCTTGGATGCGGCGGTGATCTCGCCTATGAGGGTATTGACCTTGGCCGAACTTTCCTTTATTGAATTTAGCTGGGATGCGACCTCTTCTGCCACGGTCACTCCGTTTCCGGAGTTTTCCTGGGATTTTTCAATAAGCTGGGATGTTGTCTGGGCGGCCTCGGCACTTCTCTGGGCAAGGTTTCTTACCTCTTCTGCCACCACTGCAAATCCCTTTCCTGCCTCGCCTGCCCGGGCGGCCTCCACTGCTGCATTCAGCGCGAGCAGGTTTGTCTGGAAAGCAATGTCATCAATTGTTTTGATGATCTTGGAAGTCTCGTTTGAAGATTCCCTGATTTCGGTTATGGCCGCATTCATGCGCTGCATGGAGTCAACACCCTTTTCAACCACAGAAACAGTCTCCTTTACCGCGCTGTCTGCCTGCTCGGCATTTTCTGCATTCTGTCTGGTCTGGGATGCGATTTCCTCGAGCGATGATGATGTCTCTTCCAGACTGGAGGCCTGCTGGCTTGCGCCTTCCGCCTGGGACTGGCTGGATGAGGCCACCTGGTTGGAGGCAGAAGCAACCTGCTCTGATCCGCTGCTAAGGCCCTGCACGATTCGGCTTATGGGCTTTGTAATGGATCTTGTAATAAACATGGCCAGAAGAACTATGCCGGCAATGCTTACAATGGCAAGTATGCCCACCACCCATTTCATTGCCGTAACAGCTGCAAAAGCCTCTGATTCGTCTATTTCAGCAATAAGCGCCCAGGTGGTCTCCCCGACGTCTATGGGGTTATAAGCGGAAAGAACCGGATTGCCGTTATAATCCATGATCACTTTTTCGTCAGTGTTGCCTGCCAATGCCTCCTGGGAAGCCTTTGTATCGACTTTGCCCTGTGAAGGATTGGCAAAAGAGGCTTCAACCGAGTGAGATTCAGGATCAAGGAATGAATCTGACCGCATGAGCTTATCCTGGCCCACCAGGTAGGTCTCGCCTGTTTCCCCCATGCCGTCGCGCTGCTGCATGATGTTGTTTATGGCATCCAAGGAAAGCTGAAGGGCAACGATCATTTCTGTGTGCCCGTTGTTTACCAGAGGCTGGGCGATAAATGCGCATGGCGCGTCATTGCTGGGCGCATAGGGCTCAAAGTCGGCAAGGCCGTATTCCTGGCTCCGGGCCACTTTCTGGATAAGCCGGCCCAGGTTGGAATCTGCATACTTGCCGTCCATAAGATTGGTCTGGTAATCGGATTCCTTTTCAACCGTGTAAAAAGCCTTTCCGTGCTCGTTTACCAGGAACAGATCGTAATAGCCGTATTGATCTATATACTTGGTAAAGTAATCAGTATCCCCCTTGTTTGCTGTATTGGTAAGAGCCTCTTCCATGTTCTGTTTAGTCACCATGGCCCATTTGACACCGCTTCCCACATCAACGATATCGCCTGCAACCATCACAGGATTGCCTGCTGAATCGGTGAAAACATCTTCAACAGGCTTTCCTGAAAGAGTCCGGGTCAAATACTCAGGGGCAATGTCTGTGGCATCATATCCGATGACGTATTCCCCGTCGCCCATAGTCTGCAGATCGCTTCTAAACCTGATATCACCGTTTTGCTCTGCTGCCAGATATGTCTCTCCTGTTTCCCCGAGGCCCTGCCTCTGCTGAACAATGTCATTGATTGCGCTTGAAGGTATCTGGAGGGCCACCACTGCCACCATGTTGCCGTCATCATCATATACGGGTCCTCCTGCAAAAGCTGCCTGCTTGCCCCCGCTGGGGCTGTAAGAGGAGAAATCCTCTATAACCATGGATTCCCGGCTGACAACCTTTTTCCACAGTCTTGCCAGCCCCTCGTCCTTGTAGGAGCCTGCATTCAGGTTGGCGCCGAGGTCATCTTCTTTTGCCTGGGTAAACATTACATGACCATGCGGCCTGCACATGAGGAAAACATCATAATATCCGAAGTCCTCGACGTATTTTTCCAGGGACGTGTTGGCTTCTCTCCAGATTTCGTCGTATGTGTCGGAATCCACTTCAAAATCGTCGTTCCGCCCGAAACCCATGTCATCATGATAGGTATTTAGCTCCTCGTAGGCATGCATCACATCCTTGCTCCTTGAAAGAACATTGATGTCATCGTGTAGCTTGCCGACAAACTGCTCAAGCTGGCTTTTTTTGAGCTGCTGGACACTTTTTAACTTGTTGAAAGATTCCTGTTCAATCTGTTTTACGGTACTTAAAAGCACCTCCATGTCGCCCTGTCGCTCTGAGAAAAATGAAGAGATTTGATTGGTTTTCATCTCACGCATGGCTGTCAGCTGGTTGTAGGCCTGTGTTTCAAGCGCATCTGACGAGTTGAAAAGCGAGACCCCCCCCATTACGGCAAAAGGCACAAGCCCTACAAACAAAAAGGCCAGAAGCAGCTTGGTTCCGAGTTTCATGTTCTTAAACATTTTCTTCCCTCCCTTTTTTTAAGTGTTGCATTTTATTTCTTACAAAATCCACTATCCATCCTGTTTCCTCTCCGAGAAGCAATACGCTTCTCGGATAGAGCCTGTATAACCGAGCTGTCTGTTGCCCCACCCCATGAGAAACAACCAGTACCAGACACAGATCCTTTAATAGACCCCTGATCTGTTCGAGTTCGGAAAGACCTGATATATCAGAAATCACTACCAACAACATGTCAATGTCATGTGTTCGCCTTCGGAGCCTTTCAGCAAGTCTTTTCGTGCTGCCATGAAACTCAAGTTCTGTTTCCGGCAGACTACGGGCTATTTTTTCTTTGAGTAGGCCAGCAGCCGCGACATCAGGGTCTGTGTTAAAAAAAATCAGCACTTTAATTCCTTTTATGGAAAAATTTTTAATAAGCACTGTTTATATTACAAGATGCATGCCACCATATGATTATATAATTAACCTATTGAAATAACTGTTAAAAATATAAAAAAGACCTTACAGGGAAATAAAAAGGGAGAAAGCAGTTTCAAATAAAATTTGAAAACAAAGAGGAAAAAATAAAAGGAGGTGCAACTGAATCTTTTGATTTAAAAGGAAAATATTTCAGAAAGGCGTTTTCAGATAAAATTTGAAAAACAACAAGGCAGTTTTATAATAATCACGCAGAGGACTTTGCCAGTCCATGCTTTTTTATCATGTCATATACCCTGGCCTGGGTAAGGCCTGAAATTTTTGCCATTTCTTTTACTCCACCTTCTGCTTTGAAAAAAAGCGCCTGGAAATACCGTCTTTCAGCGCAATCCACCGCCTGCTTTCTGAAACTTTTCCAGTCATGCGGTTTTTCAGTATCAATATAATTGAAGTTTTCACAGGATTCATGACCGGTTTCTCCGGTGCTGCCTCTTTTATCATTTCTCAGAACCGCCCGTATACGGGTCGGCAGATGTCTTACGTGAAGCGCCGGATCCTCCGGGAAGCTTGATATGGCTTCATCCAGTGTATTTACAAGTTCCCTGACATTACCAGGCCACCCGAGTCCTTCCAGGGCTTCTAAAAATTCCGGATATATCTTTTTGACGGGTATGTTCATCCTTTCGCATATTCTGTCCACATAATAAAATACCAGATCGCGGATATCCCCGGGTCGCTCCCGCAGTGGGGGAATATGTAATTGCTGGCCGCATATACGGTAATAAAGGTCGGCCCTGAACTCCCCGGCCCTGCTCATTTCATAAAGATCCCGGTTGGTGGCGGCAACCAGCCGGAAATCGCTGTAGCGCTCATTTTTTGCGCCAAGCGGATAAAAGCGCTTTTCCTCGAGCAGACGCAGAAAGCTTTTCTGGGCATCCAGGTCCAGTTCCCCGATTTCGTCCAGAAACAATGTGCCTCCGTCAGCAAGAAAGACCAGCCCCTCCCGCCGGGTCTCGGCTCCTGTAAAGGCCCCTTTTTCATGCCCGAAAAGCGTGCTTTCCAGAAGGGTGTCTTTTAACGCGGCGCAATCGACTATAATAAAATTTTTCTCCGCCCTGGGGCTGTTTTGATGCACCGCCTTTGCCAAAAGCTCCTTTCCTGTGCCGGTTTCCCCGGTGATAAGGATGTTATGCCTCCCTGCCGCAGCCCTGGCCATGGAATACAGGCATTCTTTCATAAGGGCGCTGGAGCCCACAATACCATCACATTCAATAATTTTTGGCTCCTGCTTTTGAAGCCTTGATTCTCTGAATTCCATGGCCCTGGAACATGCCAGGCGGATCTCGTTTATCCCGAACGGCTTTTTAATATAATCAAAAACGCCCTTTTCAAGTGCGAGTTCCGCCCCGCCGGGATCATTTTTCCCAGTAATAATTACAACTTCAGGCTTGTATGCAAGGCTCATGAACTCCCGGATCACGTCAAGCCCGCTTCCGTCGGGAAGGACAACATCGAGAAATATCACGTGAAAAACCTGTTCTGCTGCAAGCCTTCGCCCGTCGTTAAGTGTGTATGCCTGCTGTACCTGGTGATTCAGAGGGCGAAGGCTTTTTTCAATAAGCCTGTTTATCGCATCATCATCATCTATTACCAGGACACCTGCCATTTATAGCTCCTTGAAACATTTATTTTACTGTTGCATGATTCACTTATCGGACAGATTCATGCCGAGGTAAAATTTTTCTGTCATTTCTTGTCTCCGGCAAAGCTCACCTGGTTTTTGCCTCTATTTTTCGACTCATACATGGCCTCGTCTGCTCTGCGTATCAGGGCTTCCATATCTTCTGTTCCCCCGACATATTCTGCGATTCCAATGCTGATTGTACACCGGATACGGTTGCCTTCAAAAACAAACGCACTGTCTGCGATTTTTTCTCTGAGGCGCTTTGCGCTTGCACCGGATTCCCGGATCCCGCATTCAGGCATCAGTATCCCGAACTCCTCTCCCCCAAGCCTTGCGGGAATATCTGTTTGACGAAAATTTTCCCTGCAGATACGGCTTATCTGCCTTAAAATTTCATCACCTGCAGTATGGCCGTATCTGTCATTTATGGACTTGAAATGGTCTATGTCAAACATGATCATTGATACCGGAATCTTATATCTTTCTGATCGTACCAGCTCCTTTTTTACAGATTCCATGAAATAGCGCCTGTTAAAAAGCCCTGTTAAATCATCTGTACGGGCCATTTGCTGGAGTCTGCGCTCCATTTCCTTCATGTGGCTGATATCGGTAAAGCATTCCAGGATCACCTTTCTTGCCCCGTGATGAGTTGTAATGGCCGACTTGTAAATGGGAATCCTGGCCCCGGAAGAGTTTACAACCTCTCTCTCAGAGTGATTGACCTCCATTCCCATATCAATAATGGGGCAATTGCCCTCCTGGGCGGGGCAGATATAATCATTGCATTTGCGTCCCACCAGCTCCTCCGGTGTATAGCCCAGAATCGCTGTGGCCTTGGGGTTTAAATCAAGGATTTTCCTGGAATTGTAATCAACGATTACAACTGCCACGGGAAGTTCGAGAAGCAGGTTTTCAAGCTGTTCATTGCTTTCAACCAGCTGTTTTTCAAGCTCTTTTTTTTCTGTGATATCCCGGGCAACCCCCAGAAATTCGGTTACTTTGCCCTCTGCATCCTTTAAGGGGGAGGCGTTTGACTCGTGCCACATCCACCTGCCGTCAAGATGCCGGACTCTGTAGCAGACCCCGTTCTGTTTTTCGCCGGTGGAAACAATCCGGTTAAGGTAGTTTCTGCAGATATAAACGTCTTCAGGATGTACAAAAACCTCAAACGATTTTCCCCTGACATGCGAAGGATCATAGCCGAGAAGTTCCTGCCATTTCGGCGAAACATAGGTAAACAAACCCTCCGGGGAAAGTGTGTAAAGAATATCATTGGCGTTTTCCACAAGTAGCCGGTATTTTACTGTATTAAAATTATTACAAGACAGGTTCATAAGCTAAGCTTCCCTTATTTTGTTATATCCCTCACCTGATAGCCTTCATACCCGGTAATTGACAAAACCGGCAAAAACAATTAGTTGTAATTAATAAAAAATACACCCACTATAGCAGTAACAGACGGTATCCCTGTTTCTTCCAGGCAGATTGCGTTTGCAGGCAATGTTCTCGATTATGTCACTGACTACTCCGGCTATAATCTTGAATACATAATCCAGCTTTTAAAAAGAAGCCTTTTTGCAGATTCCTCCAAGATGCTCATAGTTGACGATGAACCGCTTTCAATGAATCTCATGCGCAACCTTCTTTCAAACAAGGGATATTCAGTAATAGAGGCACGCGGTGCCAAAGAGGCGGAGTCCAGACTTAAACAGGAGCCGTCGATCAAGCTTATGATAATTGACGGCGATATATGCGAAAAAAACGATTTTAACCTTATACGCAGCATCCGCGAAAATTATAAAAAGAACCATCTTTCCATCATCCCTGTTTGTGAAAAATCAAAGGATTACCAGCGTATCACCCTTCTTAGAAACGGTGCCAGCGATTGCATTGAAAAACCATTCCGTATTGAAGACTTCCATGTAAGGGTTATGCTGAACCTTCAGCTCGTAGAGGTCCTCGGAGAGCTCACAGAACAGTCAAACCGGGATTTTCTGACCCGGCTTTATAACCGGAAGTATTTTTTTGAAATTGGCAAAAAGCTGTATGAAAATTTCAAACGCGGCTCCCTTAAACTTACAGTTGCCATGATGGATATAGACTTTCTCAAGCACATAAACGACACCTACGGCCACCTTGCCGGTGACAGGGCAATCAGGCATGTGGCAGACAAGCTCTCAGATGAGCTGCGAGACAGCGATATAATCGCCCGCCTTGGAGGAGAAGAATTCGCTGCGATATGCACCAACGTCGATCCAGGAGAAGAAAAACCCCTTTTTGACCGCCTGAGGGCCTCCATACATGAAAAACCCTTACACGTGGGAAAGCACACGCTTAATATAAGCATAAGCACGGGTGTAACCTCTCGAATCGGCACATGTTTTGATGATATGCTGCACACGGCTGACAAGCTTATGTACCGGGCCAAGACAGGCGGCCGCAATTTGGTTGCAACAGACGAATAATCATTAATCTCCCTTTAATGACAAAGCTTTCCGCGCCTGAAGGCCCTGGAAATTTTTACCGTATTTATACTATTCATCGGAAGGGTTAGGCTTGAAGTTTAGTCCAACAAATTTTTTGGGGGATTCCTGGAAAAAAGTCCGGTGATTGGAGGGCTGGTATTTGCAACGTGTCTGCCCTGGGGCTGTACTCGTCAGCTTTGATCCGGGGGGCGGGCATGGATTAGGCAAAAAGCGTGACAACACCTCTATTGCTGCTCAAAAATCCTGCGGACTTTTACAGCCAGATCCTCAATTGTAAATGGTTTTTCAATAAAGTACACGCCGCTGTTGAGAACGCCGTGGTGTGCAATGGTATCTGCGGTATAACCGGACATGAAAAGGGTTTTAAGTCCGGGGTTGCGGGCGGTAAGCTCATCGGACAAGTCGCGGCCGTTCATCTCCGGCATGACCACGTCTGTTATAAGCAGGTCTATGGAGTCCTCATATTTTTCAGCAAGCTGCAAAGCGTCCTGCGGTCTGTCAGCGCCAAGCACGGTATAGCCCAGACGGTTCAGCATGTCTTTTCCCATCTTTAAAATTGCCGGCTCGTCTTCGACCAGCAGGATGGTTTCATATCCGGCGGGCAATTGCTCCGTTGGTTCCCGGGTATAGGCCGGCGCGGATTGCTGCGCCTGGCAGCAGGGCAGATAGATTTTAAAAGTTGTCCCTATACCGGGCTCGCTGTAAACATTTATAAAACCGTCATTTTGTTTCACAATGCCGTAAATTGTTGACAGTCCGAGGCCTGTTCCTTTACCGATATCCTTGGTGGTAAAAAACGGCTCAAACAGGTTTTCTTTTATCTGCTGTTCCATGCCGCATCCGTTGTCGGTTACCGCCACCATCACGTATTGGCCGGGTATGAAGTATGCATAATTTTTGCAATAATCCTCATCACATATAACGTTTTTTGTTTCTATTGTTAATTTCCCCACATCGGAAATGGCGTCACGTGCGTTTACCGCAAGGTTTGCCAGCACCTGGTGAACCTGGGAAGGATCTATTTTTACGGGCCACAGATTGTTTCCGGGATGCAATGCGAGCTCAATATCCTCGCCGATCAGTCGCTGTAGCATCTTTAGCATGTCCGAAATCGTATCATTTAAATCCAGATGCATCGGGCTGATCGTCTGCTGGCGGGCAAATGCCAGCAATTGTCGTACAATGCCGGCAGAACGCGTGCCTGCGTTGTATATTTCCTCAATATTTTCCCGGGCCGGATCGCCGGGATCAAGCATTTCAATGGTTATCTCCGCATAGCCGTTGATAATGGAGAGCATATTGTTGAAATCATGCGCCACACCGCCTGCCAGGCGCCCAACCGATTCCATTTTCTGGGCTTGGGCAAGCTGGGCCTTTAGCTTTTCCCGTTCTGTTTCGGCCTGTTTCCGCTCGGTTATATCAAAAGCCACAGGTAAAATAGCGGACTGTCCATCTAAAATGGTTCCGGTTAAATGAATTTCAACAGGGTATTGGGTGTTGTCCTTTCTGATGTGAATGGATTCTATCGTCGCAGATTGTCCGATTTCAAGCTGATGCCACAAACGCTCCTGGTCTTTGCGGGAAGCGGCACAGGGATCAATTTCCCAAACAGACATTTGCAGTAATTCATCCCGTGAATATCCTGTATTTTTGCAGGCCTGATCATTAACGATTAATATCTGTCCACTTAGATCATGGACAAAGATTTCGCCGGGCAGGTTTTCAAGCACGGTCCTGAAACGCTCCTCGCTTTCCCGCAGGGCATTCTCTATTTTTTTGCTCTCGGTGATATCTATAAGAGAAAACACGCTTTGCGCGGTGCCGGCAATCATATCAACTGTCAGATGGCCGTGGCGCAATTCTCCGCTGCGGGCAAAGAAGCGAAACTCGTAATTAAAAGGGGCGGCATCCGGATCAATCCGGCGCAAATAATGGTTTTTCTTCATCCACGCCACATCATCGGGATGTACGAATTCTGTCCAGGATTTTTTCCCCTCTATCTCATGCCTTGAATATCCGAGCATTTTTTCAAAGTTGGAGTTGATATTGGAAATAGTGGTGTCCTCTTCAATTATAAACATTGCCGAACCAGAAGTCTCGAATATGGCGCGGTAGTAATTCTCGGATTGCAGCAATGCCTCTTCAGAGCGTTTTTGTTCCGTGATATCCCTTGAGCTGAATACAATCCCCTTAACATTATTATTTTTATCCCTTAACGCGGTTCCCCTTGTTTCAACCCAGAGACAAGATCCATCCCTGCATCTGACTCTATATTCGATTCTACGGGGATTGCCTGGTAAAATAAGTTCATTGTATGCTTCCTGTACCCGGGGCAGATCTTCGGGATGCACGAGATCCATTACGTTTTTTCCGGCAAGGAATTCCGGATCATAGCCGAAAATTTCATGTGATTGGCTTGCAAATTCAATGTTTCCTTCAGGGTCTGTCAGGGAAACCAGATCAAGTATGTTTTCTGTGACAATCCTTAAAAGCTCTGGCTGATCGGAAAACGCAAAGGTTTTTGATGGGAAACCGTTTTTGCCTGGATCGTCTTCTGTGTTGTTCATTTCATCCCCCAAAATAGGATATATGTTTTAAAATTATCAGAAAATATTATGATTTACAACAAAATCACTCAGAGTCTGCACATCTGTTTTTCTCTTGAATTTTTATTGGATTATGTTCATAATAAAAAATTTAGGTTTTTATGATTGATGGGACTGTAAAAAGCTTCTCACACAGCCCTGTGTTTTTGCGGGAAGGAAGCCGGAAACAGGGCAATGAAGATATGAACCAAAAATTTTCAGTAGTTGCCCTGAGGAGAGAAAATAATGGGACAACATGCATTAAAGCTGAAAAATATTGATCCGTATGAAATCATTGATTTTAATCAATGGCAGAGCATGGTTGATTTGCTGTGCCGCCTGGCGTCGGTTAAATCTGCTGCTATTACCCGGGTGGATCTGCCTGAAATCGAGGCTTTCCTGGTGAGCAGCAACCCGGACAACCCCTTTTACGAGGGGCTTCGGGTGGAGCTGGCCAGCCATTACTGTGAAGCGGTGATAAACGAAAAAGCGCCGCTCATGGTAGCAAATGCCCTTGAATCCGAGATGTGGTATCAAGCCCCGGAAATCGAACATAACTTGATTTCCTATATGGGATACCCTCTCAGGCTTCCGTCAGGCAAAATCTTCGGCACCCTTTGCATCCATGATGACAAGAAAAACGTTTATTCTGAAGAAATCAGGATGGTAATAGATCAGTTCAGGCATATTATAGAATCGCATTTTCAAATGGCCTGGCAAACTGAAAAACTGAAAAAAGCCCTTGAAAATGTCAAACAGCTTGAAGGCCTGCTGCCCATCTGTTCTTCATGCAAAAAAATCCGGGATGACAAAGGATACTGGAAGGCCGTGGAATCCTATATCCAGGAGCACTCAGGAGCTGAATTCAGCCACGGCATCTGCCCTGAATGCGCCAGGCGGCTTTATCCGGGAATGGATTTATACGAAGAGGGCTGATAAAAATTTTCAGAAATATAAGTTTTTTTGATTTCAGCCCTCTTAAACGAATTTCTATTTACTGCTGCCGGTGCCCACTATCCAGTCCCAGGGCTCAAATTCGGCCACATAGGAAAGCTTGGACTCTATTCTGTCTTCTTGGTAATAACACTGCCACTTGTAGGGGGACATGGCCTGCGCCCTCGTTTTCCACCGTCCTGGCAAACTCCACAAACAGATTCAGGCCGTCAGGGTCTGTCAGATCGGAAACATTTCCCCCTCCAGGTCCGGGCTGAAAGGATGCATGAAGATTTCGGGAAACCTGCCGCATGCCTTCAGGGTTTTCCTTCATATCTATCGGCAGAGAAAGGGCTGAAGTTTAATTCAAAAAAGAATTAAATGTCATTCAGGGCCTTTGCATAAATCCGCGACATCATCAGATCCCGCCCTCAGATATCCTGATCGCATTTGTTTTTATCCCCGCAGTCAGTGCATTCGCAACCGCAAGAGGGCTGCTTTGCAGCAAGCCTCCTAAAGATGTTGCGGGCTGTAAAACCCAGGGCGATCCCGATTATCACAAACACTATTATTTCCTGTATCATTGCCTGTACCTTCCGTGCCTTTTTTCTCACTTCAATTTAGGCCTCAGAATCCCAGCAGGCTTCCTGCCTGATAGACGGTCACCGCCAGGACAAATGCCAGAACCGTATTAAAAATCATTGAAAACACGGCCCATTTCCATGATCCCGCCTCCCTGGCAATGCAGACCACGGCTACAAAACACGGGGAATAAAACATCACAAATATCATCAGAGCAAACGCGGCAAGAGGGCTCCATTGATCAGAGCGCGATAATCTTTCGGAAAGCCCGGAACTTTTTTCAGCCTCTACCTCCCCCAGGGAATAGGCTGTTCCCATGGTGGAGACAATTACCTCCTTGGCTGCAAACCCGCCCACCAAAGCTATATTGGTGCGCCAGTCAAACCCGGCAAGCCGTGTTGCCGGCTCCAGGGCGGCGCCTATGCGGCCTGCTGCCGAATACTGCAGCTCTGTCCGGGCAAGGGCCGTCTCCTGGTCAGGACCAAAAGAAGCCGCCTTTTCCTCCGGAAGAGACGGAAAGGTCATAAGAGCCCACAGCAGCACAGAAATCGCCAGGATCACGGTGCCGGCCTTGCGGATATACTGCCATGTCCGCTCCCAGGCATGTATTGCGACTCCCCGCAGGGTGGGCATACGATAGGGAGGAAGCTCCATTATAAAAGGGGCGGACTCTCCTCTGATCAATGTTTTTCTCAGTATCCAGGCCACTATAAGGGCGCCTGCCCAGGAGATAAGGGTTACGGCAAACATCATCCAGGCTTTGTGCGAGGCGAAAAATGCGCCGATGAGCAGGGCAAAGACCGGCAGTTTGGCCCCGCAGTTCATAAAGGGCACCGTAAGCAGGGTGGCAAGTCTTTCTCTGGGGGACTTAAGGGTTCTGGCAGCCATCACCCCCGGAACCGCACATCCTCCGGCAATCCCGCCCGAAACGATAAAAGGCATCACAGAGCTTCCGTGAAGGCCGAACACCTTAAACACCCGGTCGAGCATGAAGGCCACCCTGGCAAGATAACCAGAGTCCTCCAGTACGGTTATCCCCACAAACATGAACAGAATTATAGGTACGAATCCCAGCACCCCGCCTACCCCGTCTATAATACCGGAAATAACAAGAGACTTTAAAATGCCTTCAGACATGCCGGCATCCACGGCGGACCGAAGAACGGCAAAGCCTTGCTCCAGCCACGCCACTGGGATTTCACTTGCTGCAAAAGTGAAATGATAAAGCATCAGTACGATGCCTGCCATTATAACCGGGCCTGCCAGCCTGTTTATAAACACCTTGTCGATTCTGTCGGACATGTAAAGCCGGTTCTGCTCATTGTGTACCTGAACCACTCCCTGCTTCAGAATGCCTTTTATAAACCCGTAGCGCTGATCCGCGATCATGGATTCAGGATCGGTGTCCAGGGTCAGGTTTAAATGATTAGCCACCCGATCTGCTATGCGGGCAAGCCTGGCAGATATCTCCGGGTCTGCATTCCTGCCCGCAGAAACTATCTGCTCGTCTGCTTCCAGGTATTTCAGCGCCACCCACCTGGCCGGATAATACTCGGTCAAAAAACCATTCTCCCGTATAACAGGCTCCATTTCCGCCAGGGCGGCATCAATGTCGTCTCCGTAGGAAATCGCAGGGCCCGGGGCTGCAGAGCGGTTTTCAGCCGTCAGAGCCGCGGCCTCCATCAGCTCCCTTTTTCCCCTGCCTGTTCTTGCTACGGTGGGGACAACCGGCACACCGAGAAACCCGGACAATCTTGCGGCGTCTATTTTAAGGCCCCGCGCTTCTGCCACATCAACCATGTTAAGTGCAATGCACACAGGCACCCCCATCTCGATTATCTGAATGGCGAGATAAAGGTTGCGCTCCAGGTTTGAGGCATCAACAATATCAACAACCACCGCGGGCTTCTCGGTTGCTATAAAATCCCTGGCAATGACTTCTTCCAGCGAATAGGCGGTCATGGAATAGGTGCCCGGAAGATCGACAAGGGTAAATTCCTGACCGTCTATCCTGTAAATGCCGGTCTTTTTCTCCACGGTTACCCCGGGATAATTTCCCACCTGCTGGCGGGCGCCGGTGATGGCATTAAAAAGGGTGCTTTTTCCTGAATTCGGATTTCCAGCAAGTGCAATAGTATGTGCCATGGCTGCTTATTCCACCTCCACTTCTATGAAGTCTGCCTCGTTGTTTCTAAGCGTCAATGTAAAACCCGCAATCCGCAGTGCTACCGGGTCTTTTAAAGGGGCTCTGCCCTTGACCGTAAAAAAAGTGCCCGGCACCAGACCCATATCGCGTATCCTGCGGCCAAGCTCACCCCTGGCCCGCACTGCTGCAATTTTGCCGTTCTGTCTTTGCTTCATCTGTCTCATGCTGATTCTGCGCATACCATCTCCCCTAATTAAAGTTTGCTTAAACAATCAGATTCTGTTTTTATATTGTTTGGTATACCTAACTTTATTTGGTGTCAACAATTTTTTTATAAAATTTATCTTTTGTTTGCCATGGGGTCAAAAATAGGTTATATTCCGTTAGACAAACAAAAGGGGGCCGTTATGACGGGCATCGAACTCTCGGAAAATCTTGAGGATTACCTTGAAACCATACTCGAGTTGGAAAAGACCAACAAGGTAGCCAGGGTAAAGGACATTGCCGAACACCGGGGCGTGCTGCGCGGCTCTGTTACAGGAGCGCTGCGAAGCCTGACTGAAAAGGGACTGATCAACTACGAGCCCTACAGCTTTATCACCCTCACCAAAAAGGGCACTGCAGTGGCAGGGGAGATAAACCGCAGGCACAGGGTGATAAAGAATTTTTTAAGCCGGGTGCTCCAGCTTGACGAAAAAACAGCTGATGACAACGCATGCCGCATGGAGCACTCCATGGACAGGGCTGCGGTGGACCGGCTGGTGGATTTCATAGAATACATACACACCTGCCCCAGAACCGATTCAAAATGGCTCGAGGGCTTTGCCCGCCACCGCAGCACCGGCGGTAGGCAAAAGCCGGACTGCACTGCCTGCATGCAAAAAAGCGCTGAAAATCACCTGGAAAAACAAATCAATGCAGACAGCAAACCTTGAAAACATAACCATTGTACTAAACCGGCCCAGATATCCTGAAAACATAGGCGCTGCAGCCAGGGCCATGTGCAACATGGGCCTGCGTGATCTTGTGCTGGTAAATCCTGAAAATTTTGATTTATCCAGGGCTTTAACACTTGCCACCCATGCGGCTTCAGGCGTGGTCCGCGGCATCCGGGTCTACGACGAACTTAAAGAAGCGCTTTCAGCGTTCGGCTATATAGCAGGAACAACAGCAAGGCTCGGGGGCAGCCGCCGGGCAGTGGTTTCGCCCGAAACAATGGCAGACAGACTTATTCCGATCTGTAAAAACAACCGAACCGCCGTGGTTTTCGGCCCCGAGGACCGCGGCCTTACAAATGAGGAACTAAGATTGTGTCACGGGCTGGTAAATATCCCCACAGCGCAGTTTTCATCCCTTAATCTCGGGCATTCTGTAATGATTATATGCTATGAGCTCTTCAAGGCAGGCCTTGCACCGCCGCAGGAATTTTCCCCCAGGCTTGCGACCCGCCATGAACTTGATATCATGTATGCCCAGTTAAAAGACACTCTGGTGCGCATAGGCGTAATCCAGGCAGAAAATCCGGAACACTGGCTGGACCGATTCAGACGCTTTTTATCAAGACTGCCCCTTCGCGCAGCAGAAGTAAGCCTGATACGCGGTATATGCCGGCAAATAGACTGGTATGCGGGCAAATGCTACAAAGACGGCAAAGACGGGAAAAAACCGGATCCGGCCCTTGGCCTGGATGCCGATGATTAATAACACTATCAATATTCTTGACATCAGCACCATTTGGAATAAAAATATAAAAATAAAAACAATTTGTCGTTCCTTTTTCTTAAACCAGCCTATATCAGGAGGTGTTGTAATGGACAAAATTCTGCGCATTCAAATGGGACCCGACCAGGCGCCGTCGGCCAGAACCGATTCAATCGGCGATTATGCGGGTTTCGGCGGCCGCGGCATGACCTCGGCCATTATCGCCAAAGAGGTCCCGCCCCTGTGCCACCCGCTTGGCGAAGACAACAAGCTTGTAATCGCCCCGGGCCTGCTTAGCGGCAGTGCGGCAGCCATGTCGGGCAGAATCTCGGTTGGGTGCAAAAGCCCTCTTACAGGCGGGATCAAGGAAGCCAACTCCGGCGGCCAGCCCGCCCAGGTGCTTGCAAGGCTGGGATACGCCGCCATTGTTCTTGAAGGCAAACCAGCAGAAGACAAGCTTTACAAAATCTTGATCAACAAGGACGGTGTTGAAATACAGCCTGCAGATAACCTGAAAATGACCGGAAATTACGACACTGTAGAGCACCTCAAGTCGGAATACGGAGATAAAATATGCTGTATATCCATAGGCCAGGCAGGAGAGATGAAGCTTGGAGCCGCCTCAATTGCATTTACTGACATGGAACTGCGGCCTTCCAGGCATGCCGGCCGCGGCGGTGTCGGCGCGGTAATGGGCAGCAAGGGCGTCAAGGCCATAGTGCTTGACGACTCTGGCATGTCTATGCGCAAAGCAAAGGATACGGACAAATTCAAGGCGGCAAACAAAAAATTTGTTGAGGGATTACGGCAGCATGCGGTTACAGGGCAGGGCCTGCCGGCCTACGGCACAAACGTGCTTACAAACGTGGTAAACGAGGCGGGCGCATATCCCACCTACAACTTCAAGACCGGAAGGTTTAAGGGTGCCTCTGCAATAAGCGGAGAGACCCAGGCTGAAACCGAAACCGCCCGCGGCGGCCAGGCCACCCACGGCTGCCACCGGGGATGTGTTATCCGCTGCTCTGGCATATGGGTGGACAAGGACGGACATTATCTTACCAAGCAGCCTGAATACGAAACCGTATGGTCCCACGGGGGCAACTGCGGCATAGACGATCTGGATGCCATTGCAATGCTCGACCGCCTGGATGACGATTTTGGTCTGGATACCATTGAAATGGGAGCTACCATAGGCGTTGCAATGGAGGCGGGCCTTGCCGAATTCGGCGATAAAGACAAGGCCATTGAACTGGTAAAGGAAGTGGGCAAAGGTACACCATTGGGACGAATCCTTGGAAGCGGAGCAGGTGTAACAGGCAAGGTATTCGGCGTAGAAAGGGTACCGGTGGTTAAAAACCAGGCAATGCCCGCATACGACCCACGAGCGGTACAGGGCATGGGAGTCACTTATGCAACCTCCACCATGGGTGCTGATCATACCGCGGGATACGCGGTTACGGCAAACCTGCTGGGTGTCGGCGGAAACGTGGACGCACTCAAGCCCGAAGGTCAGATAGATCTTTCCCGAGACCTGCAGATAGCCACAGCAGCCATAGACTCCACAGGAATGTGCCTGTTTATCGCCTTTGCCATACTTGATCAGGAAGAAACATTCCAGGCCTTAATAGACATGATCAACTCGTTTCACGGGCTGAATTTCACCGCTGACGATGTAAACGACCTGGGAAAGAAAATTCTCAAACTGGAGCGCGATTTTAACGCGCGCGCAGGATTCGGGCCTGAGGACGACCGTCTGCCGGATTATTTCAGAAAAGAAGCCCTTTCCCCCCACAACATCACTTTTCAGATAAGCGGCAGCGATCTGGATACGGTATTTAACTTCTAAGACGCATCACAGGAGAATCTGCGGCGGCAGGGCTGAAAAAAAACACTTGAAAGGTCTGGCCCCGCAGATTCTCCGGATCAGAAAAACCATATGAACAGCCAGCCTGAAACAGAGCTAACGCTTATAATTCCTGCGGGCCTGAGCCGCCTGATGCGCCTGCTGGTATCGCGGGGAATCAAGTTTGAAGCCGCCGCAGGCATGCCGGTAAAGAATTTTTTAAAACAAGTGCTTCCGGCCAGCGATG
This sequence comes from uncultured Desulfobacteraceae bacterium, assembly GCA_964626455.1. Classification (GTDB taxonomy): domain Bacteria; phylum Desulfobacterota; class Desulfobacteria; order Desulfobacterales; family Desulfosalsimonadaceae; genus Desulfosalsimonas. The sequence continues at coordinate 943 of CAZVFQ010000022.1, read as the reverse complement.
ATTACCTGGAGAACAAAATTCAGACAATTTTTATGGACGGCCGCGCAGTAGACGACACTGAACAGACACAAATAAACACGCCCTGCACCATTGCGCTTTCTGCAGCTATGCCGGGAGTTTTCGGGGCCGCATTTAGAAAAAAAGGCATATACAGCGGTATGAGGGCAGGATACACACAACGCCCTGATACTGATAAAAAAAACTTTAAAGAAAAAACCACCGTGCCTGTAACGCTTAAATGTTTCAACCAGGTGGCAGAAGATATAGGAGATGCACTGCTTGGGCGCGGGGTTAATATGGATATAAAAGAATTTGAAAAATTCTGGAAACTCCAGCAGGAAGTGCTGGAAAAAAATTACGTGCAGCTATATTTAAACAACAGCCGGGTAAATGCTTCAGGGGTGACAGGTTTTCTTGCGGGTAAAGCCGGGGAGTTAAAAATAAAGATTGAAACAGAAACCTGATTGCGCTTATTTTCTATCCTCCTCCGACCGGCGGGAAAAAACCCACCCGGTCTCCGTTAGAAACAGCGGCGTCAAGGCCCTTTCTAACCCCGTTTATAAATGCTATCTTTACCTCTTTTTCAGGGGCGCCGAGCTTTGCCAGCACATCGCTTGCAGTGCTGCCGGATTCCGCATTAACATGCACAGACTTGCCGGGCGCTTTCTGGGGCAGGTATTTTGCCAGAGAGGCGTATAAATAGACTTCGAGTTGCATAGTAACTTCTAAAAAAGTTGCTGTTATAGTTAAGCCCCGGGGGGGGCACTTCTAAGTATCTTCGTTCAAGGGCCAAGGTTCAAGGTTTAAAAAAATAAAAACAACGCCTTTAAACATGCGGCAAAAAGTTATTTGGAGTGCGCGGTCCCGGGCTGTTTATGGCCCGGGGGGAACACTTCCAAGGAAGTCCAAGGTCGGGGTCGGTTTTTGAAGCGACATTGAGCGT
>CAZVFQ010000021.1:0-36143 GCA_964626455.1 uncultured Desulfobacteraceae bacterium | reverse complement strand
CATTTTTCACAGTAACATACCTGTCTGAATTTTTTTTCTCCCATCCTTACCTCCGATACTGTAGTTTAATTTTTGAATTCCGTGCGGCCGCATTTTAAATAAATATAACCCTGCGGTCGAAAAAACGCCAGCTTTCCCCAGGAATACCATCCGAGATATTCATGTCCGGAAAAATAATTTTCAATATTTGTATTTACCTGGAAATAAATATTTGATATTATAAAATATAAAAATAAATTTCTCTATACTTTACGGAGGCTGGGTGGTAAGGGTTTTAATCTTGCTTATACTTGTGCTGCCTTTTGCCGCACAGGCCGGGCAGAAGGCGGATGCCGTGCTGGTCGAAAAATCAGAGGCCAGACTGTCGCTTGTCAAAAAAGGCAGGGTCATTAAGGAGTTCAACGTGGTTTTCGGCTCAAACCCGGAAGGGCCCAAACAGCAAATGGGCGACGGCCGCACCCCGGAGGGAAGATATATTCTGGACTATAAAAAAGCAGACTCAGACTTCTACAAGGCCATACACATTTCCTATCCAAACATAAAGGACCTTAAAAGAGCCAGAGCCCTCGGGGTAAACCCAGGAAATCACATCATGATTCACGGACAGCCAAACGACAGCGATCCCGGATCTGCTGTTTCCCGGAAACTCAATTGGACAGACGGCTGCATTGCGGTCACAAACTCTGCAATGGATGAAATCTGGGAAGCCGTTGATGCAGGCACCCCCATAGTAATAGTGCCTTAGCAGCAAAACCGGCGGGGCCATCCCGGCCGGTATGCGGAAAAACAAAAAGCCCCGGTTAGCGGGGCTCTTCAATGGTTGTTGGCTGAGGGTCCAGGATTCGAACCTGGGTTAACGGGGCCAGAACCCGTCGTCTTGCCGCTAGACCAACCCTCAGAATTTTATTTTTAAATAAAATATCAAAAAAAGTTCGGGTGTCAAGGCAAATTTTCCGGGTTATTCAGGCTTTTCGGGAAACCCGGCCGGAAATAAACGAAACAGCCCTGTTTATGCGGGCAACTGTTTCTTTTCGCCCCAGCACCTCTATCATTTCAAATATTCCCGGGCTCACGGTTTTACCGGAAAGCGCCAGGCGAACCGGCTGGGCTATCTTGCCAAACTTAAGCCCATGGGTTTCCATGACCTTCATAAAAACGGCCTCAAGCTGTTTTTCCGCAAAGGGCTCAGCATTTTCAATTTCCGCTGCAAGCTGCCCTAAAGGCTCGATCAATTCAGGCTTAAAGAATTTCTTTGCCCCCTTTTCCTCATATTTCCCGGGAGCTTTAAAATAAAATACCGCCCCCTCAGCCATTTCCACAAAGGTTTTGCTTCTTGGCTTCAGTGTTTTAATCACTTCGCGAAGATAATCATTTTCCTCTGCCTCCACGTCCATATTCCTTAAAAACGGAACCAAATAAGGGGCCAGTTTCTCCTCAGAGGTGTTGCGGATATGTTCTGCATTTAAAGCAAGCAGTTTTTCAGGGTTAAACACCCCGGCCGACCTGCCGATATGCTCGAGGTCAAACTTTTCTATAAGCTCTTTTCTGGTAAAAAACTCCTGGTCTCCGTGCGACCATCCCAGGCGCACCAGATAATTTAAAAGAGCATCCGGATAATAGCCCATTTCCCTGTATGCGGTCACAGACATGGCCCCGTGCCGTTTGCTAAGCCTTGCCTTATCATGGCCGAGCACCATTGGCACATGGCCGAAATCCGGCACCTTTGCTTCCAGTGCCCGGTAGAGCAGGATCTGCTTCGGGGTATTGCTGATATGATCATCTCCCCGGATTATGGTATTGACCCCCATTGTAATGTCATCTACCACCACTGCAAGGTTGTATATGGGCATGCCGTCAGCCCGCTGGATTATAAAATCATCGAGTTCTGCATTGGGGAAAACGATATTTCCGCGGATCTTGTCCTCCACCACTGTATTTCCGGCAAGCGGCGACTTAAACCTTACGACCGTCCCGGGCTGGGGTGGAAGATTTTTTTCCCTGCAGGTCCCGTCGTATCCGGGATTGCCGCCCTTTTCAACGGCCGCCTGGCGCATGGCTTCGACCTTTTCTTTCGAGCAGGTACAATAATAAGCATGCCCTGAATCTATAAGCCGCTGAATATATTCCTTGTATATATCAAGGCGGGAGGACTGGTAATAAGGACCCTCATCCCAGTCAATACCCAGCCACTGAAGTGCATCAAGAATTGCATCCACATATTGCTGAGTTGACCGCTGAGTATCCGTATCCTCGAATCTCAGTATGAATCTGCCGCCCCGGCCGCGGGCATACAGCCAGTTAAAAAGAGCCGTGCGCGCGCCGCCTATATGAAGATAACCCGTGGGGCTCGGGGGAAAACGGGTGACTATGGCTTCCATTTCACATACCCCTTCCATAGAAATTTCGAAAATATATAAATATAGCCGACTCCCGAGGATAAATCAAGGGCAAGAAAAACCCCTCCCCTGCCTTCTTATACACGGCGGCCAGGCAGGAAAGAACTTGACTAATGAAGCTGAGTTTCTTAATTATTTAAGGGATGATAATGTTAATATAATTGATTAAGATTTATAAACTCATAAAAAAGGCGGTAGCTACAGCATGTTTATTATCGGTAATTTTCTTTTTGCAGTGGCCCAGGTATTAAATATCGCACTGACTATATACATGTGGATTATTATTGCCAGGGCGGTTCTCTCCTGGGTCAACCCGGATCCATACAACCCGATCGTAAGGATTATCAATCAAATTACAGATCCTGTATTAATGCGCGTCAGAAGGCATGTGCCCGCAGTATTCGGGGGGATCGATTTTACTCCGATTATCGTCCTGCTGGCTATATATTTCCTTCAGGCTTTTTTTGTTCAAAGTCTGCAGGATATAGCCGTAAGACTCACCGTGTAAATAAAGACAATAATAATCTGCTCTATTCAGCAGGGAGTTTTTTATGGCTAAAATCGATGCTTTTTTCAAACTTATGAACGATCAGGGCGCCTCTGACCTTCATCTGGCAGCCGGACAGCAGCCGGCCCTGCGCATAAGAGGCGAAATCGAGCGGGTAAAGTACAAGCCCATAAACAACGATGATCTGCGAGCCATGGTCTATGAAATTACCCCGGAAGACAAAATAAAGGTTTTTGAAGAAACCGGAGACATTGATTTTGGTTATGAAATTCCGGGACTGGCCCGATACAGGGCAAACATGTTCATGCAGCGAAACGGCGTAGGGGCGGTTTTTCGCCAGATTCCAACCAATATCATGACAGTGGAACAGCTCGGCCTGCCTTCCGTGGTATCAAGACTGGCAACCCTGCCTAGAGGCCTGGTGCTGGTAACCGGCCCCACGGGCAGCGGCAAATCAACAACTCTGGCGGCAGTAATAGATGAGGCAAACAGATCCCGCAAGGACCATATTATAACCATTGAGGACCCCATAGAATTTGTCCATGAAAGCCAGGGCTGCATTATTAACCAGCGGGAAATAGGGCAGCATACAAAATCTTTCAGTGCGGCTCTTCGGGGTGCTTTGCGCGAAGACCCTGATGTTATCCTGGTCGGCGAAATGCGCGATCTGGAAACCATTTCACTGGCCATTGAAGCTGCTTCCACAGGCCACCTGGTCTTTGCAACCATGCATACTTCAAGCGCCATGAAAACAATTGACCGGGCAATCGAGGTGTTCCCCGCAGACCAGCAGCCCCAGGTCAGATCCACGCTTTCCGACAGCATCAGGGCAGTGCTTGCCCAGGTTTTGTTCAAACGTATTGACCGGAAAGGCAGATGCCCTGCACTCGAAGTGCTTATTGCCACCCCTGCGGTTCGAAATCTTGTTCGGGAGTCTAAAACACACCAGCTGGCCTCCTCCATGCAGACCGGTAAAAAATACGGAATGCAGATATTAGATGACGCCATCATGGATCTTTACAACAAGGGGCAAATCAGCGGTGAAGACGCATATGCAAAATCAAATGAAAAAACCAGGTTCAGGCCCCTGCTGAGAAATCCGCCCCAGGACTTTACCGAAGCCTGAGTGCAGACCGGCCCCGGGCAGGAAACAATGTTTTTATAAAATCAACATATAAAGGCAGGCAGGTATGCGAAAACCGGAATTGGACCATATCCTGACCACTATGCTTGATTCACAGCAGAGTGTGTCGGACCTGAATTTTACGGTGGGAAAGCCGCTGCAGGTTGAGACGTTTGGAGAACTCGTGCCTGTGGAAATGAAACCGCCCTTAAGGCAGCTTACCCCGTTTCAAACAGAGACACTGGCCTTAAACCTTATGAGCAACGACCGGCGGCTGATCGAGACTTTCATCCAGGAAGGTTCATGCGACTTGTCCTATACGCTTCCGGGCAAGGCGCGTTTCCGTGTCAATATATTTTCCCAGTCCGGACATTGCTCCATTGTCCTGCGGCAGCTTGAAACCCGGGTACCCACCATCCAGGAAATGGGACTGCCCGAAGCGTTCTACAACATCGCAAAGGAACGCGACGGTATAGTTTTTGTCACAGGTGCAACAGGAACGGGGAAAACAACCTCTCTTGCCTCCATGCTAGAAGAAATCAACAGAAACAAATCCATACACATTATAACTCTTGAAGATCCCATAGAATTTGTACATTCCCACAAAAAGGCTACATTTAATCAGCGTGAAATGGGCAAGGATTTTGATTCATTTGCTCACGGGCTTCGTGCGGCCCTGCGTCAGGCCCCCAAGGTAATCCTCGTGGGCGAAATGCGCGACAAGGAAACCGTTGAAATCGGATTGACTGCGGCGGAAACCGGGCACCTGGTGCTGACCACCCTGCATACCGTGGATGCGGGCCAGGCCATCAACCGCATTCTCGGCATGTTCAACACCGACGAGGAGAATCAGATCCGGATCCGCCTGGCCGACACCCTGCGCTGGGTTGTCTGTCAGCGTCTTCTGCCCAGAGCCGGGGGCGGACGTGTAGCTGCCTTTGAGGTCCTGCGTACAGGCTTGCGGGTAAAAGACATGATCCTGCACGGCGAGTCCGAAGGGAAAACTTATTACGATGTTATGGAGGCAGGCACTGCCTTTGGAATGACGACTTTTGATAATTTTATAACCAAACTTTTTGAAAAAGGGCTTATAACAGAAGAGACGGCCCTGGCCTATGCTTCCCACAGGTCCGCGGTAGGAAGAGGCATTGACCAGGTAAAGAGCTCAAGGGGAGAGGCCACAAGCGACATCGAGAATCTCGAGATAGACATAGGATACGACAAGAGGTAGTAAACATGGAAATAAACTGCAAAAACTGCGGCAAAAAATTAAATATCCCGGATGAAAAAATACCCCAGGGCAAGAGTTTTTCTATTCGCTGTCCTGTTTGCAGGGAAAAAACCCTCGTTGACCTGAATGCCGGGGCGGATAAAAACAGTCTGGCAGAGGCTGACTGGAGCCAGCAGTCTGATCAGCAGCCCGGGGAGGAGCAAAACCAGCAGGAGGTATTTGCGGTATCCGGGGAAGATTATGATGCCAGTGAAAAGCCTTTTGACTTTCTTGAAGAAGAAGGGCATACCGCCATGATTCTGGAACAGGATCAGGAAACAGCAGAGCATATAAAAGGGGTTCTGGAGGTAATGGATTATTATGTAACCATGCCTGACAACATCCGCGAGGCCCTTCGTAAAATGAAATACCACCAGTTTGATCTGATTGTGTTAAACGAAACCTTTGATTCCAGCAGCCCGGATGCCAATGGAGTACTGATTTATCTGCAGCGTCTTAACATGCACGTGCGCCGTAATATCTTCGTGGCCCTGCTCACGGAACGCTACAATACAACAGATAACATGGCGGCATTTTTAAAAAGCGTCAATATGATGATTAACTTAAAGGACATAAAAAATTTTGACAGGATCCTTGCCAGGGGGATCAACGAAAACGATCTTTTTTATACAGTATATAAGGATAGCCTCAAGAAACTGGGGCGCATCTGAAATAAAAAAATATGACGAAAAAAAATTCCACAGGCAATTCTTATACCTGCAGCAGCTACAGGTCGGAAATGATTCTGCTTTCCCTGCAGCGCAGGCTGGCCAGCCAGGATCTTTCAGAATCTGAAAGAAACGCAGTCAAAGAGGAAATCAAGCGTGTAGAAGCAGAAATGGGGATGGACTAGCGGGTAAATTTTTTGCTTATTATGCGCAGGCCTTCCAGAGTGAGTTCAGGCTCAACTGCTTCGATAGAATCGGCAATTTCCCAGAATAAAGAAGCCAGGCCGCCCGTGGCTATCACACGGGGCTCGGGCCGCATTTCCTTTTTAATACGTCTTGCCATTCCGTCCACGAGTTCGGCATATCCGTATAACAGGCCTGCTTTCATGCTTTCGGAGGTTTCCCTGCCTATTGCCGATGCCGGTGGGTTAAACAGTTCCACCCTGGGAAGTTTTGAAGCACGCTGGAAAAGAGCTTCGGCTGATATGCCAATGCCCGGAGCTATGGCCCCGCCGAGGTATTCGCCCTGCTCAGAGATGCAGTCAAATGTGGTGGCAGTACCGAAATCAATAACAACAAGTCCTGTACGGTATTTTGCATAGGCTGCAACCGCATTGACCAGCCGGTCTGCGCCAACTTCAGCAGGATTGCGGTACAGAATCGGCATATCCACCGTTTTCGGGCCGATCCAATCAGGTGCATGGGCCAGATATTTTCTGCAAAATGCATCCAGGGTCCGGATCATGGGGGGGACAACGCAGGAAATCACGGTCTGGCCTATATCTGTCATGTCGATATCCTGCTGTCTGAAAAAATGGCTCATGTGCATATGAAATTCATCTTCTGTTAATTTCGGCTCGGTATGCAGCCGGAAGTGGGCTCTTAAGGAGTCGTTTTCAAAAAGCCCGGCCACAATCTGGGTATTGCCGACATCGAGTACAAGCAGTTTCATTTCTCTTTTGTTCCTGTTTTTTCCTGCGGATTAATTGTTACGGTAAACAATGTTGGTTCAATCCGGATCAGCCTTGCCTTTTCAGGCAGGCGTATTTTTGCGGGAGCAACGTGAACTCCCGGGCCAACTCCTTTAAGGTCCATGTAAACATCGATCTTTTCTTTTGGCAGGGTTTCTGAAAAATACGCTGCAGGCCAGCTGAGCGCAACCGAGACTGTGCCCGGCTGAATAACGTAATCGTGGGTGGTGTTAATGCCTGAAACCTCTATATCTTCAAATGTGGCCTCCATTTGTTCATCTGCTGCGGCCATTGGCCCCGTCAAAGCAAAGATAACCACAAGCATGGCTTTTATCCAGGGCCTTAAGCAGGATCTTTTGACCAGGTTTGCCATATGCAGAAGATCCTATTGCGAAACACACCTTTCATTGCGTATGGCATCCACCATTTGCAGGGTAGTACGGGTATCGGCAACATTGTGGACGCGCACCATATGTAGACCTTTTAATGCGGCCGCAGCCACGGCCGCCTGAGTGCCTTTCTCAATTTCTGAGCTGTCAGGAGGAAGTTCCCGGTCCGGAGCCGGGGAAAGAACCTTTCTGATAAAGGCCTTTCTGGAAGGTCCGATTAAAATCGGCAAATCCAGGTCTTCAAACACTTCGATACGGTTAATTATCTGCAAGTTATGATCTGCGGTTTTGCCAAAACCTATGCCGGGATCGACGATTAAGCGGCTGCGTTGCACGCCTGCCGAAACAGCCCTGTCAACAGCTTCTTTGAGAAAAGTTTTGATTTCACCTGTAAGATCATCATAAACAGGAGCCACCTGCATGGTCCTGGGAGAGCCTTTCATATGCATTAAAACAAGCAGCACATCGTTTTCAGCCGCCACTCTGCCCATTTCAGGGTCAAAACGAAGCGCGCTGATATCGTTTACAATGCCGGCCCCGGCCTGAATTGCACGCAGTGCAACTTCCGCCTTGGTGGTATCAACAGAGACGGGCACTGAAATTTTTCCTGCCAGATGCTCAATTACAGGAATCACGCGGCGGATTTCCTCTTCTGCAGAGACAGGATCGGAAAATGGGCGGCTTGACTCACCGCCGATATCCAGGATATCAGCACCCTGGTCTATTATCTTTTCGGCCTGCGCCAGAGCGGCATCTTTTTGGAAAAACCTGCCTCCGTCTGAAAAAGAATCAGGCGTAATATTAAGGATGCCCATTATGGCGGTTCTCTGCCCCAGATCCAGACGCCGGCCGCCCCAGTGCAGACTAAAGGGTTTCATCCGCACTTTCCTTGCTGCCGGCATTTTCAGCATCCGCGTCAGGCCCCGGCTCCGCGTCAGCGGTTTTATCTTCAGCTTTTGCCGCCTGTTCATCGCTCGGGTCAGAGGGCAGCCTGATACCCGGCCGCATTTGGCGAATCAGTTCATCGAGTTCCCTGCCCATAACGGTTTCCTTATCAAGCAGCATTTCGGCCAGGCTGTTTAAGATATCCCTGTTTTCGCTTAAAATCTGTTTAGCGCGGTTGTAGCTTTCCGTTACCAGGCCGGACACCTCTGCGTCGATTTTCTGGGCAGTGGCTTCGGAATAATCCCTGTGCTGAGCGATTTCTCTGCCCAGGAAAATGTGATCATCACTCTTGCCGTATGTCAGCGGCCCAAGAGCTTCACTCATACCCCAGGAGCAGATCATCTTGTGGGCAAGCTCGGTGGCCTTTTTTATGTCGTTTGCCCCTCCGGTACTTATGCGGCTGAACACGAGTTCCTCGGCAGCCCGGCCGCCCATGGCAACCGCAAGTTCGCTCATGAGCTGATCCTTGAACATAAAGTCACGTTCTTCAGGCAAAAACCAGGTAAGCCCGGCCGCCCGGCCCCGGGGTATGATGGTAATTTTGTTTATGGAGTCCGTATCAGGCGAAAACCTGGCCACAAGGGCATGGCCGCCTTCGTGATAGGCAGTGATACGCTTGTCTTCTTCTTTCATCACCTTTGATTTGCGCTCCAGCCCCATGAATATTTTATCCTTGGCCTCCTCGAAATCGGCCATGTTGACATTTTCCTTATTTTTCTTGGCAGCTATCAGAGCGGCTTCGTTTACCATGTTTTCAAGATCCGCTCCTGAAAAACCAGGGGTTCCCTTGGCAAGGACCACCGGATCCACGTCTGCATCAATGGGCGAGCGTTTGAAATGAACCTTTATAATTTCAGTGCGGCCCTTTATATCCGGCATGGGAACCACTACCTGCCGGTCAAAGCGACCCGGCCTCAGCAGGGCGGGATCAAGCACATCTGGTCTGTTGGTGGAGGCTATAAGGATAACACCCTCATTGGATTCAAAGCCGTCCATTTCAACCAGCAACTGGTTTAATGTCTGTTCGCGCTCATCATGTCCACCGCCGAGACCGGCACCGCGCTGTCTGCCCACTGCATCGATTTCATCTATAAAAATAAGACACGGAGCGTTCTTTTTGCCCTGTACAAACAGATCGCGTACCCTGGAGGCTCCCACACCCACAAACATTTCCACAAAGTCAGAGCCGCTGATGCTGAAAAAAGGCACCCCTGCTTCGCCTGCGATTGCGCGGGCAAGCAGGGTTTTCCCTGTTCCGGGGGCACCCACCATGAGAACGCCTTTTGGAATTCGGCCGCCCAGACGTGTGTATTTCTTGGGATTTCTTAAAAATTCAACGAGTTCAGCAACCTCTTCCTTTGCTTCATCCACCCCGGCAACATCCTCAAAGGTAATCTTAGCCCCCTGATCCGATAGCATTCTGGCCCCTGATTTGCCGAAAGACATGGCTTTGCCGCCTCCGCCCTGCATCTGGCGCATAAAGAAGATCCATACAGCAATAAGCAGGATCATTGGAAACCAGGAGACAAGCACGGAGACGAACCACGGGGTTTCCTGTGCAGGCCGGGCTTCTATGGAAACCCCCTCGGAGCGCAAAATGTTTATCAGCTCATTGTCCTGGGGAGCATAAGAGACAAATTGCTCTCCTCTCGAGTCAGTGGCTGTAAGTTTTTGCCCCTCTATTACCACGCTGCTGACGCTGCCGTCTTCAACCATGTTCAAAAACCTGGTGTAGTCAACCTCCTGTTCGGCCTGCTGCTGGGTATTAAATATATTATAGAGCATGATCATCATCAGCACGATGACAACCCACAGAGCAATATTTTTGTTAAAGGCGTTCAATTTATAAATCCTCCGGATTTTGCTGGTCTGTTCTATTGGTGCTGAAAAATGACATTTTCAATACGTTTTTTGTTGCATCAGTGATCCTGACGCGCTGATCAATGCGCATGCCGGCAATCCATATAATCTGTCCGCCGCTTTCAACCACCGGTATACTGCGGCGCATCTCAGGGCTGACCTTGTTGTTGACAAAAAAATCCTTTAACTTCATTGTACCGCGCATGCCAAGCGGCATGAAACGATCTCCGGATCGCGGGGATCGTATTACCAGGGGAAATTTCACCCGGTCCTTATCTATCCATGCTGCCTTCTCATGCCGGTCAAAAGAAAGGTTTATATCATGAATTGAAAGCAGAGAAAACACAAACCCGCACAGGATTTCATCTATCCATACCGACTTTGATTCTTTTTCAACCTGTTTCAATGTATATGCAAACAAATCAGTTTTCAAGTTTCTGCCGGACACGGACAAAGAGCGCAAGGATTTTTTTTCTTTTCTGAGTTCAAGCCTGTCTTCATTGCGCACCGCGCGAATTCGCCCGGGCAGGTGAATCTGGGCGAAACCGGGTGACTGCCGGGAAACCAGGGAAATCACATCCTCGATGTGCTGATAACCGATCCTGCGCAAATCGCCTTTTACTTCCAGGATCGCCTTACGCATAAGCCTGCGCAGTGCAGCACGATGAAGAGAGGAAATCTTGTTTACGGAAAGTGTAAGTTCACAGAATTCAGGATTTCGCCTTATGACTGCTGCTTCATACAGACCGGCGACAATATCGTCGATCCATTCGCTTTCTTTCCGCATTACCGCTGAAAGGCGCAAAAGCGTCTCCTCTATGCCGGGATTGAAGCTTTGCAGTTCCGGGATCAGGCAGTTTCTCACCCGGTTGCGGGTAAAACTGTTGTCTGCGTTGGACTGGTCAAAGCGGCAGGAAATCTTTTTGTCCTGCAAAAACTGCTCTATTTCCCTGCGCGGCGTTTCAATAAGGGGCCTTATCACGCGTCCCCGCACCGAAGCGAGTCCGCCGAGTCCGTCGGGCCCTGTCCCCCTTAACAGGTTGAGAACAACCTGTTCTGCCGCGTCCTGCTGCTGATGGCCCACTGCGATTTTATCATATCCTGCCTGATCGGCAATTTTATCGAAAAATTCGTATCTCGCCTCTCTGCCGGCTTCTTCAAGATTAACACCTTCATTTATATTCCGTGCATGCAAGTTTGTTTTCTCTTTATAAAAGGGCAGCTCAAGTTTTTTGGCAACCGCCTCCACAAAGCCTGCGTCCGCATCTGATTCACTGCCTCTTAATCCATGATCAAGATGAGCCACACCTATCCGCCATCGGTAAATTCCGGACAAAGCCAAAATCCCGTAAAGCATGGCAACCGAGTCCGCCCCTCCTGACACGCCGATAAGAACGGATTCGTCTTCTCCAAGCATATCATGGGCGGAAATGGTCCGCTCAATGCGCCGTATAAAAGGGTGATAGCGGGATACTGCAAGATTTGAGATGTTATGCTGTTTCATATTAATGATTTTAGCCGAACCTGCAACAATTTGTGTGCTCGGACATAATATACTATAAACATCAAAAAGATACAAACAACCCTTATCTGTATTATACTTGACTCAGCAAGTGATTCCCCCTCTTCGGAAAGGTAAAAATTCCCTCTTGCAAACACCGGCCGCAGCTCTTATAGTAAATGTCCCGGTCGGGATAGGCGGGGTGATAGCGGTACCCTGTACCCGAAAACCGCTTTATGCGGGGCCGAATTCCCTCCCGAGGATGTGATGCGGATGCCGCAGGCCATTCAGGCCGGCCGCCGCGCAACAGACGGTTACGAACCTCGTCAGGTCCGGAAGGAAGCAGCGATAAGTAATGCGGTCTGTGTCGCGGAACGATCCCGGCCATGTTATGGCCTGCATTTTCCAAGTCTGTTCGACGGAGGGTTCCCGGCCGGACTCTTCATTGAAGCTCAATGGTGAGTTTCAATCCGCAATTATTAAAAAAACCCGCCTTGACATTCCACTATCGTGACTTATTTTTCTGTCAAACTTGAAAAGAATCAGAAATTTTCAGACATTTACGCCGCAAACAGTCGTAAATGAATAAATAGCTGCATTCTTGCAAAAACAGAGGTGTCATATATGGTTCGCGAGTCGCACAGAAGAAAAAACCCCAGCGGCAAAGACGAAACCCGCACGCAAGATCACAAAGAGGAAGCCATGGACAAAAAGCATGCTTCGGACAATGACCGGCAATCCAGCCTGAAGGAAAACAGCGTTGAGCAGGGGGCAGACCGGGAGGCTGAATCCGAAGAGATTGAACAGTTAAGGCAAGAGGTTTCCTCTGCAAAAGCAGAAGCCGCTGAAACCTATGACCGGCTGCTGAGGCACTCTGCTGAATTTGAAAATTATAAAAAGCGGGTTCAGCGCCAGATGGAGAACCACAAAAAATATGCAAATGAAGAACTGATTAAGGACCTGCTTACTGTAGTGGACAACCTGGAAAGAGCGCTGAATGCGGCCGGCGAACCGAAAGCAGAAACCGACGCCTGCATGGCTGAGGGCATTGAGATGACGTTAAATGAGATTTTAAAAATTTTGAAAAAACATGACGTCACTCCTGTGGAAGCGGTTGGACAACCCTTTGATCCCACTTATCACGAAGCGATAATGCAGGAGGAAACAGATGAGCATCCGGAAAATACAGTAATCGGAGAGATGCAGAAAGGATATCTGCTGCATGACCGTTTGATCAGACCGGCCATGGTGGTGGTTTCAAAGGCAAAATCTTCCTGAGCCCAAAATACTGTGCAGTGGAAAATCCATATAATATAATAAATAAATTGAAAAATATCATCACTAAGGAGGCATAAAATGGGGAAGGTAATCGGAATTGACCTGGGCACAACAAATTCATGCGTGGCCGTTCGGGAGCAAAATGAAACAAAGGTGATTACAAACCCTGAGGGCGGACGTACCACGCCTTCTGTGGTTGCGGTAAATGAAAGCGGCGAACGCTTGGTGGGCCAAATTGCAAAACGCCAGGCCATTACCAATCCGGAAAATACAGTTTTTGGCGTAAAGCGCCTGATCGGCAGGAAGTTCGAATCGGATACTGTCCAGCGCGACATCAAAAACCTGCCGTATAAAATCGAGAAAGCAAACAACGGCGATGTGCGCATTAAGATTCAGGACAAGTTCTACAGCCCTGCCGAGGTTTCCTCATACATACTGGGCCATATAAAAAGGTATGCAGAGGATTATCTCGGCGAGACGGTAACGGATGCCGTAATCACGGTTCCTGCATATTTTGACGACAGCCAGAGGCAGGCCACAAAGGATGCCGGCAAAATTGCAGGCCTTAATGTGCTGCGTATCATCAATGAACCCACAGCGGCTTCTCTTGCTTACGGGCTTGACAAGAAGTCGGATGAAAAAATCGCAGTCTTTGACTTTGGCGGCGGTACATTTGATATTTCGATTCTTGAAATCGGTGACGGTGTGTTCGAGGTAAAGGCCACAAACGGAGATACCCATCTGGGCGGGGATGACATTGACCTGCGGCTTATCGATTATCTTGCTGACGAGTTTAAGAAGGACAGCGGTATTGATATCCGAAATGACAAAATGGCCCTGCAGCGGCTCAAGGAAGCTGCGGAAAAAGCCAAGATGGAACTTTCAACCTCCATGCAGACCGACGTGAATCTGCCATTTATTACTGCGGATGCAAACGGGCCCAAGCATATGAATGTCAAACTCACCCGCGCCAAGCTCGAATCCCTTGTGGCAGACCTTCTCGACAAACTCGAAGGCCCCTGCAGGACAGTGCTGAAGGATGCGGGAATTGCTGCTGAGGATATCGACGAGGTGATTCTGGTCGGAGGCATGACCCGGATGCCGTCAGTACAGGAACGGGTGAAGAAAATTTTCGGCAAGGAGCCGCACAAGGGCGTCAATCCCGATGAAGTGGTGGCAATAGGTGCGGCAATTCAGGGTGCGGTGCTTTCCGGAGAAGTAAAAGACGTGCTGCTGCTCGATGTTACCCCGCTCTCACTTGGAATAGAGACTCTTGGCGGTGTAATGACCAAGCTGATAGAAAAAAACACCACTATTCCGACAAGAAAGAGCCAGATCTTTTCCACTGCAGAAGACAATCAGCGGGCCGTGACAATTCACGTGCTCCAGGGCGAGCGTGAAATGGCCGCCAACAACAAAAGCCTCGGCAAATTCGAGTTGACAGACATTCCGCCGGCGCCGCGCGGTGTGCCTCAGATTGAAGTGACGTTTGACATTGATGCAAACGGCATCGTGCACGTCTCAGCAAAAGACAAGGCCACCGGCAAGGAGCAGTCTATCCAGATCCATGCTTCAAGCGGCCTGAGCCAGGAGGAAATCGAACAACTGGTCAAGGACGCAGAACAGCACGCAGAAGAGGACAAGAAACGGCGTGAGCTTGTAGAGGCCAGAAACAATGCAGATGCATTGATCTACTCCACTGAAAAATCCCTTCGCGAACTTGGCGACAAGGTGGATGCCGACACCAAGCAGCGTGTCGAGGAAATAACAGGCAGACTGCGAAAGGCAATGGAAGGCGAGGACAAGGACGAGATCAACAAGATCAGCGAAGAACTGCAGCAGGCTTCCCATAAACTGGCAGAAACCATGTATCAGCAGGCCTCCCAGGCCGGCGGTGAACAGGCCGCGGGCGGCCAGCAGGAAAATGCCGGCCAGTCCGGACAGGCCGGAGGTCAGGAGGAAGATGTGGTTGACGCCGATTATGAAGAGGTGGATGAAAACAAAAAATAGACCCGGATTTTCACGATAAAGCCGGTTTTTAATTAAAGCCCGGTCCTGCTGAAAAAGCGGGACCGGGCTTTTTTGTGCAATCATAGCCGCACAGGAAACCGGTTGACTTTTGCTTTATGTCTGCTAATTAATTTTGCTTGCTGAAAACACAATTTAAAAGCCGGAAATCCGATATGGTGCTTACTGAAATACTTGCAAGAAACGCCCGTGTATACGGCGACAAAGTCGCGCTGATCGAGCGGGAGCCGGAGCGCAGAAGCCGGCGGCAGATAACATGGGAGCAGTTCTACCGGCAGGCCAACGCATTTTCAAATGCCCTGATAAATATGGGGATAAAAAAGGGTGACCGCGTGGTTCTCCTGATGATGAACTGCCTGGAATGGCTGCCTGTCTATTTTGGCATTCTGCGTGCAGGGGCAGTGGCCGTACCTCTTAACTTCCGGTTTGAGGCCTCTGCCATATCACGCTGCACAAACCTGTGCAAGGCTGAAATCATTGTATTCGGTGAAGAATTTACAGAACGTATCAAGCAGGTAAAAACAGAACTTGGCAAGAGTGTATCACGCTACATATTTGCCGGTGCTTCTGAAAAATGCCCTGATTTTGCGATTCCCTCAGGCGAAACAATACAGGGGCAGAGCTCCGGGGAACCCAATGTGACCCTTAACCCTTGGGACGGTGCAGGCATCTATTTCACATCCGGCACCACAGGTGAACCCAAAGGGGTTTATTTGCTGCACCGGCAGCTCGAATTTGCCTGTTATGTAGAAAACCGGCATCACAACCAGGAGCATTCAGATAATTTTCTCTGCATTCCGCCCCTGTATCACACCGGCGCCAAAATGCACTGGTTCGGCAATTTTATAGTGGGAGCGCCTGCTGTTATCTTAAAAGGAGTCAGCCCTCAGGCGATTCTTGAAGCTGTTTCTGAAGAACATATAACCATTGTCTGGCTTCTTGTGCCCTGGGCCCATGACATACTGGTGGCCCTGGAAAACTACGAACTTCGCCTGGAAGATTACAACCTTAAACAGTGGCGGCTTATGCATATCGGCGCCCAGCCCGTGCCGCCAAGTTTAATTGAAAAATGGCATAAATTTTTTCCGGGCCAGGCCTATGATACCAACTACGGCCTAACGGAGGCAACCGGCCCGGGATGTGTGCATCTGGGCATTGAAAACATGCACAAAATCGGGGCCATTGGCACGGCGGGGTTTGACTGGGAGTGCCGGGTGGTGGACGAAGCCGGCAACGAACTGGGCGCGGAGACGCCTGGCGAACTGCTTGTCAAGGGACCGGGAGTTATGGAGTACTACTTCGGCAATGCCAAAGCGTCCAGCTCGGTGCTGACCGACGGGTGGCTGCGCACCGGAGATATTGTAAAAAAAGATGATGACGGTTTTCTGTGGTTAATAGATCGCAAAAAGGATGTGATCATAACAGGCGGGGAAAATATTTTTCCGGTGGAAATAGAAAATTACCTGATGTCCCATAAAGATATTCTGGATGCTGCGGTTATTGGTCTGCCGGATGACAGGCTAGGCGAAATAGTGGCCGCAGTGATATCACCAAAACCGGGAAGAAGCATCACAGAAGAACAGATCAGGAATTTCTGCGCTGAAATGCCCCGTTACAAACAACCGAGAAGAATTTTTTTTGATTCGGTCCCGCGCAATCCCACCGGTAAAATCGAAAAGCCCGGATTACGGAAAAAATACGCCTGGTCCGCAGACCGCTAATTAAAGGGCTGTTTTTCCCGGGCTGCATCCTCCCGGATCAGGGCACGGGCCAGGCGCGGATCATAAGCCTGTTTGGGATCAAATCCCTTTCCTGAATACATTGCCGCCGCCTGTTCAATGGCTTCCCAGGCAACCCAGCCATGTTTTTCCCACAATGCCGGGTCATCGGCATTCCACATACGGAATTCCAGTGTACCGCCTGATTGACGTACATACATACGCACCCGCCTGTTTTGCGGAAACGGATAATAGTATAATCCTTTATCGTCTTTCATATCAGAGCCTCAGAATTTCAAGGTATCAGGTGTAAAATCAAGGGTTGCAAAATAATCATTCATGGTTTCGGCTCTGCGGATCAGCTCCACTGAACCGTCTGAACAAAGCAGCAGTTCCTGCGGCCTGAGTTTGGCATTGTAGTTAAATCCCATGGCATGACCGTGTGCACCGGTATCCTGTATAATTAACAGGTCGCCCATATCAATCTTCGGAAGTTCGCGTTGTATGGCGAATTTATCAATATTTTCGCAAAGGGAGCCGACCACGTCGACGGTCTCCGTGGGATGAGTCTTTGGGGATTTGCCAAGTACATCAATATGATGGTAAGCACCATACATACCCGGCCTCATAAGTGCAGACATGCAGCTGTCCACCCCTATATATTTGCGATAGATATTTTTCCGGTTGATTGCCCGGGTGACAAGCACCCCGTGTGGCCCGGTGATATATCGGCCGCTTTCCATATACAGGTCCGGAACCTTTCCGTGGCTGTTTTTGTAATTATCAAACGCAGACGTTATCTCATCTGCCAGGGATAAAAGATCCAGCGGATCTTGCTTTGGATGATACGGAATACCAAGCCCTCCGCCCATATTGATAAATTCGAAATCTATGCCCACAGACCCGGACAGGGAATCTACAAGAGAAAGAAGCATCTGAACGGTTTCCACCATATAAGTATAATTTAATTCATTGGACACAAGCATTGTGTGCAGGCCGAACCGTTTGGCTCCCTTGTCGCGCATTATACGGTAGGCCTTTTCTATCTGCTCGCTGCTGACCCCGTATTTGGATTCTGCCGGATTACCTATTATTTCGTTGCCGGTACGCCGGGGGCCGGGATTATACCGAAAGCTGATCAATTCCGGAACCTCGGGAAGTTTTTCTATCAGGGTGATGTCATCCAGATTCAGAATACTGCCGCCGTCTGCAATGGCCGCCTCAAAATCTTGCCGCGTGGTGTTATTGGAGGTAAACATAATATATTCACCTCTTGCCCCGGCTCCGCGGCTTAAGACCAGTTCCGGCACCGAGCTGCAGTCAAATCCAAAGCCAATATCGCGCATAATTTCCATTATGCGGGGATTGGGCAGCGCCTTTACGGCAAAAAATTCCTGGAATCCTGACGGAAGCTCAGAAAATAAAGATTTCAATGAATTTGCAGTTTCCCTGATCCCTGTTTCATCATAGATATGAAACGGTGTGCCGAAATATTCTACAATTTCAGGCAATTTTGGAAAAAGCCGGTCTTCGAACGCTTTTGACATTGGCATAATGCCGTCTCCTTGATTTAGCAAAGTCTTTTAAAAGACTATTTCTATCTTTTTTTATAGACCCAACCATACAGATCTTTCATTCCTTTTTCAAGAGGAATACCCCAACCTTAATCCTTGACTTTAATGACGGTTTATGAAAAATTTTTACCGGACCCGCATGAATGCGGCCATTATGTTGAACCGGCAGAGATACATCATATAGTGTAGTATTCGAAAAAAACTTACAATATATGGTTAATTTTACGGAAAATTAATAATTTGCTTGACAAAACAACAATTTAACGTATCATAAAAGCGGGCTGAGGATAAAAATCATTATTAAACAACCAACCCGCGGATTTCGATAGGTGAAAAGCTTGATTAGAAGTCCATTTGCCGGTTATTTTATCGGTCAGACATCTTGCCTTTCGGGCTATATTCAGCCCGGTTGCCCGAAGCCGATGACAGATACATGTCAATCCACCATACATAAAGCACAAAAACGAGACGCTCATGATTTTCGGCAAAAAAAATCAACTGGTCGGTCTGGATATCGGTTCCCGCACCATTAAGGTGGCCGAAGCCATTGAAAGAAAAAACGGCTGGGCCCTCAGAAAGTTCGGCTCGATTGATATCGCGCCTGGGCTTATAGAGGAGGGAGTTATCAAGGATGGCGCAGCGGTCGCTGATGCCATACGGGAATTATTCAACCTCTACAACGTCCGCCAGCAAAATGTGGCAATTTCCATAGGCGGATACTCCGTGATCGTAAAGAATATAACTATTCAGCAAATGCCAGAGGACCAGCTTTACGAATCACTGAATTTTGAGGCTGAACAATACATTCCTTTTGACATCAATGATGTGAATCTGGATTTTCAGGTACTCGGTGAAAACGAGCAGAACCCCAACCAGATGAACGTTCTGCTGGTGGCCGCCAAGAAAGAGATGGTAAATGATTATGTCAATATAATGGAAATGGCGGGCTTAAACCTTTGCATAATTGACATTGACGCCTTTGCCCTGCAGAACATCTATGAGTTAAACCACACTTCAGGCGGAGAAAACATTGCTCTTATCGACATAGGCGCCGGGAAGACTTCGCTTAATATCCTGAAAGACAATGTTTCTGTATTCATGAGGGACGTGTCACTCGGGTGCACCCAGATCAACCAGAAGATCGCATCAATGGCAAACTGCTCGATTGCAGAGGCCGAGGACTTAAAGCTTGCCGAGCGGCCGGAGAAAATCTCTGCCGAAGATCTCGAGGAGGTGATTTCATCGGTTGTGTCGGACTGGTGCAATGAAATCCGCCGGGCGCTGGACTTCTTTTATTCCACCAATCCTGAAGATCAGATAAAGCAAATCATGCTAAGTGGCGGGGGAGCTAATATAAAGCAGTTCAGGGATCTGCTGGCGGTCCAGACAGCCGCCGAGGTTCAGATTATCAATCCTTTTGAAGTCTTCGAGGTCAAAAACAACCATCTGGAGCCGGCCTATTTGCAGCAGATCGCGCCGCAGGCCGCCATATGCATGGGACTTGCCATCAGAAGGGTGGATGACAAATGATACGTATCAACTTGCTGCCTTTTCGCGCGGCACGGACAAAGGAAAATATCAGGCGACAGGTTTCGGTTTTCCTGCTTTCAATGATTCTTCTGATTCTTATTCTGTTCGGGGGCTACAGATACCTGGGCAATAAAGCCGATGCACTTGAAGACCGGCTGGCAGGCATAAAAAAAGACATTAAGCGTTATGAAGAAAAAGCCGCCCAGGTGGAAGAATTAAGAAAAAAGCTAAAAGAGCTGAACAAAAAAATAGAGATCGTAAATAATCTTAAAACAAACAGGGACAAACCGCCTCTGCTGCTTGCCGAAATCACCCAACAGGTGGTTCCCGAGCGTATGCAGCTTAAAAGTATGAGCTACAGCGGCAACGGCCTTGATCTGGAAGGAATTGCCATGGACAATGAAACAATTGCAGTTTTTATGAAACGCCTTGAGCGCTCCGATAAAATAAAGAACGTAAGCCTCAGCAGTGCCCGGCAAACAACGGAGCATGATGTCGAGTTAAAAAGCTTTGAGATAAAGTGTACTTTGGCAGATACAAGTGCCGGCGACAATGACGGGAAGGCAGAGAAATAATGAAAAACATCAGTATATCCTTGCAAAGCATTGAGCCTTTTTTCCAAAAGATCGGCCAGCTTACAAAGCTTCAAAGAGGCCTGATATGCATTGGTGCCGCATTGGTAGTTATTGCTGGTTTCGCCTATTTTCTGTATTTGCCGGAATTTGACAGAATCGGCGATCTGAGCGATCAGATAAAGGCGGCCCAGGAGAAACTGGAGCTGACAAAGCGCAAGGCGGATGCTTACGATGCCGTCAAAAAGGAATATGACGAAGCCAGGGCCCAATTTGAAATCGTGGCCAGGGCGCTGCCGGAAAAGGAAGAAATTCCTTCCCTGCTTACAGGAATGTCACAGGCGGGAAAAGCATCAGGGCTGAATTTTCTTCTGTTCCAGCCCCAGGGTGAAACGAAAAAGGAATTTTACGGGGAACTGCCTGTAACAATGGAGCTTTCCGGCAGCTACCACGACCTTGGCGTGTTTTTCGACAGGCTGGCCCGTCTTTCCCGTATCGTAAATGTAAAGGATTTTTCAATTCAGCAATCAGACAACTCCCCGGCCCGGCTGAAAATAGCGTGTACAGCCGTAACATATAAGTTTATAGAACAGCCGGATGATTCGGATAACTAATATAAGGAAAAAGAAAAGACAATGGCCAATCGCACTCTTTTTATAGCCGTAATGCTTTTATTGCTGCTTCCGTTCTGCATGGGACTCGGCAAATCCCCGGACGAAAAGGAGCAGGACATCCACGTTAGCGAAAAGGTCAAAATAGAGCGGGAGCAGGACCGGGACAAGGAAGACAAGGAACAGGACAGAAAAGATGATACAAAGGCTAAGCAGGAAGAGCCTCTGAAAACCGGGGCTGAAGAGCGGCAAGACGACGAGTCTGAAAAAGCCGAAGAACAGAAAATGCAAGACATGGCCGCAGCTGCTCAGGATGAAGACAAGGCTGCAACTCCTGATGAAAATGAACTCGAAGAATTGATGCTTACCGAAGATGAGGCACTTTTCGAAGACGAGGAAAAATATTATACACGCAAAGGCCGCATTGACCCGTTTGAACCGTTTTTACGCAGGCAGGAGCCGGAAAAAGAGCAAGAAGAGGAGCAAGAACTTCAGCGCCGAAAGCCTCAGACACCTCTTGAAAGAATTTCGCTCAGCCAGCTTAAGCTTACCGCGATTATGAGAATTCCAGGCCAAGACAGGGCCATGGCCATGGTAGAGGACAAAGACGGCAAGGGCTATGTTGTCAGAAAAGGCACGTATATAGGGGAAAACGGCGGGCATATCGACGATATCCTGCGCGACAGGATCATTATACAAGAAAAATACAAAGATGTTTTCGGTAAAATCGCTGTGCGCGAAATCGAAAAAAAACTTGAGAACTAATCCGGAGAATAAAACATGTACAGTCATGACGCAAAATCAACAGGCATCCGGCTGATTTTTTTGATTACCGGTATTTTATTGATTGCCGCCGGCTGTGCCACGCTGTCGTCGCCGCAGCAGGAGCAACAGGAAGAAACAGCCGTCAATACCATAACCGGCATTGAAGCCAAAAGCGGGGAGGAATCCGGGAAGATTGAAGTTCAATCCTCCGGAGAGCTTGATTATACTTCAGTCAAGCAGCATGACCCGACCGGAGTGATTTTTTATTTCCCCAAGGCACAGCTTGGCGACATCGACACCGAATATACACCAGGCAAAGGAATTGTCAAATCCATTGACCTTTCAAGCTCTGAGGATCAAAAAAATGTCAGGATGGAAGTCAGGCTGGCAAAAGATCTTCGCTATAAGGCTGATAAAGGCGAGGGGATATTTACCGTAAGGTTTGATGAAACCCCTGATGCCCCGTCGCTGAAAGTTGATACAGCGGATACCGCAACCGAAAAGCCGGAACAAAACCGGTCGGATACGGCCCCTGGCCAGGAAACAAAAGAACGGAAAATTTCCTTAAATGAAAAAGATGCCGGCGACAAATCTAAAATATATAGCGATTCGGCAGCAATAGAAGATATAGAATTTGAAACCCTTGATTCAGGAAAATCGACTATAATTCTGGGCATCAGCCAGCCGGTTGAATATGATATTCAAAGAACAGCCGACAGGCGGCTTAAACTTGTTTTACCCGGAGCTGTGCTGCCGGAGCATATGGACCGAAGACCTTTTATCACAACCCGGTTTGACAGTGCAGTGGACCGGATTATTCCCTATAAAGCGCCGACCCCGAAAGACGCGGTTGAGATCATCATTGAGCTAAGAGAAGATGTCCCCTACCGTATAGAAAGAGCCGACGGCAGACTCATGGTCAATCTGGAAGCCTCAGACAAGGGGCCGCGGCCTTATTCAGCCGCAAAACTTCCGGACTGGAAACTGGTTCTGGAAGAGGAAATAAGCAGGGCAGACAGGGAAAAAAAGCCTGAAGATGAGGAATCGACAAAAAAGGCCGAAGAAAAGGCCAGGGAAGAGACCGAATGGCTGTTTGAAAAAGAGGAATATACCGGGGAAAAAATTGCCCTGGATTTTTACGAAACCGATATCCGGAATGTATTTCGCATCCTGCAGCAGGTAAGCGGTAAAAATTACGCAATTGATCCTGAAGTGGAAGGAAAAGTCACGATTTCCATGGAAAAACCGGTTCCATGGGACCAGGTTCTTGACCTTGTCCTTGAACAAAACAGGCTCGGCAAAGTTGAAAGAGGAGACATGATCCGGATAGCTACCCGCCAGGCCCTCAGGGAAGAAGAAAAGGAACGGCAGGAGAGGGTAGAAGCCTACAAAGAACGAAAAGAGCAGGAAAGAGCCCTGGAGCCTCTTATTACGGAATATATTCCGATCAGCTATGCAAGCGCTCAAAACGAGGTTGTCTCCCACATCGAAGACGTTATTTCTGATCGCGGCAAGGTAAGAGTCGATTCGCGCAACAATCAACTTATCCTTACAGATACCCTTGAGCGGATTGAAAAAGCACGCGAGGTAATTGAACAGATAGACAAGGTCACTCCGCAGGTGGTTATAGAAGCCCGGATAGTGGA
Source organism: uncultured Desulfobacteraceae bacterium (assembly GCA_964626455.1). Classification (GTDB taxonomy): domain Bacteria; phylum Desulfobacterota; class Desulfobacteria; order Desulfobacterales; family Desulfosalsimonadaceae; genus Desulfosalsimonas. The sequence continues at coordinate 12,790 of CAZVFQ010000021.1, read as the reverse complement.
GATAAACGAAGATTATCTCAAGGACATAGGCTCTGAATTCGGTGTGGCAAGAGGACCGCTTGACGCCGCAAGCGGTAACAGGGAATACGGATACAACCTGTCTATGAACAATCCGGCACAAGCATCTTCCGGTTTCGGATTTACATTTGCCAATCTCGGCACTCCACTTACCCTGGATGCGAAACTAACTGCAATGGAAGAGCAGAACAATGTAAAGATCGTATCATCACCAAAGATCGCAACCTTAGACAACAAGAAGGCAACGATCACCCAGGGATTTGAATATCCTTACCAGACCGTGGAGGACAACGAGGTCAACATTGAATTCAAGAATATCGATCTTACATTGGAGGTAACCCCGCATGTCACACCTGATAAAAGAATCGCGCTTCAGATTTATGTGACAAAAAATGATATTGCCGAGCAAACCGCCGAGGCGCCTGCGCTTTCGACAAACGAGGCAGAGACCGAACTGCTTGTGGATGACGGCTCAACCATAGTAATAGGCGGAATTAAAAAAGAAACCACTACTGAAAGAATTTCAGGCTTTCCGGTATTAAAGGATATTCCAATGATGGGGTGGCTTTTTAAGCAGAAACGCAAAAGCAAAGAAAAGAGCGAACTGCTGATATTTATGACACCGCGCATTATACAGCTTGAACAGAGAAAGATGACAGCGGTTTCAAACAATTAATAAGTAAAGCCATCAGAAACTTTTAACAACAGGGCATAAACTGACATGGAAGCATTTGTTTATATAGCAATATTTGTGGCCGTATGGCTGGCGCTTCAGGTATGGATCCTGCCGAAAATGGGCATATCCACCTGAGCCAGAAATGCCTGCCAGGTGGCGGAACCGAAATCCGGAGAAAATACTGATACAGAACAATCAGTTAAAGACAAACACGACAGCAGTAAACAAGGATAGAAAAACATGGCACGAGGCGTAAACAAGGTCATACTGGTAGGCCGGCTGGGCCGGGACCCTGAAATAAGATACACCCAGGACGGCCAGGCAGTGGTAAATTTCCCGATTGCCACAAGCATGGAGTGGAGAGATAAGGCCACCGGAGAAAAGCGGGAAAAAACCGAATGGCACCGCATAGTTGCTTTCCGTAAGCTCGGTGAAATATGTGGAGAATATCTGTCAAAGGGCAAACAGGTCTATATTGAAGGCCGACTTCAGACCCGCTCCTGGGAGCAGGACGGCATAACGCGTTATATTACCGAGGTCGTGGCAAATGACATGCAGATGCTTGGAGCAAAGGGTGCGGATAACAGCGGCGGCGGTTATGGCGGAGGCTACGGTTCCGGGCAGGGCTACCAGGATGAACCCGAAGGCCAGCCTTCATCCGGAGACGAAGGCGTGGATGACGATATCCCATTTTAACTTTTAGTCCCGATCCTGTCTTTTCTGAACCGGGCCCTGTACAGCCCGGTTTTTTTATTTCTTTTCTTTTTCTTTTTCCTTTTCAGCGGTCTCTATTTGCTCAGAGGTTGTGTCATCGCTGGAGATGGCTTTTTTAAAGTTACGGATGCCTTTTCCGATGCCTGAGCCGATTTCAGGCATCTTGCCGGCTCCGAAAATGATCAGTATAATAACTAAGATAACTATTAGTTCCGGCATACCTAAGCCAAACATTTATAAAAACCTCCTTTTATTGTGTTGCCGCCGTTTTAGGCCCCGGGGTCCGGATGCGGCGTATCGTTTATTTGATCTTAAGCAAATAGCGGACACCTGTCAATTGGTTAATAACGCGACAGGGCCGAAACTAAAAATTTTTCCGGGAAATGTCCTTGTCAATAGTTTTAAAATCCATTAAAATGTTTATTTTATTAAACTTGATGCTCTCGTAAAAGGATATGACATGACAATTGATTTTTATCCCGGGGCCCTAGGCGCCTGGATCGGCAGTTTGCCAATAGATGACCATGATGAGGCGGTGCGGATAATGCTTGACCACACCCCGGATATTCCCTTATGGGTGCAGTTGCCAAAGCTTGCCGCCGAAGGCATGGTTGCGCAGTTCGCAAAGGAAATGCCAGGGCTGACCATTAAGGACGGGCGCCTGTATGTGGACGCCGGGAAAAAAGACTTTGACAGTGAAATGCTGGCTTTTCTTGAAGACTACATATCGGTTTGCGAAGGGACACAAGACATTGGCGAATCCCGATTTGCCCTTCAAAAACAGGATGCCCCGGGTTTTTATACCCTTATGCGCGAGCTTGACAAAGGCGGATACAAGCCTGCAGCAGTAAAGGGTCAGGTTACAGGGCCTTTTACGTTTGGCACAGGGCTTGTGGATCAGGATGGCCGGGCTGTATTCTATAATGAACAGCTGCGTGACGCAGCGGTAAAGCTTATCGCAATGAAAGCCCGCTGGCAGGTTAACCAATTGAAAAAATACGGAGTTCCTGTAATATTGTTTTTGGACGAACCCGCTTTGGCTGGATTCGGATCTTCGGCCTTTATAAGTGTTTCGCGCCAGGATATTGATCAATGCTTTGCAGAAGTCATAGAAGCGGTGCATCAGGAAGAAGGGCTTGCAGGAATACATGTATGCGCTAATGCTGAATGGTCTGTTATTCTTGAGTCCGGCGCTGATATTGTGAGTTTTGACGCGTATTCTTATTTTGACAAATTTATGCTTTATTCTGATCAAATCCGACGCTTTTTAAATGACGGCCGTATTTTGGCTTGGGGAATTGTGCCTACCGGTGATCCGGAGGCTATTGAAAGCCAGACAGCGCAGTCGCTCTATGACCTGTGGCTTCAGGAAGTCTCGCAGATAGAAGCTCTTGGATTTGAAAAAGAAAAAATTATCTCCCAATCCCTTATCACTCCAAGCTGCGGTACAGGCTCGCTGTCCCTGGAACATGCCATGCGCGTAATTGACACAAACCGCCGCCTCTCGGAGATGATACGCACCTGACCAACAACCATTAACAATTAACAATTAACCATTAACAATTATCTATTAACTATTATCTATTAACTATTATCTATTAACTATTATCTATTAACTATTAACCATTAACAATCAACAACCGTCCAGGACAATTTACTTATGACACAAAACAGAGAAAAACAGGGTAATTTTACCGGTGCAAAACGTTATGTACTCGATGATGAGCTTGCCAGGATTGTCAATATTTCCATGTCGCTGGAAATGCCGCTTTTGCTCAAGGGCGAGCCGGGAACAGGCAAAACCATGCTTGCCCATGCCATTGCAGAAAACCTCGGCATGCCGCTGATCGTTTTAAACGTGAAATCCAATATGAAGCTCATAGATGCGCTTTATCAGTATGACACGCTTACCCGGTTAAATGACAGCAGGTTCGGAGACTCCACTCGCGATGTCAGCAGCATCGAGGATTATATCAAGATGGGCAAGATCGGCCAGGCTTTTACAGCAGATGAAAGAACTGTGCTGCTGATCGACGAGATTGACAAGGCTGACACAGACTTTCAGGATGACATGCTTGATGTGCTCGATCAGATGGAATTTGACATAATTGAAATAGATAAAACCATACGGACAAAGCACCGGCCGGTGATCGTGATCACCTCGAATGCAAAAAAGGATCTTTCAGATCCGTTTCTGGGCAGGTGCAATTTTCATCACATAGCGTTTCCTGATCCAAAGATGATGCGCAGAATAATAAATGTGCATTTTCCGGATATTGACACAGAGCTGATGAACAACGCCATTGATACCTTCTACCAGCTGAGAGAAATTGACACTGTGGAAAAAAAGCCGGCCACCCGGGAACTTATAAACTGGATTCGGGCCTTGTCCATGGATCCTGATTTCAAGCCCAGGCAACTGGCAAAAGGCGAAATCCCCTACCTGGGGGTCCTTTTTAAGAAAAGTCAGGATTATACTATTGCCGCAAACCAGGTCCAGCGCAAAAAAAGGTACTAGGAGCATAAGGCCATGTTTGTGGATTTTTTTTACAAGTTAAGAGAGGCCGGGATTCCTGCAACACCCACCGCTTTTCTGACACTTAACAGAGCCCTTCAAAAAGGGCTTATCATGTCTTTGTCGGATTTTTACACAGCATCCCGTGCAATACTCGTGAAAAGCGAGCGGCATTTTGATCTGTTTGACCAAATTTTTGCTCACTTTTTCGAAGGCGCGGAAATGCCGGATGTGGAAGGATTTGAACTCGACGAAATAGCAAGGGCGCTTTTGGATCAATGGCTCTCGGATCCTCAGGCTATAGCTGACGCCCTGGGCGAGGACATGGCTGAACTGCAGAAGCTTTCACCTGAAGAACTCATCGAGTATTTCAAGGAGCGTTTAAAGGAACAGACAGAAAGGCACGACGGCGGCAACCGGTGGATAGGAACGGGCGGAACGTCACCTGTGGGGCACTCAGGCTACCATCCCGAGGGCCTGCGCGTGGGAGGAGAATCCCGCAATAAGTCGGCAATCAAGGTGGCAAACGAAAGGCGCTACAAGGATTACTCCAGAACCGGACCTTTGACTCAGGCTTCAATGGGCGAGGCATTAAAGCGTTTGCGCAACCTTGTACCTGCCGGGCCCAAGGACCAGGTAAACGTCAGGGAAAGTATCTACCGCACAATGAAAAACGCCGGCGAAATAGAAATTGTGTTTGACAGGCGGTTAAAGGACCGCCTCAAGGTGATCCTGGCCATTGACAATGGCGGCTTTTCTATGGATCCATATGTGCCGATTGTTCAGACTCTTTTCAATTATGCACGATCCCAGTTCAAGGAGCTTAAGACCTATTTTTTCCACAATACCATATACGATACCCTGTGGGAGGATCCTGCCAGATTCCGAAAACCGAAGCCTGTAATGGAATTCGCGCGCATGGACCCGGAAACACGCCTGATCCTGGTGGGAGACGCCAGTATGGCCCCCTATGAACTCATGGCAAGGGACGGCTCCATTTATGTGCATGAAAGAAGCGGAAGAGCCAGTATAGAGCAGCTCCGCTTCCTTTCTGAAACATTTCCGCACAACGTCTGGTTAAACCCTGTGCGCGCCAGCATGTGGCCGTACACCCGGACCATAAACATAATACACCAGATTTTCCCGATGTTTGAGCTTTCCATAGACGGCCTGGAACAGGCCGTGGATCAGCTTATGGCGGCATAGATATTTAAAACAAGGACTAAAACATGTGCACTTTAAAAATTACTGGCAGATCAAACCTTATATGCATTTTATTTATATGTTTTGTACTCGCAGCGATATCTTCTGCCTCAGCAGAACAGCGGATGGCCGTATCGGCTGATACGGCAAATGCCCGTATCGGCCCGGGCACCGAACATGACATGCTTTGGCAGATGGAGCGCAACACCCCTATTAGGGTGCTTGATTCAGAAGGCGACTGGTACATGTTCGAGGATTTCGAGGGCGATCGCGGATATATACATAAGGATCTGGTGGAGGAAAAAGAAACAGTGATCACCAAAAAAGGAATGATTAATATCCGGACAGGCCCGGGTACGGATCATGATGTTGCTTTCCAGTCTGAAAAGGGGGTCCCCTTTGAGGTCCTTGAAAAAAAAGGCGACTGGATTCACATTGAGCATGCAGACGGGGAAAAGGGATGGATTTATAAAGGGCTGGTATGGTAGGCTGCAGTTTTTAAATCCCGGTCCGGCAAAAAACAGGATAAAGGAAAATAATAAAATATGGCAATTTCATTTGATCCGGAGAAAAAAACAATTGTGTGCGTGGGCTCAGCCCTGGTTGATATACTGGCAAATGAGGATGACAGCTTTCTCGAGGCCGCAGGCGCCCCCAAGGGCAGCATGACTCTGGTGGAAGAGCAATACATTGACGAGCTTGTATCAAAGGCAACCAGCCCTCCGGTAACGATTTGCGGGGGATCGGCGTGCAACACTGCAGCTGGTATCGGCATGCTGGGCGGGTCGGCCAGATTTGTGGGCAAGCGCGGCAAGGATCGCCTTGGAGATATTTTTGAGCAGGAGCTGATAAGACATTCAATAGAGCCGTATCTTTTTAATACCCAAACCCCGACCGGCAGGGTGCTTTCGGTGGTCACACCCGATGCCCAGCGCACCATGTTTACCTGCCTGGGGGCGGCAGCGGAAATGACGCCCGAAGAAATCAAGCCCGAATGCTTCAAAGATGCCGGAATCGTACATGTGGAAGGCTATCTTTTGTTTAACCGGGATTTGATGGACGCAGTATTAAAAGCGGCAAAAGCATCCGGGGCAAAGATCAGTCTGGACCTTGCCAGCTTTAATGTGGTAGAGGAATCACGGGATTTGCTCAACCGTATCGTATCAGATTATATTGATATTCTGATAGCAAATGAAGATGAAGCGCTGGCCTATAGCGGCATCAAGGATGAAGAAAAATCTTTGGAGGCAATGGCAAGTGACTCTGAAATCGCGGTTCTTAAACTCGGCCCAAGAGGCAGCATCATCAAGGGATTCGGTGAAACAGCCAGAATTGACAGAATGGGCGACGGAAGCGCACTGGATACAACCGGGGCCGGAGATTTATGGGCGGGGGGGTTCCTCTATGGCCTGATAAACGGCCATTCCCTGTCGAAAAGCGGAATGCTCGGCTCTGCCTGCGGCTATGAGGTGTGCCAGCTTGTCGGCGCCAAAATTGATGAGTCAGGATGGCAGCGGGTCAGAGAACTGCTTTCTGAATAACACGAAATTTTTCCCAAAGCACGATAAAATACTATGACAGAAAATTCCCCCAAAACCAGAGGCCCTGAACACGGACCGGAAACAGACGATCCGTTAAAGAAATATATGGCCGGGATTCAGGCTTTTGCCAGGACCCGGAAAAAACAGTTAATAGCTGCTGCCGCAATATTGTGTGCTGCGGTAATAGTGGCAGCCGGTGCTTTCTACTTTTTGGAGCGAGCCCGGGGCAATGCCTCTGCCATGCTTATACAAACAACAAGACAGTATGAACAACTCGGCGAAAATCCGGATGAAAAGGCCATAGAAAAAGTCAAGCAGGATTTTGAAAAACTTATTGACAAGTATGGCTATACCAGCCCGGCAAAAGTTGCACTACTGCCGTATGCAGGCATTTGTTACCGCACCGGCGATTATCAGCGTGCATTGGAACTCTATGAAAACGCATATGAAACCTTTGAAAATAGTCCCGAGTTCAGCAGCCTGGCACTAAACGGCATGGCTCATGCCCATGCTGCAATGGGTGAAAACAGCAAAGCATTGTCTTTTTTTGAAAAACTGGTTGAAGATCAAAACCCGGCGTTAAAGGATCAGGCGCTGTTTAATCTCGGCCTGCTCTACAGTCTCACCGGAGATTCAGAAAAGAGCCGGAGAGCCTATGAACAGCTTGTATCAGATTTTCCGGATTCAATGTTTGCCGAACCTGCAAAAGACAATCTTTCCGGATAATATAAAACAGCCGGTACGGCGTTAACCCCTCCTTAATGATGCCCGAATGACATGGCCGATGCCCTTCCAGACACTGTAACAGTTTTTGGCCAGATCGAGCGCGTAACCTATACGAACCCGGAAAACGGCTTTACCATCGCAAAGGTTCGAATAAGGGGCAGGCGCGGACCTGTCACCGTCGTAGGCCGATTCATGGAACCTACGCCGGGAGAAGTTATGGAAATTACCGGCACATGGAAGATACATCCCGCCTATGGAGAACAATTTGAAGCCCGCTCTTATCGCACCAGAACACCTTCAACAATAAACGGAATAAAAAAATATCTGGGATCAGGTCTGGTAAGGGGCATAGGGCCGGTAATGGCCGAACGGATTGTGGATCATTTCGGCAAGTCCTCGCTGGAAATCATTGAAAACAGACCTGAGCGGCTAAAAGAAGTCGATGGCATAGGCAAAAAAAGAATAGAGATGATCAGTTCCTCCTGGGCCGAGCAGAAGGAAATCCGCAATGTCATGCTCTTTCTCCAGTCCCATGAGGTAAGCGCGGCATACGCTGTGCGCATCTTCCGCCAGTACGGGCAGGACTCGGTTGAAGTAGTAACAGAAAACCCTTACAGGCTGGCAACTGATATTTCCGGAATCGGTTTTCTGACCGCAGACAAAATAGCCGGCAAACTGGGATTTGAAAAAGACCACCCCCTGCGTATCCATGCCGGGCTCCTTTACGTGTTAAACCAGCTCGCAGAAGAAGGCCATGTCTATTATCCCTATGAAGCACTGATTGGCAAAAGCCTTGAAATTCTTGACACTAAAAAAGACCTGGTTGTCGAAGCAATCAAGCATGCCGCAAAAGAAGACGAAGTGATAACAGAAGATATCGGCTCCGCGAAAAACGCCGGCAAATCGGCCGAAGCGGTTTACCTCAAACGGTTTCATGTGTGTGAAACCGGCATAGCCCGACATTTTAACAGGCTGGCCCAGGCTCCGAAATCCGTGCGGGATACAGATGCAAAACGCGCACTGCAATGGGTCCAGCAAAGACTGGAATTTTCCCTGGCCGACAAGCAAAAGGCCGCAGTACATTGCGCGCTTGAAAACAAAATCATGGTGATAACCGGGGGTCCTGGAACAGGCAAAACCACGATAATCCTTGCGCTTCTTGAGATATTTAAACAGTTAAACACAAAAATACTGCTCGCAGCCCCAACCGGCAGGGCTGCAAAAAAAATGAGCGAGGCCACCGGGCATGCCGCGGCCACGATCCACAGGATGCTTTCCTTTAACGCCCGGTCGGGCGGATTTCAGAAAAACCAGGACAATCCGCTTAAATGCGATATGCTCATTGTGGATGAAGCATCAATGATAGATACGGTGCTGATGTATCACCTGTTAAAGGCAGTGCCGCCTGCCGCAACCCTGATCCTTGTGGGAGACGTGCATCAGCTTCCTTCCGTAGGCCCGGGAAATGTATTAAATGACGTAATCGCCTCGAAAACAGTGCCCGTGGTAAAGCTGACCGAAATTTTCCGCCAGGCCCGCCAAAGCAGGATAATTGTAAATGCCCATCAGATAAACAGCGGCATAATTCCCAGGCTTGGCGGAAATGAGCCGGAAAGCGATTTTTTCTTTATAGAGCAGTCTGAACCTGAAAAAGTGGTTGACATTATAGTTGAACTGGTGTCAAAACGCATACCCCGGCGTTTTTCCTTTGACCCGGTCGATGATGTGCAGGTTCTGTCTCCCATGCACAAGGGAACTGCGGGAACCGCGAACCTGAACCGTGTTCTTCAAAATATCCTTAATTCTGAAAAAACGCAGGTTAACGCGGGTGGATCATTATTCCGCCTGCATGATAAGGTAATGCAGATAAGAAACAATTATGAAAAACAGGTTTTCAACGGCGACATGGGGCGGGTGGCTTCTGTTGAATCCGAGCTTCGGCAGCTGCGGGTCGGGTTTGAAGGCAGGATGGTGGAGTATTCTTTTTCCGAACTTGACGAACTGGTCCCGGCTTATGCAGTCTCAGTGCACAAATCCCAGGGCTCGGAGTTCCCGGTGGTGGTGATGCCGGTTTTGACCCAGCACTATATCATGCTGCAGCGCAACCTCATATATACTGCTGTTACACGGGGGCGGCGGCTTGTGGTGCTTGTGGGAACAAAAAAAGCCATGGCCATTGCAGTTAAAAATGACAAACCCAGGCAGCGCTATACACACCTGGCAGCCAGGATGTCTGCTGTTATGCATACAACATCTTATTTTGACAGCCAAAAGGAGCGTATAAGGTGAAAATCATCATAGTGGGCGCAGGCGAGGTAGGCTATCACATAGCAAGCCGCATGTCCTCTGAAAACAAGGATGTGGTGGTAATCGATCGCGATTCTGCAGCAATCCAGCGTCTTACCGACAATGTTGACGTTGAGGCTATCAATGGTTCCGGCAGCAGCCCAAAGGTTTTAAAAGAGGCTGGTTTAAAGGATGCTGAAATCCTGCTGGCTGTCACTAACAGCGACGAGACCAACCTTGTTGCATGCCTTATGGCAGACGTGATTTCTCCGACCACCAAGAAACTGGCCCGCATAAGAGAGGGGGATTTTGATGCCTATCACCAGGTTCTCCATGAAAACGCCCCTCATATTGATACCGTGATCAACCCGGAGATCGAGGTGGTAAAGAGCATAGAACGATTTTTAAGCATCCCCGGAGCAGTTGATGTAAGCGATTTTGCAGACGGCATGTTAAAGTTCGTGGGGCTATACTTAGACCAGGGCAGTTTACTGGCGGGCATCCGGCTAAAGGAAATTCCGGAAAAAATCGGCCAGCAAATCCTTGTGGCAGCGGTTGTAAGAAAAGAAGAGCTTATAATCCCCGGAGGCGACGCATATCTTTATGCCGGAGACCTTGTCTATTTCATAAGCGAGGAAAAAGGACTTGCCTCTATTTTAAAGGCTTTTGACAGGGAGGCAAGACCCGTGCACCGAACCCTGATCGTAGGCGGGGGACGGATAGGAACACGCCTGGCGACCGCACTTGAGAAAAAAGGAATTCAAACCAAGATCATAGAACGTTCCCATGAGCGGTGCAATGAACTGGCAGCAATTATGAAAAAAGCAGTGGTAATTCAGGGCGACGGATCGGATCAGCGGCTGCTGACAGAAGAAAACATCCGGGAAATGGATGCCGTGGTGACTCTGACAAACGACGAGGAAACAAATATTCTTGTTTCTCTTCTGGCAAGACGCATGGGCGCGGGCAAAACCATTACCAAATTAAACAAATTCAGCTATTTCCCGCTCATGCCAACCATAGGGATAGAACAGGTTGTTAGCCCGCGGCTTTCAGCAATAAACACTATCCTGCAGCATATCCGCAGAGGAAAAGTTCTTTCCGTGAGAACCCTGACAGACGAGCAGGCCGAAGTAATGGAGGCAGAAGCCCTTGAAACATCAGATATCGTGGGAAAGCCTTTACGCAGCTCCTCTCTGCCCAAAGGTTCCCTGGTTATAGGTATTATCCGGGAAGGACACGTTCTTATCCCTTCAGGAGACAGCGTCATAGAACCAGGCGACCGGGTAATTATTTTTGCAAAACGCCAGGTGATCTCCAAAATAGAGAAGATTCTCGCGGTAAAACTGGAGTTTTTCTAGAATGCGCTGGCCAGTTGTATTTCAACACGTCGGGATACTGGTTTTTTTCCTGGGACTGACAATGCTGGTTCCAATGGGCGTTGGTTTTTTTTATGCAGACGGCAGCGCCCGGGCCCTTGCTGAATCCGCTGTGATTGCAGTGTTTTGCGGCGCTGCTCTGTTTGCGGGATTCAGAAAGGAAAAAACCGACTATATCAGCCAGCGCGAAGGCATGGCCATTGTTGCAATCGGCTGGTCGGCCATAGGATTTTTCGGAGCCCTACCTTTTTATATTAGCGGTCTTTTCCCGACTTTTGCAGACGCCTTTTTCGAAGCCGTATCAGGTTTTACCACTACCGGAGCCTCGGTTTTAAAAGAAATCGAGCCCGTGGCAGCAGGCCTTTTGTTCTGGAGAAGTTTTATACAATGGCTCGGCGGAATGGGCATTATTGTTCTTACCATAGCTATCCTGCCGTTTCTGGGCGTGGGCGGGTTCCAGCTCTACAAGGCTGAAGTACCCTCCCCCATGCCTGACAAGCTGAAACCAAGAATCCGGGATACGGCAAAAACCCTATGGAAGGTATACCTCCTGTTTTCTCTGGCTGAAGTCCTGCTGCTTTTAATAGGAGGCATGACTCTTTATGACTCCCTCTGCCACGCATTTACCACCATGCCCACGGGCGGGTATTCCACTAAAAACTTTTCAATCGCACATTTTGACAGCCTTTATTTTGATGTAGTGATTATGGTGTTCATGGTGCTGGCCGGTATAAACTTCTCACTTCATTTCCGTATGCTGCAGGCAAAACCCCTTGCTTACTGGCGCAACCCGGAGTGCAGATTTTTTCTTTTTACTCTGCTGATACTGATCACAGGAGTAAGCATCAGCCTTTTCGGCACGGTGTATTCCTCCGCGGCCGACAGCCTGCGCTACGGGGCGTTTCAGGTGATTTCCATACTGACTACTACGGGTTACGCAACCGCTGATTATGATCAGTGGCCGGCTGTGGCAAAGCTGGTCATACTAATGTGCATGTTTGTAGGAGCTTCGGCAGGCTCTACCGGCGGGGGGATGAAATTGATGCGGATAATGGTGTGTTTTAAATTCTGCTACAAGGAGCTTTTCAACCTCCTTCACCCCCATTCCGTATCCCATGTAAAGATCGGAGGCAAGCCGGTTCCTGATGCGGTTATAAACGGGGTGCTTGGCTTTCTGGCACTTTATATAATCATATTTGCCCTGTGCTCTGTCGCTCTGTCAGCCATGGGCGTGGACTTTGTTACATCCTTTTCAGCCGTAGCCGCCTCCATAGGCAATATAGGCCCCGGCCTGGCCATGGTAGGTCCTGCAGGCAATTATGCTGATATTCCCTATTTCGGCAAATGGCTTCTTGCATGGCTGATGCTTCTGGGACGCCTTGAGATATATACCATCATAATATTCCTGGTCCCTGAGTTCTGGCGAAAATAATTTCAGCCAAAGCACAAACAACTGCCTGTATAAACAAAATATTTTGAAAAATCTCGCCTTGCGATTACTTTTAATATTGACAAGTGGTTCGGAAGTATATACAAAAATGACTTTATTAAGCCTGCTGGACTGGGCCGTTAACTCAGTTGGTAGAGTATCTGCCTTTTAAGCAGAGAGTCGTTGGTTCGAGTCCAACACGGCCCACCATAAGTTTATTTTGCGTCCCCATCGTCTAGCCCGGTCCAGGACACCGGCCTTTCACGCCGGCGACAGGGGTTCAAATCCCCTTGGGGACGCCAC
>CAZVFQ010000020.1:0-36806 GCA_964626455.1 uncultured Desulfobacteraceae bacterium | reverse complement strand
TTAACTGCCATAATGCAGGCGGCAAAGTCAAGAAGAATTGCTGTATCACAAATGGCCTGCTTGACATGGCCGGGCGGGTGGCTTATTATACAATTCTTTTGAAAGGAGGGGCAATGCCACGGAGCAAGAGAGCTTTTCCAGTATCGGCAGCCTGGCCGGCGGTTTTGTTCTTGATTCTGCAGCTTGCTGTGTTTTTGCCGGATGCCGGGTGCAGGGAGCCGGAGGAACCGGTTTTTCTTTATTTTGCAGACCCGGAAACCGGATATCTGGCGGGAGAACCCAGGCGGATTGAGCCTTCAGAGGAGAATACGGCATTTTATGCGAAGATTGCAGAAGCGCTTCTTGCGGGCCCGGAAAAAGATCTTGATCCCGTTTTTCCGAACAAAACAGAACTTCTGGCCATATATGAGGTCTCTGACAAAACGGTCTTCGTGGATTTATCCGATGATGCGGCGATACGTCATCCTCGCGGCGTAAGAAGCGAGCTGCTTTCAGTCTACAGTATAGTTAATACACTTGTATTGAACTGCCGCGGCATTGAAGCGGTTAAAATTCTTGTGGAAGGAAATGAAACAGAAACTCTGGCGGGACATGTTGATATCTCCCGGCCGCTTAAAGCCCGGATATTGTTGGTGAGATGAAAAAGATCGGACAGATACGAAACATAGGGATTATCGCGCATATCGATGCAGGAAAGACGACTGTAACCGAACGGGTGTTGTTTTATACCGGCCGGTCGCACAAGATCGGCGAAGTCCATGACGGAGAAGCCGTAATGGATTGGATGCCCGATGAGCAGGAGAGGGGCATTACAATAACATCGGCTGTAACCACCTGCATATGGCAGAACTGCGATATACAAATAATAGATACTCCGGGGCATGTGGATTTTACAATAGAGGTGGAGCGCTCCCTGCGGGTGCTCGACGGTGCGGTAGGGGTTTTTTGCGCAGTGGGAGGCGTGGAGCCCCAGTCAGAGACTGTATGGCATCAGGCAGACGACTACCTGGTGCCGAAAATAGCATTTGTAAACAAGATGGACCGGGTGGGGGCGGATTATTTCAGAACCATCGAGATGATGAAAGATCGGTTGAATGCAAATCCGCTGGTTCTTCAACTGCCAGTGGGCACAGAGGACAATTTCCGCGGCCTGGTGGATCTGCTTTCCATGCGCCAGCTTATCTGGGAGACAGACAGACATGACATGCCCTTTAAAACAGAGGAGATTGACCCGGATTTGCGCCAGACAGCAGACGCCTACCGGGAAAAGCTTATAGAGACTGTGGCTGAGGCAGATGATGCAATTATGGAAGCTTATCTGGAAGAAAATGAAATAAAAACAAATGATCTGGTTGCAGCCATTCGCCGGGCCACAATCGGCCTCAAGCTGGTGCCCGTTCTGTGCGGCTCTGCCCTTAAAAATAAGGGAATTCAGCCTTTGCTGGATGCGGTTGTTCAGTTTTTGCCAAGCCCGATGGAGGCGCCCCCCATACAGGGCAAAAAACCCGAGGGAAGCGAAAAGCTTTCTTTTGAGGCAAAAGAAAAAGGCCCTACTGTAGCTCTTATTTTCAAGGTTTCCATGATAGAGGGACGCAAGCTTTCCTACGTGCGTGTTTATTCAGGAAAGCTTAAGGCAGGAAGCGAGATCTACAACCCTGTACGCAACAAGACGGAAAAAATATCGCGGATTCTTAAGATGCACGCAAACAAGCGCGAGCGCATAGACGAGGCCGGCCCCGGGGCCATTGTCGGGGTGGTGGGCCTGAAGGATTCGGCCACGGGCGAGACCCTGTGCGATAAGAATAATCCGGTTCTCCTTGAGCAGATGAAATATACCAAACCGGTTATTTCGGTTTCCATTGAGCCTAAAACCCATGACGACCAGGAAAAGCTGCCTCAGGTAATAGACAAGCTCATGGCAGAAGATCCCACCCTGCATGTAAAGCAGGACGAGGACACGGGGCAGACCATTTTGTCCGGCATGGGAGAGCTGCACCTGGAAGTGGTGATAAGCCGAATGCGCAGGGAATACAGTACAGCGGTCAATGTGGGAAAACCTCAGGTTGTATACAGGGAAACAATCGCAAAACAGGCATCCGGCCATTGTGTGTTTGACAGGGAAGTGGCGGGTCAGCGGCATTTTGCGGAAGTGGAGCTTTCTGTTAATCCCCTTGCACGGGGGCGGGGTGCGCGTTTTCTCTCAAAGATATCAGCAGAGAGTATACCTCAGGAATTTGTCGGGTCTGTGGAAAAAGGCGTAATGGAAGCCCTGGAATACGGAGAGCTCATGGGATATCCGGTGGTGGATATCGAGGTAGTGTTAACCGGAGGCGCATACAGGGAATCGCTTGGTTCTGATCTGGCCTTTCGCGTGGCCGGTTCCATGGCGTGCAGGGATGCACTTTCAAATGCCGGGCCATATTTGCTTGAACCGGTAATGGAAGTTGAGGCCTTTGTGCCAGAGACATTTATGGGAGATGTGATCGGAGATTTAAATGCCCGCGGGGGAAAGATCGAATCAATTGCCGCCAAGGGCGACAATCAGATTATTTCAGCCATTGCCCCGCTTTCAAAAATGTTTGGCTACAGTACGGCCATTCGCTCCGCCACCCAGGGCAGGGGTACTTTTACAATGAAGTTTTCCCATTTCGACCGGATCTGAGCTCCGTGTCAATATGAACCCCGGTTTTCCTCTTCCCGCTGCCGGCGGTTCTGGTCTTTTTCTCTTTGTCTCATCTTGTCTGTTTCCTTGCTGATTTTTTCTTCAAGGGTTATATCATCCGTTTTTCCCATGGCCTGCCTGAAGTGAAAGCGGGCATTTTCAAAATCGTTGTTTCTGCTGTAATGCATTCCCAGATAGTAATGGGCCTCGCCCAGGCGGCCCTGCTCCCCCATGCACTGACCCAGAAAATAGAGAGCCTGTTTGTGATCAGGGAATTTTTCGTGCAGATTTTCAAGTGCAAAAATCGCCCCTTTGCAGTCGCCTGCGGCCATACGGCTTCTTGCCAGGTAAAACAGCCCTTCAGGGCCGTAATCCTCCAGATTTTCAATTTCTGAAAGCGATGTTTCCGCTTCCCTGTATTTTCCCGCCATAAAGCAGATCCTGCCTAAGGCTATGTTCAGATAGGGGTCTTCAGGTCTCATGGAAACAGCTTTTTTGATTTTTTCAAGAGCCGCCTCTGGCCGGCCGCCAACTGCCAGGGTAAGGGCCAGGCCGTACATGGCTGCAGCATCTTCCCTGTCTTTGTTTATTTCCCGTGTAAACCGCTCTTCAGCCTTGCCGGTATCACCGTATAAACCTATGAGAGCGGCCTGTGCCCGCCGGAACGCAAAGCTGTCTTCGGGTTTGCCTGCAGGCCGGTTTGCAAGAATGTTGTTGAGTCTTGTCAGCCGGTCACGTGTGGCGGGGTGTGTTTTAAGGTATGTTGGAACCTGTTCTTCGCCGTACCATTCGCGGTCCCTGATTTTTTTCAGTGCACTGCGCAGCCCATGGAGGCTGTAGCCTGCTGCCTCCAGATACTGACGGCCCAGAAAATCGGCTTCCATCTCATTTTCCCTTGTATATGCCAGTATCATGCTTTGGCCGGCTGCCATTGAACCTATGGACATGGCGCTGCCCACCGCGGATGCACCGCCGAGTCCCACCAGTATACCGGCTATCATTCCTGCCGCTGAAACTATCTGGCTTTTTTTTGATTTTTCCAGCAGATCGGCAATGTGTCTGGCTGAAACATGGGCTATTTCGTGGGCCAGTATGCCTGCAAGCTCGCTTTCGCTTCCCATGGTCTCAAATAAGCCTGAAAAGATAAAGATGTTTCCCGCAGGGCCGGCAAATGCATTTACCGCGTCCTGATCAATCACGTAGAAATTGTATTCAAACGGCTGGGAAGGAAGAACAGATACGATCCTTTGGCCCAGTTCATTTACATATTTGTCTATGACCGGGTCTTCTATGATAGTGAATTTGCTGCGGACGGTTTTTAAAAACTCTTCTGCCAGCTCCTTTTCCTCCCTGACCGTCATTTCAGCCGCACGAGCAGATCCTGGCGGAAGCAGCAGGCAGATTGTTAGAAAAAAAGCTATGATTTTTCCGGTTCGCGACATATTAAGATGCTGCTTTCAATATTGTTTTTATTCTGAAATTCTTGAATTTGCAAATACCGATTTTTATGCTACACATATTTATTATGGCACATATTATCTGCATTGCAAACCAAAAGGGGGGCGTGGGCAAAACCACAACAGCCATAAACCTGGCAGCCGCCCTGGCCGATCTGGGCAAAAAGACCCTGCTTGTGGACTGCGATCCTCAGGCAAATGCAACCACAGGTCTGGGCATTGAAAAAAGCCGGCTGGAAAAAACCCTTTATCACGGTTTAATAGGCCAGGCAGACGGCCGGGATATCATTATTGAAAGCGGGGTTGAGCGTCTTTGGATTATGCCGTCGCGTGTGGAACTCATTGGTTTTGAAATCGAGATGATAAACGATGAAACACGGGAGAGACTTTTGCAGCGGCTGCTTCTGCCCGTAAGCGACAGATATGATTATATTCTTCTGGATTGTCCGCCCTCATTGAGTCTTCTTACCATCAACGCCATGACAGCGGCCCACGGAGTACTGATTCCGCTGCAAAGCGAGTTTTATGCCCTTGAAGGTCTGGGCCAGCTTTTGCAGACTGTCAAGCGGATCAAGCACAGAATGAATCCTTCACTGAGAATTGAGGGCATTTTGCTGACCTTGTTTGACAGACGCACCAATCTTTCCGGTCAGGTGGCCGAGGATGCTGAGAAATATTTCAGGGATCAGGTTTTCAATACGCGCATTCCCCGTGCGGTTAGGCTGGCCGAAGCTCCCAGTTACGGTCGGCCGATTATCGAATATGCCCCCGGCTCCCTGGGAGCTGAAAGTTACACTTGCCTTGCAAGGGAAGTTGTAGGAAAGCATGAAACAGGAGAATTCGGGATTTTTGAGCAGACCGCGGGCTGAAAAGGGGCAGATTTAAAAGCTGTCTCCTGCTCTTTGGAGTTAAAATTTGCCCGGATGGTGACTTTTGATGGACTGTGATTTTCATAAGGATATTTAAATGAAAGCCGATGAAACCGGCTCCAGGAGCAAAAAACGAAAAACAGGTCTCGGCAAGGGCCTTGACGCGCTTTTTCCGGATATGGAAACCGGACAGGGCGGCAGGGAAACCGATTATTTTGCCTGCGATATCAGCCTGATCCGCCCAAATCCGTTCCAGCCAAGAAGGCAGTTTGACCAGGAGGAGTTAATGGAGCTTGCAGAGTCGATTCGAACCCACGGGGTGCTCCAGCCCCTGCTGGTGCGGGAAACAGGACGGGGCTATGAATTGATTGCCGGCGAAAGAAGGCTCAGGGCTGCCAAAATGGCCGATCTCTACACCATCCCGGTGGTGGTAAAAACCATAAAAGATGACGAACTGCTCGCCTTTTCAATCATAGAAAACATTCAGCGCGCGGACTTAAATGCCATGGAGGAGGCCGAAGCCTATCAGCGCTTAATGGACGAATTCGGATTTACCCAGGATCAGGTGGCTTCGCGCGTGGGGAAAAGCCGTTCTGCTGTTGCCAACTTTTTGCGTCTGAATCATCTTTCAGAGCCTGTAAAGGACTATTTGCGGGAAGGCCGGCTTAGCATGGGCCATGCAAGGTCGCTTCTTGCAGCCCGCACCCCGGCGGTACAGCGGGAAGCATGCAGTATTATTTTATCCCGCGGGCTTTCGGTAAGAGAAGCTGAAAAACTGGTTGCACGGTTAAACAAAGACAGCCAGGCTCCTGCTTACAGAGAGCCGGAAGCACAGGATGCGCATATAGTCTCACTGGAAGAAGACCTGGGACGGCGTTTCGGTACTAAGGTGAAAATAAAGCGCCGCGGCAAAAAAGGGCGGGTTGAAATTGAGTTTTATGATGACAGCGATCTGGACAGGCTTCTTTCGCTGCTGAAATTTTGACAAATGGGACTGCACCTGATCATAGACGGATATAACCTTATCCGCCGTTCTGCCCGGCTGAGCAGGGCAGAGGCACAAGGGCTGGAGCTGGGAAGACAGGCCCTTATTGATAAACTGGCTGCTTATAAGCGCATCAAGGGCCATAAGATCACGGTGGTTTTTGACGGCGCTGCAAATTATGATGATTTTTCAAAAGTAACCCCGGAAAAGGGGATACGGGTCAGGTTTTCACGCAGCGGGCAGACGGCAGACTCGGTCATAAAGAAAATGGCGGGGCAGGAAAAGCAAAGGGCTCTGGTGGTAACGGCAGACCGGGCTCTTGCCGATGCAGTTACATCCGGAGGTGCGTTGACTGTTGGGCCGGAAGAATTTGAAGAAAGAATGGAAATGGCCGCCTTTATACAGAAAAAAGGAGAGGGCGCAGAAGAAGAAAGCCCAGGCCCGGTGATCGACCCCGGCCAAAAAAAGGGACCTGCCAAAAGGCTCCCCAAGGCAAGACGCCGCAGACGGCAGAAGGTAAGAAAACTGTAACATGAAAACCATATGCGTTATAGATGGTCAGGGCGGCGGTATAGGCGCTACCATAATAAAGCGGCTAAGAGTCATGTTCGAAGAGGATGTGGATATCGTAGCCTTGGGTACAAATGCAATAGCAACCGCCCAGATGTTAAAGGGGCGCGCAAACCGGGGCGCGTCCGGTGAAAATGCCATAATTCGGACCGTACCCGGGATGGATATTATAATCGGTCCGGTAAGTATTATAATGGCAAATGCCATGATGGGTGAGGTTACCCCGAAAATAGCAGAAGCCGTGGCGTCAAGCAGTGCTTCTAAGCTGCTGGTGCCCCTTTCACAGGAAAACATAGTAATCGTGGGCGCTTCAAGTCAGCCTCTGCCGCACCTGCTCGATGTTTTAATAGAAGAACACCTGGCGCCTTTGTTCGGTCAGGCAAATACAAATCAGGATGGATTAAGCGATGTGTGAAGCCAATGCATATCTTATAAAAGGAGATGATCAGCAACTGCTCATGGAGGCTGTTGATACAATTGAACCCGAAGACGGCGGATTTAAACTTGTCAACATATTCGGCGAGCAGAAATTTATCAGGGCTGCGATTCACTCCCTGTCTCTGGTGGACCATAAAGTCTTTTTCAAAAAAGACGAAGCCTGAGCCCGGCATCCGCCCGACGCTTTGCTGTGACCAATGAAGATTGTCACTGCCAGAACGGCCGGATTCTGCATGGGCGTGCGCCGCGCTGTGGAGCAGGCCCTGGATTCGGCAAATCGGCGCAGAGGGCCGATTTATACCTACGGTCCGCTGATTCACAATCCCCAGGTTCTGTCCATATTGGAGCAGAAAAACATTTCGGTCCTGGACCGCATCCCTGAGAAAGCAAACGGCACAGTGATCATACGGGCCCACGGGGTCCCGCCGGGCGACCAGGAGGCCCTGAAACAGGCAGGCTTCCACGTGATAAACGCCACCTGCCCCAGGGTGATCAAGGTGCAGTCCATTATAGCAAGGCATGCAGACAAGGGCTATGCAGTGATAATAGTGGGCGACCGGGACCACCCGGAAGTCCGTGGATTGCTCGGGTATGCGGGAAACATGGGGCACGTGGCCGAATCCTTAGATGAGTTAAAAGCCCTGCCGGAATTTGAAAATGCCATCATAGTGGCTCAAACCACCCAGAATACATCATTTTTTGACAGAGTGTGCGTGTGGGCCGCGGAAAATCGTCCCGGCTACAAAGTATTTAACACAATCTGCGATTCCACGGAAAAACGGCAGGCCGAAGCCCAGGCACTTGCCGCAGAAGTGGATACCGTGATAGTGGTCGGGGGATATAACAGTGGCAATACCAGGAGACTTGTCGAAATAGCAGGCCAATCTGGTAAAAAGTCCATGCACGTGGAAAAAGCAGAGGACCTTCCTCTGGAAAAACTTGCGAAATGCCGCAGTATCGGTATTACAGCGGGTGCATCCACTCCGAACTGGACTATTCGGCATGTCATGCAGCACCTGGAAAAAAATCTGGCAGGCAAAGAAGGCAGGTTCCGCAGATGGGGCTGCATGGTGGTGCGCAGCATTATGCTTTCCAATCTTTACCTCGCCATTGGAGCGGCCTGCCTTGCACTGACGGGCGCGTGGCTGCAGGGGGCGCCGGTAAAACTCCATTATCTTGGAATCGCCGGCCTGTATACCCTTTGCATGCATACCCTGCACCACATGTTTGATCGGGCAGTGGACGGATACAACGACCCTGGACGTGCTAAATTTTATCAAGATTACAGATACTTTCTCGCGGTTTTAGCCTTAATTTCAGGAGTATGCGGGCTGGCCCTGGCCTGGATGCTGGGGCCGTTTGTTTTTGTTCTTGTTTTGTTGATGAGTTTTCTTGGCGTGGTATATAATTTTGAACTCCAGGGCCAGGCCGCAGGCATCGGAAAAGTATCGCTGCTCAAGAGGATTCCGGGTTCCAAAACCGTGCTGGTGACCATGGCCTGGGGGATTGCAGCTGTGCTGGTTCCCGCACTTGATGCATACGGGAGTGTGGGAGTATCGGGCATAATAGCATTTGTATGGATCTGCACCCTTGTTTTCGTGCGCACCTCGTTTTTCGATATAATCGATATGCAGGGAAGCCGTATTGTGGGCAGGGAAACCATACCGATTATTCTGGGCGAAAAACGTACCATGGATTTGTTAAAGGCAGTGCTGATAGCAGCTGTTTTGCTTCTTTTTTTCAGCGCTGCCGCTGGTATAATTTCGCCTTTTTCAACCGTGTTCAGCCTGGTTCCGGCTGCGATGCTTCTATTTTTGTTTATTCATGAACGTACCAGTCGTTTTCTGGGGATATGGCGCGGGTTTCTCATGGAAAGCCATTTTATTTTCACCGGCGTTCTGGCGCTGCTGTTTTTATACGGAGGAGTGTGAATGGGAGAAGATCCGGTCAGAATACCGATAACCGGAGAGCTTGACCTGCATACCTTCAGACCTTCAGAAGTTGAGCCTCTGCTGGAGGACTATTTTGAGGCCTGCCTGGAAAAAGGTATTTATACAGTACGCATTATTCACGGCAAGGGCACCGGCAAGCTAAAAAAAAAGGTGCAAGCTGTTTTATCACGTCATCGGCTGGTGGAGAGCTTTTCCCAGGCCGGAGAAAACGCCGGCGGCTGGGGCGCCACCCTGGCCCGGCTTAAATCGCTCCGGCAGAGCGGTTCATGATGCAGGATTTAAAGGAAAAGTTTCCCGTAAAGATATTTGCAGTCCTGTTTTTTTCTCTTTTTGTTACGATAACGGGGGTAGGCATTGTTGTGCCCCTTCTGCCGGTATACGCGCGAGACCTGGGAGCCGGTGGGCTGGCAATAGCCATGATTTTCGGAGGCTTTTCCCTGTCGCGCACCCTTTTTCTTCCGTGGTTCGGAAGGCTTTCTGATGCAAAGGGCCGAAAGCCTTTTCTTGTAATTGGCCTGTTTTGCTATTTTGTGATTTCCCTGGCATTTATCCTTGCCCATCACGTCCATACTCTTATTATTGCCAGGCTGATCCAGGGTGTCGCTTCGGCCATGATTATGCCGGTGGCCCAGGCTTACGTGGGAGAAATAACCCCCGAGGGAAAAGAAGGCATTACCATGGGGGGGTTTAACATGTCGGTGTTTTGCGGCTTGAGCATTGGCCCTCTGATAGGCGGTGTGATCAGGGATCAGTTCGGCTTAAACACCGCCTTTGCCTCCATGGGTGCATTGGCTTTTATCGCATTCTGCCTTTCCTTATTCATGCTGCCGCCGGTTTCCTCGGAGCGGATTTATGAGCTTGGCAGAGCGCCGGTAAGGTGGGGATTGCTCATAAAGGATCGGATCCTGGTGAGTCTGTTTTCTTTCCGCATGGTATATACGACTTGCATAGGCATAGTATGGGGTTTTTTGCCTGTTTATGCGGATGTACGCTTCGGGCTGTCAAGTTCTGCTATAGGTTTTCTCGTTATGCTCGGAGTATTTGTCAGCGGGTTGATACATATTCCCATGGGGATGGTCGCGGACCGATGGGACAGGAGGGCAATGGTGGTTGCCGGCGGCGGCGGAGTGATTGCTGCGATGATCCTGCTTGCCCTTGCGGAAGGATTTGCCGGCCTGTTTGCGGCAAACATTGTTTTTGGCATAGGCGGGGGGATTTCAATGCCGGCGCTCATGGCACTTGCGGTTATGCGCGGCCACCGGCTGGAGGCCATGGGTTCGGTAATGTCACTTATCACGGTTGCCCACAGCCTGGGCATGCTTTTGGGGAGCTTTTTTGCAGGGATCATAATGGAATCGGCTGGGCTGCAGTATGCCTTTTTCCTGGGCGCCCTGATCATGGCAGGCGGAATTGTCCAGTTTTTCAGGGGAACAGCCGGAGAAAATATGAAAGCTTAACTTCTGAACAAGTCTGAATTTAATTTTCAGAGCATGTCCGGCAGAGTTGCGCAAAGTCCGGAAAGCCAACAGACATGGATGATAGTCACATATATGCCGTTATTACCGGAGATTTTATAGGCTTCTCCGGCCTGGAGCCCAAAGTACGCAGCTGGATGCCGCAAGTTATGGCAGGGGCCGGCAGTCTGCTGCGCAATGTTTTGCCGGGCGTGATGCCGAAAAATATCGATGTGTTCCGGGGCGACAGCTGGCAGGCATTGATTGAAGATCCTGTTTATGTGCTGCGGGCCGCTCTTTTAATTCATGCGTTTATACGCTCGGATATCAGAGGCGCCGGTCTTAGTACCCGCATGGCTATCGGAGTCGGGCCTGTGGATTATTTTGCAGCCAAAGGTGTATCTGCCGGGGACGGGCCTGCGTTCAGGCGTTCAGGAAAGATGCTTGAGAAAATGACCTCTTCGCAAAAACATGCTTTGTTGCGCTATTGCCGGCCCGAGGACCCATGTGAGAGTGTGATGGACGCTTTAATGCATACAATTGGTGCTTTGAGCGGCAACTGGCGGCCGCTTCAGGCAAGGGCAGTCCTCGGGGTGCTAAAAGGAATGAAACAGTCCGAAATTGCAAAAAACTGGCATGAACCTGTTTCCCCCCAGGCCGTATCCAGGCACCTTAAAAAGGCTTGCTGGCCTGCTGTTTTTAATGCCCTGGAAGTATTTGAGTCTTTACATAAAACAACCATATAACGTTTAATTTATAAAATAAACCTTATATGGTTGTTAAGTTCGTTTTTTTTTACTCACAGGTGTCATTATTACCCGAAAGCCAAGATAATTGCCCTTAAAATCAGGATTTACACTGGCCCTGTAACTGCAGCGCAGTTCACTCGGGAAGTTGCACCAACTGCCGCCCCTTATCACTTTGCGACTCCCGGATTTTAGATATACCGGGTTTTTATAATCATGGTGTCTGTAGGCCTCTTCATGATAAGTGTCTTCACACCACTCATAAACATTTCCCGACATATCATATAAATCCAGGCCATTTGGTTCAAGCATGCCTGCAGGATGTGTGGTCATGCCGCTATTTGCCGAATACCAGGCGATTTTTTCCGGGCTCTTTGCCCCGGGGTATTTTTCCTGTTTGCCCCCGCTTCTGGATGCATATTCCCATTCAGCTTCTGTGGGAAGACTGAAATGATACCGCCCCTTATTCATGGCAGCCAGCTTCTGGATAAAATCCTTTGCATCATGCCAGCTTATCTGCTCTACCGGGTAGTTGCCGCCTTTTTTGAACCATGACGGGTTTTTACCGCGTACTTTATACCAGAGCGTGCCGGTCATGACTTTTTTCCACTGGTCCTGGGTGACCGGGTATTTACCAAGCCAGAACCCGTCCATAAATGCTTCGTGTGGGGGAAGCTCATCCTTGTTGCCTTCCCCGTCCCAGGGTCCGCATCCCATTTGAAAGACGCCGGTCGGTATCCAGACAAAGACCATCCCCACAGTGGGCTCCACCCAGTTGTCTCCCGGATGGTGCGGACTGTAGGTCCTTGGCGGAGGGGTTGTGTTTGCCTTTTTACCCTCCGGGATGTCCATGGTTTTTTCTGCAGAGCGGTTTTTCTGTATGGGTGAAGCGGCAGGCTTGGTGTCCGTGCTTGCCACAGGCTCTGCAGAATCAATGCTGTTTTTCTGCTGTTTTTTTGCCGTTGGAATTTTAGTGATTCCGCCCATGAGATATTCCAAAATGGTCTTAAAATCCCTTGGCCGGTCTCCGGGTCTGAAATTTAAGCATTGGCTGATTAAGATCTGGATTTTAAACGGAATGTCTGACCGTGTAAATTCCAGATCCTGATCCTTTAATCTTCGTAGCCGCTCTGTGAAATTTTCCTGCTCATAGGGAAGCGAACCTGACCAGATAAAATAACTTACAAATCCGTATGAAAAAATCAGACTTGCAATGCCGGCACTTCTGCTGTGGGTGAGCAGCTCAGGGGCTGACCAGTTAGGGGTGAACTGCGCGCTGCCGGTGGCAGAAGTGCTGCTGATGCGCTCAAGTCCTCCCAGATCACCTATAATCAGCCGGTTATTTTGATTGATCAACAGATTTGACGGCTTAAGATCCTTTACTATAAATGCGTCTCCTGCCCGGTCTGAGAGCCGGTTTAAAATTTCTGCAAGTTCTGTCATCAGGCCCTCTGCCGCCTCGGGCGGAAGCGGAAAATGATCCAAAATGCGGTCAAGCAGGTTATAGGGGCAGAATTCCATCAGGATTACCAGGTATGCCCGGGCTTCCTGTTTGGATATCTGTTTGTCCACAAGATGGAAATCATAGATTTCTATTACCCCTTCGCCCTTGATTTTGTGGTAATATTCCTGGATGGCATAGAAATCGTGGGATATTTTTGAATCCAGATCGCCGGGGGTGCGGTAGGAAAGGGAACGCTCAACCATTATCGGCACTACCTTGACCGCACGTTCCTTTAAATTGTCTTTTACGTGGTAGACAACACCGTAGACGCCGGAGCCAATTTTCCGGACAACATCATATGTGGGGAGACATTTTTTTATGACGTCCTGCATCCGGGTTTATGCTCTCCATGTAAGCTGAGTGGGGCTGTTTAACCTATCTGATCATGGCAATAATGAAACTGGCGTTATCGGTCAAGCCTTTTTTCCTTGCCGCCTCTGCAAGCCGGGCACCGTTTTTCACGGGTGCTTCTGCAAGAATTCCATGAATTTCCCTATCAGACAGGATATCGGTTAATCCGTCGGTGCACAACAGATACGCACAGTGCGGCTCATTTTGCTGCTCCACAATGTGTATGTCCCGTACGGACCATACATGGCTGAAAACAGGTCCGAGGCCGAAGTCGATCATGTGTTTTAACGGGTGCATTGAGGCGTTTTCCGCATTCATCATGCATTGGTCTACAAGATCCTGGACCAGGGAGTGGTCGTGGGACATATATTCGATAGATTCTTTTGTGATTTTGTAAACGCGGCTGTCGCCGGCATTGAATATAAACGTGCGGCTGCCGTCGGTTGCAAGCCCGGCAATGGTGGTGCCGCTGTGGGGAGGAAGCTGCTTTTCTGCTGCGGACTGGATATTAAGCAGTATCCGGTGAATGACGCTTCCGGAAATTTTTTCAGGCCAGATGGAATCTTTTATCCTGCTGCATACAAAACGGCTGGCCTCATCTCCTGCCTGGTGTCCGCCCATTCCGTCACATACGACAAGCAGCAGGTCCTCAGTGCGGATGCTTTTTTTCCGGCTCAACAGGTCGGCCTGCAGCAATCCGGTTCCATCGATTATGCAGTCTTCCTGGCGGCCCCTCGGGCCGATCATCATGGCTGAAAATATCCGGCATTCCATACGATTCACATAATGTCAAAATTAAGGCAAATATTCAACGAAATATATGAGGGTTCATTTCAGCAGCCCGGTTTGCGTTAAGTGCCACGTGTAAATGCATACTGCCAGCAGGATGAGATATCCCATTGCGTAGCCGATAATCATTTCAGTGTTTCCCACTGATACCGCTCCTGACAGGGGGGATTCAAAAAGCAACTGAAGTGTCAGTTTTGCAGCAAAAAGGCCGGCAAATATTGAAAAGGCGGCTTTTCGCAGAAAAAACAGGCTTGCGGCTCCGGCTATATTGGCCGCCGGCAGAAGCCCCCACAGGGATGAATACATCAGGCTTTCGAGTTCAGGAACTTTGCCGGCGGGCCCTGGACCCTGGGATTTGACCACCAGGGCCATGGCAATGGCCATGAGACCGGAGATACCGACACCGAAGTAGAATATGGAAATCAACCATACCCAGACCGGCCTGCGTGAGTTTGAATCTTGACTTATCATTGTTAAGATTTCAGTTTCTCAGTGGGCTGCTGCATCTGCAGCTCCTGAAAGATCTGCTGCGCCGGACTCAAACACCTGGCGGGCGGTTTCCAGAATATCGGGCGGGAAACCAACCACGTTAAACATGACTCCAAAACCAAGTATCCACACAACTACCAGTGATATGACCCAGAGCACAAATCCGTATTTGAGAAAATCAATCGGGGCTATGGCCTTTTCGCCGGTGTCAGGATAGGTGCCCAGGCCATAGACAATTGCATTATTCGGCGTGCCCACGATCAGAAAATGTGCAAATGACGTGGCAAAAGCCACTGCCATGCCCGAGGCCCAAGGCTCGCCCTCAATGCCTGACATGATTCCCATGGGAATAACGATCGGCCCGAGAAGCGCCGTGGTCCCGGCATCAGACATGAAGTTGGTCATCAGCCCTGAAAATGAGGAAAGGCCTACCCATAAGCCGAAACCCTGGCTCATACCCGCATAGCTAAGGATTCCCATTACACTTTGTGCAAGCCACAAAGCCGCGCCGGTTTCCTTTAAAAGCGCGCCCAGGGTCAGGGCGCCGCAGTACATAAACCATGCGTCCCAGGAAATGCCTCCAAGGATCCTGTTCCATGCCGTAGTTTTGAAAATTACGGGGATTATAAGAGCCAGCAGTGCAGGGCCGCCAAGTCCGAGATCCCCGAAAATCCAGAGCCCCAGAATCAGTATAAGCATGCCGAAAATTACATATTCCCGGTATTTCATTCTGCCCATCTTCCGGGTTTCTTCCTTCATTGCCTTAAGCCCGGGTGTTAGGTTTTTATGGCGGATCTTTCTGGAAAACAAAACTATCATGTATATTGCCACGACCAGGCCCATAACAGGAACTATGGGGAAACCGTAGGTCATCCATGTAAAAAAATCCATGGGCACCTCATATTCCTGCCAGAATCCCATCATGATTACGTTTCTGCCTCCTGCCGCGGGCGAACCCACTCCTCCCACGTTTAATGAAAAGCAGAGGGCGAAAAGCAGAAATTTGGCAAGATTAGGGTCGTGTTCAATTTTTCTTCCGGAGCTGTTTTCCGAGACCACGCCGAAATAGACAGCCATCATCACAGGGGTCATAAATGCACACATGGCATGGGCGGAAATAAAACTGCCCACAATCGCCATGCTTATGCATAAAACGAATATGGGCATGTAAAAACCCCTTGTCCATCCCAGAATCCAGGTGGCAAGACGCTTGTGCAGGCCCACGTCAACTACGGCCACGCCCATGGCCAGCACGCCGAGCAAAAAAAGCGGAGCATCGCCGGCAAAGGTCTTGCCGATCATGCTTCGGGGAAGAAGCTGGAGAAAATAGGCCAAAAGAGGCATGAGTATACCTGTCAGGCCAATCGGGATAGCCTCTGTGGCAAAAAAGATAATGGCCATGGGTATGATACCGAGCACTGTCATTGACTTGTCTGCGGCTTGTTCCAGGTTTTCGGCAATTCCCCAGTCAATCATTCTGGATGCAATGCCGTGATCATCTAATACTTCAACCAGGCTTTGCGGGGTTGGCAGTATAAATCCCACCAACACAAAAAGAGCTATCCCGACTATAAGCCAGAGGGTCTTATTTGCAAGGATTCCGCCCTGGCTTCCGGATTCTGTTTCATGGCTCATATACGGATTCTCCTTGTAACAGGTTCAACTTGGGCTATAGATTGCAGTCTTTTATTGCATCGGCGATTTGTTTAAATACGTCGGTCAGTCTCAGAATCCCTACAATTTTGCCTTGATTGTCTGTTGCCAGAAGTGACTGGTGGTGCCCTATGACCAGTTGGTTGATGGCTACATCCAGGGAATCATCCTCGTTTACAAATTCGCCTCCCCCGGGCACATGCATGCAGTCTTTGGCCTTGATACGGGTTGCCTTTTTGTAGATGTCGGCCATGGGCCTGTCCCAAAGTGCGAACTGCTTTACCATGTCGCGCAAAAACTGCTGGCTGAATCCGCTGGCCACCATTCGGCCGGTATCATCTGCCGCAGCCTGTTTGTATTTTGGTTCAAGGCTTCGCAGAATGTCGAGCTGGCTTAATTTGCCGACTATGTTGTCGTTGTCATCATATACCAGTATGGCCCTGTGGAGATATTTGGAGCCGGGGCGCCTGTATTGCTCCTGTGCCTTTTCCAGCGCCATTACGGCGTCAAAAAGGCTTGCCTCCTGGTGGATGGTTGCATATTCTTCCAGCGGAACCATCATGTCCCTGACGGCAATTTTTTTCATATAGGCCCCCTTTCCGGTATTTTTGTTCAAATCCTCAACAATTTAAAGAAAAATGAAATTACTAAAATTATATTTTCCTGTCCAGTAATTTTGCCTTCCGGCGGGACGATTTAAGAGGCTGGGTCTAAGTGCCTGACAAAACACGGTTTACCATGTCGCCAAGTTCCTTTATGGAAAATGGTTTTTGGATGAATTCTTTGTTTCTGCCCACCACGCCATGGCCGGCAAGGCCGTTTCCCGTATATCCGGACATATAGATTACTTTTATTTCAGGGTGAAAGCGTCTGATTTCCCTGTATACCTCCGGGCCTTTCATTTCAGGCATGATCACGTCGGTGAGTATCAGATGGATTTCGTCGGGATGGTTCTTTGCCAGGTCTATTGCGGCTCTGGCGCTTTTGGTGCCGATTGTCCGGTACCCGTTTTTTTCCAGTATCTTGCAGGCAAGGCCCAGTACTTCCTGGTCGTCTTCCACCACCAGGATCTTGGCATTTGTATTCGACTGGTGTATGTTTTTTTCGCCTTTTGCCTCTATATCCGGCGAGGGCCTGCTGGCTGCGGGAAGGTAAATTGTAAAACTTGACCCCTGCTCAGGATCGCTCCAGACCGTTATGTCGCCTCCGTGCTGCTTTATGATTCCGTAGCACATGGCCAGGCCCAGGCCGGTTCCTTTTTCCTGTTGTTTGGTTGTAAAAAAAGGTTCAAAAATCCGTTTCACTGTTTTATCATCCATGCCGGCTCCCGTGTCTGTCACAGTAATTGTCACACAGGGGTCCTGTATTTCGGCCGCAGTGCCGGCGGTTTTAATGTGCCGGGAATCGGTTTCATCAGTTGTTATGGTCAAGGTCCCGCCCCACGGCATGGCATCCCTTGCATTTACCACCATGTTCATGAGAACCTGCTGGAGCCTGGATGTGTCTGCTTCCACATAAAGCGGCTGTTCGGCAAGTTCAAGGTGCAGGTGAATGTCTTCTTCTATAATCCTGCGAAAAAATGATTTAAACTCTTTTATTACCCGGTTGATGTCAATAAGACTTCCAGCCACCATTTTCGCAATCTGGCGGTTTATATAGTTTGCCTTCCCTTTTGAAGTGGTCTGGAAGATTCCAAGAGGTGCGTTGTCAAAAAGGTTTTTGAAATCAGGTTTTCCGCCTGAGGATTTCTCCTTCATATACTAGTCCCCTGCCGGGCACAGGCCGGAGCAAATGCCTGCAGTGAATATAAACGCCCGGCCAATAAAATTTGTCTTTAAATATACATATTTCCTTTCATGTCCTTTAAAGTCAAGAGTCAAATTGCTGCTGATATTTTGAAATGAGTTTATGAAAGATGTTCATTTTTCGAGTTGACAGAACTGGATTTTGTGCATAAATAATTTATATTAAACTCTTTTATAAAACTCTAATAATTATTCAATGGAAAGGCGTTATTATGGTTGCCCCTATTCGGTCCCTGTTGTTTGCTACCAATCTTTCGGAGGAATGCAAGCCCGCCCTGGCCGCAGCGGTTGCCGCCGCAGCCCAGCACAAGGCGGAACTTGTTATGCTTCATGTGGTTGACAGAGAAGTCCCCACCCAGGTGGAGGAGCATTTCAAGGGCGTGCTGGGAGAAGAAAAATGGGAGGCATTAAAAAAGGAACATGAGCAGGATGCCCGCCAGGCGCTCATCGGGAAGATGTCCCCGGGCCAGATCGGCCAGAAGGTTCTTCGAAACTACTGCGAGGAAGCCGGAATAGATGCTGACAGTTGCGGATTTAACTGGCATGAAGTGGTGGTTGCAGACAGAAATATTGCCAATGCGATTATTGATCAGGCCAAAAAATACGGGTGCGACATGATTGTCATGGGCGCGGACAGGGGTTTTTTTGGCGGCAATGCCGTGGGTTCCACCATTAAGAGTGTGCTTCGGCACACCAAAATACCGGTTTTGGTGGTTCCGCCTGGCAATGCGTAGTAAAAAAGGTTGAGCTTATGCCGGATCTTGAACTGACTGTAAAGTCCGTTAAAGGCTATTGTTCTGCGGGGTGCAAAACCGGCCAGAAGTTTGTTTTCCGGGACCCGGTCGTGATCCCGCAGGATAATGCACCGCTTTGCCTGTATGCGCTTTCAGCCATGTTTCCCTATCTCACGGCAGCCTGCAGGCAGACCCCGCCCGATGACTGGATTAACAGCAAGCAGGAGCTGCAGTGCCCGGATAACGACAATACAGTGGTGTTTACCATTACCCGGCTGTGAGCTTTTATCAGGTATGGATCTGTATTCCGCCTTCAGCAACCGGTCATTTATACCAGTTGTTGCGCTTGGGCTGTTCCTGGAGTTGTTTTTTTACGTATCTTGCGGGAAAATCCGGATGCAGGACATAGGGGCGCATATTTGCGTTAAAATCAGCATGCAGAATGCCTAAAACCTCTTGCTTTTCCCGCTTGTCGATAAACTTTCGCTGCTTTGTGTATTCCCATCTGACAGGATCACCCAGTGCGGCCCGGATTTCATCTTCAGATGGGAGATCTTTTCCGGCGTTTGTGTATTTAAGGCTGTCTGCCGGGATTTCCAGGCGTACCAGCAGGATTACAAGCATCCTGTCTCCTGTCATGGTGCGGGAGGCATCGTAGATTTCCAGTGTTGTGCCGTTTTTAAGCTCAGTTTGTTCGCGCAGGGTTTTTTCAGAAATATTTGTTTCCATGTTTTAAACAGATCCTTTGCCTTATTGCTTAAACAGGGTCATCTGCACCTGCTTTGATTTTTTTTTGCCGGCCTCATTTATTATTTCTTTTTTTAACTCTGCCGCTATGTCGTCAAGAAACCGGGAGGGCTGCTGCGTGCGGGTTTTGCCGTAAATACGCCTTGTTTTTGCTGAAACCAGAAACAGCTCTTCCATGGCCCGGGTTACTGCCACGTAAAAAAGCCTGCGCTCTTCGTCCGTGTCTGTCTTTTGTCCGGATGTGCCTGAATAGGGAACCAGTCCGTCTTCGCAGCCTGCAACAAAAACCACCGGAAATTCCAGGCCTTTTGCCGCATGCATGGTGAGAAGCGAGACTTTTTCAGCCCTGGGGCTGAAAAAATCCGGATCCGAGTATAAAGCCAGTGTTTCCATGAATCCGCGGACATCCCTTCCAAATGATGAGGCAATGGCTTTTAGATTGCTGAATGCCTGTTCCTGCTGTCTGCCGGGTGCCGGCAGAAAAGGAGCAAGGGTTTTTCTTACTGCATCCAGTTTTTCGGATACCCCGGCATCATAGGTTTTTTCCTCCAGGGCAAACAATTTTTCCAGAATATCATGAAGTTCTTTTTTGCCGGTTGCTGACAGACCTTCTGCGTCCAGGCGAAAAGCCTCTGCCATGAGTCCGTTTACTTCCAGTGCCCGCTTTCTGCCCCAGGATTTAAGTGCAGAGATTTCCCTGGCAGAAATTTGCGGGGCCATGACCGCAATCAGGCGTTCAAGGTCCAGGTATGAGCCGGTTGCCTCTATGATTTTCAAAGCTGAAACAGATTCGGCGATACCGGCCAGGCCCCACGCATCGGTTTTATTGGCCTTCTGGTAAGGAATTGACGCATCAGCAAAGGTTTCGGCAAGAATGTCGCCCTGGGCCTTTGTGCGGTAAAGAACCGCAAAATCGGCAAAAGAGCGGTCCTTTTGCGGCCCTTGCCCCTTGTTTTTACCGAAGTCATTGAAATCAAAACCCATTCCTCCCATCATCTGCTCGATCATTTTGCCGATGGCAACGGCTTCTGACCTTTCTGATTCCGCGGACATGAGATAAATATGCGGTGCGCCGGAAATACCGGAATAAAGCTTTTGTTTTTCTGTGTCCGGATCGGCCGGACACAGCAGTCCGGATGCCGCGGCCAGTATGGTTTCTGTTGAGCGGTAGCTTCTGTTGAGCCGGACTGATCCGGCGTCCGGAAAATCCTCCATGAAGCGCATAAAATAGGCAGGGTCTGATCCCCTGAATCCGTATATGGATTGATCCGGATCTCCGATTGCGCACACCGGCCCGTCTGTGGGACAAAGCAGGCGAATCAGACGGTACTGGGCGTAATTTATATCCTGGTATTCATCTATGAATATAAACCGCCAGCGGCTGCGTACATTTTCACACGCGGCAGGATCTGCTTCCAGGCCCATGACAGTGCGGCAGATAAGATCTTCGTAATCATAGAGCCGTTCGGTTTCAAGCAGTTCCTGGTAAGCGTTATAGACTGCAGAAAGCATGGGGGACAAATCGCCTGCGATTGTTGAAAGATCATCATCAGGGGCAAGGATTTTCTGCTTTGCCGCAATTACCATGTCAAGCAGGGAATCTGCGCGGATGCCGATTTTTTCGCCTTTGTCCTTTGCAGTGCTCACGGCTTCCAAAAACAGGGTGCGCCTGTCGTCTTCGTCTATGATTCCGTGATCCGGCCTGTTTTCAAGTTCTTTTAAAAGTGAGAAGCAAAAGGCATGAAAGGTCACAGCCGCAGGCATAACGGCTTGCGGGCCGAGCATGTCTGCAAGGCGCTCTTTCATCTGTTCGGCCGCCTTGTTGGTAAATGTGATCGCAAGGATTTGTTCCGGTGCTGCAGTACCCTGGTTTATTAAGTAAGCAATTCTGCAGGTAAGAGTCCGGGTTTTGCCCGTGCCGGGCCCTGCGGAGATCAAAAGAGGCCCGGGCCGGCAGGTTACGGCTTCCAGCTGGGCCGTATTTAAACCGGCAAGTATCGGATCGCCGGGGACAGGGCTGTTTTGGCCGGTATTTGCGGATTTAATATCAGGTTTTTGTTTTTGCCGGCCTGATGTCGGGATTTGCTGTTTTTCCGTTTTTTTTGGGGGTGCTTCCGGTGCTGCAAACAGGTTTTTTTGCCCGGTTAACCGGTCGCGTTCCTCTTTGGTAAAAATGGTAACCCTGCCGTATGCGCCGTCGTATCCGGGCTGGCGATACACTTCGCCCCGGCGCATCCGCTCTATTGCTTCTGCAAGGAGCCGGCTGCCTGAGGCTTTTATTGTTTCAACCGGCATGTCATGGAGCATGCGCAGCTCCGGGCCTATTCGGCTGATTGCGCTCTGCCGGGCATTTATTACTTTTTTGCTTTTGGGCCCGACCCTCATGAGTTCAGAAAGTATTTCAGCCAGTGGGATCAGGCTGTAGAAAGGATGGGTTTTATCCGGTTTTTCGCCTTCTTTGCGGCCTGCGAGCTGCTCCACTCTGTAGAGCACGCCCACGGTTACAGGCGCCCCGCATACAGGGCAGATTCCTTTTTTTTCAATGGTTTGTTTCGGATGCAGGTTGATGCCGCACTTGCGGTGGCCGTCGTGATGATATTTTCCTTCCTCAGGGAAAAACTCAAGGGTGCCGAGAAACTTTTCAGGATCGCCTGTCTTGATTGCTTCGCGCATGGCATAATAGGAAAGCCCGGTATTAAAGAGATTTGCCTCGCGTCCCAGGTTGGCCGGAGAGTGGGCATCAGAGTTAGATACCAGGGTACGGTTGTCAAGATCAGTTATGCGCCAGTTCATGGGGGGATCAGAAGAAAGCCCGGTTTCTATGGCAAAAATCTGATCAGAAAGATCCTCAAAGCATTCGGCCACAGAGTCGAATCCGGATTTTGAGCCGAAAAGCGAAAACCAGGGGGTCCATATGTGAGCCGGTATTAAAAAACCCGACTCACTGGTT
Source organism: uncultured Desulfobacteraceae bacterium (assembly GCA_964626455.1). Taxonomy (GTDB): domain Bacteria; phylum Desulfobacterota; class Desulfobacteria; order Desulfobacterales; family Desulfosalsimonadaceae; genus Desulfosalsimonas. The sequence continues at coordinate 14,651 of CAZVFQ010000020.1, read as the reverse complement.
TCAAGCACGATTTCAAGCAGGTTTTTTGAGTCCAGCCCTAAGATCGGCCGGCCGTCGGCTTTCAGATTGCCTATATCCGAGAGCCTGGCATTGAATTTTTCAACATGGGCGATTTCCGGGAAAAAGACAAGATGGTGGATTTTTCTGGTAATTCCGCCTTTTTTGTAAATGTTGCTGATTTCCGTGCAAAGCATAAAGCGCACAGGATCGCATCCCGCAACCGAGATCTGCTCTTCACATTTTTTTTCCAGCTCCGGTTTCAGTCTCAGCAATCCGGGTTCTGCGGGCTCGAGATATTCCCGTATTTCCGCGAGCCACCCGGGGTGGGTGAAATCCCCGGTCGCCACCACAACGATTCCTTTCTCTCGGGCTGCAATGTATAAATGCGGGAAATCAAGATTTTTGGCTGTAGCCCGGGAAAAGCGGGAATGAATATGCAGATCCGCAATATATTTCATAGACGGTTTTTCCATGTGTTTACGGCAGGCCGGCACCCGGCACGTCCACCTTTGTCACCAGGACTTCGGCCTCTCCCGCATTTTTCCGGCGGCGCGGAGATGAGTCAGGGGCGGTGCATATAAACAGGGTTTTTCTGTCAGGGCCGCCCAGTGTGCAGGCAAATACGCCTTTGTCCCCTGCCGGGATCTCATCGAGTATGCCGCCGCCCTCTTTTACTCTTAGTGCGCGCTTTCCGATTGCATCTGCAATCCACACCGCGCCTTCTTCATCAAGTACACCGCCGTCAGGGGCCACCCTGATCTGAGATATCACAGCGGAGCGGTCGCCGCCTTCCGGCAGGGGGCCGAAACTCGCCCAGTCCCGTCTGGGGCCCAGGGTGCCGTGGTTTTTTATATCAAAGGCCGAAATACGGTTTCCAAAGCTTTCATTTACCAGGAGGGTTTTGCCGTCCGGGGTAATCATGGAGCCGTTTGGAAAATACAGGCCTTCTGCCGCCAAAGAAACACTGCCGTCGGGCTGTACCAGGGCGAGGTTTGCGGTCTTAAGGGATTGTCCTCCCATCAGGTCAAAACCAAAGTTTCCCACATAGGCTCTTCCTTTATCATCTACCACCATGTCATTTACCGGGCCGGTTGCAATTCCGGAAAGATCGGCATGCACGGCAAGCGATCCGTCATTTTCCCGCACCAGAAGTTTTTTGTCCAGCATGGAGACCACAAGCAGTCTTCCGTCAGGCAGCCAGCCCAGGCCGGAGGGCTGCGCTTTAACCCGGGTGATCGTCTCAATCCGGCCGTCCATGTCCGAGGCAATTACTTTGCATATGAAAAAATCAGAAAGCCAGAGCCTGCCTTCATGCCATCTGGGGGCTTCTAAAAAATCAAAACCGGAAACAAGGGTGGAAAAATTTGGCTTTGCCATGATCACTCTCCTGCTGTGCGGTTGACGTTTTCCTTTTCGCTGAGATGGTTTTTCTCTGGTTTTTACTATAAAACAAAAGGGTTTTCAATGCCGCAAAAAATCCAATCGGCTCTTTTGGTTTTTTTCCGCTACGGACCGGCGGGGAAGTTTGTTTCCTGCCGACCGCTTGCGCGCTCGATGCAGGCTAACAAACTTCCCCGCCGCCCCTGAGATTAAATCCAGGGAAGCTTCAGGTTTTGCTTCCGGGCTTCTTTAGCTTTCTGGTTTTAAAAAAATTAAAATTGATGGCCTCGTAAAAAGCGATTTATTCCACTGGCGCTGCAGATTTCCTTCCTGTAAAAACATCAGGCGATGTAAATTGCTTTTTACGAAGCCGTCAAAATTTTATTGGCGTGTTTTTTAAAAAGGTTGCCTAAAAGGCGGAAAACAGGTTATGAATTGAGCTTTGGCAAAAAATTTGGACGTGTGAAGTGCTAATTTGATTAATATTTAAAAAAATGGATTAGTTATGCAGTTATTATCATCCACTCTTTCTCTTACCAGGTACCTGGTCCAGGGAAAGCCGGCTGAGCCGATTATGGACACTGTCCGCGAGGGGCTTAAAAATCAGGCTATTCGGGAGATCGACAATGATCCGGCGGCAAAAAGCATCGGCTGGACCGAGTCTGATCGTCCCTTTGCGCCGGATTTTGAAAAGGCGCAGTTTATGTTCGGCACGTACATGGTCTTTTCACTTCGCATAGATAAAAAGTCTGTGCCTGCAAAGATCTTAAACAAGCACGTAACCATGGCGGCTGCTAAACGGATGGCTGAAACAGAGCAGAAACAGCTTTCCAAAACCGAAAAACAGCAGATCAAAGACGAGGTCACAAACCGGCTTTATACCCGGGTGCCTGCCTCTCCCAATGTCTATGACCTGGTATGGGACTGCGAGGCCGGGAACTTGTGGTTTTTTTCAAACCTAAAGGAGGCAAACGAGGAGCTTGAAACATTGTTTTCAAAGTCCTTCAGATTGTCTTTGATCAGGATTTTTCCCTATACAGAGGCCGATCTTGTATGTGGGCTTTCAGATGAGCAGCGCGATGCAGTAAAAAAGGCCGGACCCGCGGCTTTTGACCTTGGAGGTGCCCATGCTTGATGTATCTGTTGCCTACAACCGCTACAAATTTTTGGGCCACGAGTTTCTGACATGGCTGTGGTACATGATAGACACAGATCCGGAATCCCTTAAAAAGGCTGATCCCGAGATGGAGTCACTTAGCATCGGCAACAGGATCGTGCTTGAAAACCGAAGGCATAACAGGGATGAAACCATTACCATCCGGGGCGACGGCGCGGGGCTTGAAGAAGGGGTGATCGCGCTTACAAAGGGGGCCAAGGTTACCGAGATGCACATTGTTTTCAGGGCGGGCGGTCTTGAATGGCGCTTTAACGTAAAAGGCGAAAGCCTGAGCTTCAGCAGCCTTAAAACCCCGCAGACCGCAAAGATGGAAACAAGCGAGGATACTGAGGGCGCGGTTCTGGAGAAAATTTATCTCACCGGGCGGGTGGTCAGCCTCCTGGACAATTTGTATTCACAGTTTATAAAAGAGCGCGTGTCATCAGACTGGGAGAAAAAGTCAGTATACCGGATAAGCGCATGGATCCGGGGGGATTTGCGCGGCGATGATTAAAAAATAAGGTCTGCTGCAAGGATGCGAAGCCCGATTAAGATAAGAACTATGCCGCCGGTGATTTCCATGCGCGGGCCCAGTTTTTTCCCGAAAAAACTGCCCAGACGGATGCCCGCAAGTGACATGGCCGAAGTTACAATTCCTATGATTACCGCGGGATACCAGATGGCAACTTCTATCATGGCAAGGGAAAAACCCACTGCCAGTGCGTCGATGCTGGTGGCAACAGAAAGCATAACAAGGCTAAGACCCCGGGAAGGGTCTTTTAAAACGGCTTCCGATTCGGGTGCAAGGCCGTTTTTGATCATGCGGAAGCCCACGAAGAAAAGCAGAGCAAATGCCACCCAGTGATCAACCGCAGAAATTAAAGGGGCGATGTGAGAGCCTGCATACCAGCCGATAACAGGCATCATGAACTGAAACAGGCCGAAATGAAAAGACAGCCTGAAAACGGCTCTTTTGGGCAGTTTCCCGGCCGTGCCGGCTGCCACGGATACAGCAAATGCATCCATGGCAAGAGATATGGCTATGAGCATGATTTCTGCAGGGTTCATATGCCAGGATCAAATAACAATATATATGATAAATATCAACAACAACAACTATGATAAGGAGATTTTATATGAAAGACGTGGTGATTGTATCTGCGTGCCGAACACCTATCGGCACTTTCGGAGGGACACTTAAAACCCTTAACGGCGCTCACCTTGCCTCTGTTACCATGAAAGAGGCAGTAAAACGTGCGGGTATAGAGCCGGAAATAATCGATGACGTGCGCTACGGCTGCTGCATGGAGCCGGTTGATGCACTAAACGTGACCCGGGTGGCATGGCTGCTCGCCGGTTTTCCGGATTCAGTGACATCGGTTACCATCAACAGAGTCTGTATTTCCGGCATGGAAGCGGTGCTCTCAGGCATGGCCATGATCCAGGCAGGAATGGCTGATGTGATTCTGGCAGGCGGGGTTGAGCACATGTCAGGCGTGCCATACGTGGTGGAAGAAGCCCGCTGGGGCTGCCGCTTACAGGACCAGGTTTTCAAGGATGCCCTGATCCACGGTTTGCACTGCGGCTCCCACATCCTGCCCCATCCCGAGGAGGGCCCTGTGAATGCTGATGAACCGCCGCTTTCCTATTTTAAGGGCAAGCCTTATATAATGGGTCATACAGCGGAATTTGTTGCGCAGCACTACGGGATTTCACGCAAAGAAATGGACGAGGTTGCCCTTCGCAGCCACAACAACACGGAGCGGGCCAACCAGGACGGCTCGTTTGCAGAAGAAACCGTGCCGGTATCTGTGCCGCAGCGCAAAAAAGATCCCATTTTGTTTGAGCATGACGAGCATTTCCGGCCGGACCTGAAAATGGAGGATCTGGAAAAGCTGCCGCCCGCCTTTGTTCCAAAGACCGGCAAGGTCACTGCCGGCAATTCAAGCGGTATAAACGACGGTTCCGCGGCAATGGTTATCATGAGCGCGGATAAGGCAAAGCAGCTCGGTTTAACTCCGCTTGCAAGGATCAGGGCCACGGGCAGGGGGGCATGTCATCCTTCTGTAATGGGGCTGTCGCCGGTGCCTGCGGTAAAGGATCTTCTGGGCAAAAGCGGGATGAAACTTGATGACTTCGAACTGATCGAGGTAAACGAGGCATTTGCAGCCCAGTACCTCGGATGTGAAAAGGAACTTGGATTAAACAGGGAGATTACAAATATAAACGGTTCCGGCATAGGCCTGGGACATCCTGTCGGTGCCACAGGCGCCCGCATCATGGTAACCCTTATTTACGGCCTTCGCAGGCAGAACAAAAATCTTGGCCTTGCTACCCTGTGCGGCGGCGGCGGGGTTTCCATGGCAACAGCGATAGAGGCGGTTTAACCGGATGATTCCATAAGGTTTTTTATAATATCGAGAATCGGCGGCTGCATGGGACGCCATTTAGGATGAAGGGCCCTGCCCTCATTCCAGGTGAAATCAACGGCAATGTGTTGCTCAGGTATTTCATACTCGTTGTGCATGCCGTAGCGAACTGCAGGATAGTATTCCACGTAGAGCATGCGCTGGGGATCAATATCAAAGTCGCGGGTCACGCTGGTGGCTATGTGGCCTGCGCAGCTGCGCACAGACATTTTGCTGTCGGAAATATCGGATACCACCACCACCATTGGTCTTAGGATGGTCACCGGCTTGTTTGCGCCCTTTCTCCGGTCAAAGATCCGGAGCCGGCATTTGCCGCTGGCCAGGCGCAGCCTGCCGCCCCATCCTTCCCAGGTGTATATGTCGTCATGGATCAGCATGTTATGTTATTGTATCCCGGCTTAAAGATAAATAAAAGTGATTTTAACGACTTGTAATATGAAAATAAGGATGGCGCTCTGAAATGACAAACCAGGAAAATCAAAAACAAGGAGTAACCACCCTTGAGGTTGACGGCAGGAAGGTAATGCTGGTGGCAACAGCCCATGTGTCCATACAGAGCGCAGAGCTGGCCGAATCCGTCATAGAAGAGGAAAAACCCGATACAGTATGCGTAGAGCTTTGCGCTTCGCGCCATCAGTCGATTCGCGACAGCGCGCGGTGGCGGCAGATGGATATCATCAAGGTGATAAAGGAGAAAAAATCGTTTCTGCTGCTTGCAAATATGATGCTTACCGCGTTTCAAAAGCGCATAGGGCAAAAGCTGGGAGTGCGTCCGGGCGAGGAGATGATCCGTGCCCTGGATGCAGCCGAGGCCAATGGTGCTGAAATTTGTCTTGCTGACAGGGATATCACTGTAACGCTTTCGCGCACATGGCGGAGCACAAGGCTGTGGAACAAGATCAAGCTGATTTTCCAGATGATTTTGTCCCTGGGCGGCATAGACGATATAGATGAGCAGGCGGTGGAAGATATGAAAAAAGAAGACATCCTCCAAAGCCTGCTCTCAGAGCTTGAAAAGTCCCATCCCTCCATCCGCGAAATTTTAATCGACGAGCGCGACAGATATATGGCCCACAAAATCCGGAGCGCAAAAGGAGAAAAGATCGTGGCAGTAGTGGGGGCGGGTCATGTTCCGGGCATCAAAAAATATCTGTACGAAGATATTGATCCGGCCCCGCTGGAAACAGTGCCGCCCAGGGGCAAGTGGCTTGCAGTTTTTAAATGGTTGCTTCCGGCAGTTATAATTTTAGTGATTGCATCCGGTTTTTATTATGGAGGAGCAGAGGCGGGCAAATCCATGGTTTTATGGTGGCTGGGGGTAAATGCAGTGTTTGCCGGGCTGGGGGCTGCAGCAGCGTTTGCCCACCCCGTGACCATACTTTCCGCACTGGTGGCAGCGCCCCTGACATCGCTTAATCCCATGATCGCCGCGGGCTGGGTGGCCGGACTGGTTGAAGCTTCGGTCAGAAAGCCCAAAGTGGGAGACCTGGAGGATCTTCCCGCGGATATTTTGTCTGTAAAGGGTTTCTGGAGAAACAAGGTAACCCGGATTCTTCTTGTCGTGGTGTTTGCCAATATCGGCAGCTCGGTTGGCACTTTTGTGGCGCTGCCGCTGATGGTAAGGATAATGGGAGTTTAGCGGCCAGGAGTTTACTGCTGAACAATTTTTACTATCCGACGCTGGTAGGTTTTTGCGTTTGGCAGGGTGTGGGTCATGGTAACCACTCTGAGCCGGTTTTCGGCAAACAGTTGAATACATTCAGGGTAAAGCTTCCATTCCTCGCAAAGCCCCTTTTTCTTGACATCCTCGAGTGTGTCTGTCTCTTTTATCTCAAAGCAGCGCTGGCCTATAATCGGCCCGGAGTCCTCGCCGTAGTCTATGAAGTGAACCGTGCATCCGCCGACTTTGCACCCGTAGCGAAACGTGTCTCCGTATCCGTCAGTGCCTGCAAAAGAGGGCAGAAGAGCCGGGTGTATGTTCATTATCCTCGGCCTTGAGGGCTCGGTGTTTATCCGGTCTATGAAATACGGCGAAAGATTGCGCATAAATCCTGCAAGCACCAGAAGATCAAGGGAATAAGGGCGGATTTGTTTTAGAAGTTCAGCCTCTGCAATGGCACGGGTGCAGAGAAATGTATCTATTTTTTCAGGATCTGCGCTTTCACTGAAAAAAGACTGTTTTTTCCTGATTTCATCAATGTCAAAATCAGAGGGTAGTTTTTGTGGCTCCGGCTTATTGCGGTAATCCCTTATGATTTGCCGGTAATCGGTTATAAATGTGGGGATGTTTCTGCTTTCGGCCTTTTTAAGGCCCCCCGCCTCCGGGTTGTCAGATCCTGTAAACATCACCTGCCCGTCTATTCGGCGGGTTTCGCAGGCTTTTAAAATAGCCTCCAGGTTGGTCCCTGATCCGCTTATCAGTGCTCCGATTTTGATAAAAGATCCCATGGCACGGTCTTTCTGTTTTTATTTTCAGTAAATGGCTTGCATTTTTAGCAGATAAAGGAAAATATGCTTTTTGTAAAGTCTTTGGATAAAGGAGGTTGCTGTCATGAAGGAGATGGATAGGCTGGTTGATATAATGGAAACTTTGCGGGCTCCGGGAGGGTGTCCGTGGGATGCGGAGCAGGATCATGACAGTCTGCTGCCCTCGCTTCTCGAAGAAGCATATGAGCTTGCAGAGGCTATTGAAAAAAAAGACCCTGCAGCAATGCAGGAAGAGCTCGGAGATGTTTTGCTCCAGGTTGTTTTTCACAGCGTGATTGCCAAAGAAGACGGTGACTTTACCATAGCAGATGTCATCGGCGGGCTTGCCGATAAACTGGTTTACCGTCATCCCCATGTGTTTGGCGATACAAAAGCAAAAGATTCCTCAGAGGTTATCGTAAACTGGGACCGGCTTAAAAACGGCGAGAAGGACAAAAAGCAGCGTCAATCAATTGCAGACGGCATCCCTGCCGGCATGCCTGCACTGCTTTATGCCCTGAAAATTCAGACGCGTGCCCAGCGGGCCGGCTTTGACTGGGATAATGCCTTCGGGGTTATAGAAAAGATCAGGGAGGAAGCCGGTGAACTTGAGGCCGCAGTGTCAGCCGGCGACTTTGACGCTGCAGCAGACGAGATAGCAGATCTTGTTTTTTCCGCGGTAAATCTTGCCAGAAAGCTTGGCGTGGATCCGGAAACCGCGGTTCGCAGGGTTAACCGTAGATTTGCTGAAAGGTTTGCAAATATCGAGGATGCAGCCCGCAGACGGGGGATATCAGTGGCTGAAATGTCCATGGAGGAAAAAGAGAGCATCTGGCAGAAGGCAAAATGAAAAGCGGTCTTTTCCGTATTAAAATCCGTATCTCCCTTGTCTTTCACGCTTGTTTTTGACTTTCGCTTTTTTTATTAAAAACAGATACCTATATTTTAATGAAATCTGTTCCTGCATGTTAACGCCGATTTTATGCCCGGTAATTGCAGTGGGTTGGGGAAAATTTTTATAATGAGCATTTGCTTAAAATTTCAATGGTTATGTGCATGTGTGTATAACTTTTCATTTGTCTTCTTGACAACAGGCAGCAGTGGTGTTTTTATACAACCTTTTTAAAATTTAATATAACCTGTCAGAATAAATATAAATTATAATTTTTGCAGGTATGCCTGCCCTAAATGACGAGGTATAATTATGAATTTGAAAAAGAAGCTGTCATCTGCCGAGTTCGCGGTGCTCGCCGAGGTCAATACCCCAAAGGGCGTTGATATTTCAGGGTTTGTGACCAATGCCAGGTGCATAAAAGGCCGGGTTGATGCCGTTGTGATACCGGATATGGACAACGGAGTCATGCGCATGAGCGCCCTTGGCGGGGGTGCCCTTATGCGCCGGGAGGGCCTGGAAACGGCCATTCATGTTTATGGCAGGGACAAAAACAGGATGGCGCTTCAGGGCGATATCCTGGCTGCATATGTCCTGGGTATCCAGCATCTGGTTGTGGCGCCGGCCGAGCCGATGGCCAACGGGGACCACAGGGATGCCAAACCTGTTGAAGATCTTGATGAAACAGGCCTCCTGGAAATGATCCGTTCCCTGTGCGAAGGTGTGGACCTTGCCGGTTTTGAATTAAAGGAAGCGCCCGATTTCACCATTGGGTGCGTTATGCCGCCTGTCGCAGACGAACAGCAGCTATCTGCGCAGGTTGATAATCTGCGTGCACGGGTGGAGGCAGGTGCGCAATACATTATCACCCCACCTGTTTTTGATCTTGCCGAATATGCAAAGATCGTTGATGCGTTAAAACCATTGGGGGTTCCGGTGATAGCAACCGTGTTTCTGCTCAAAAATGTGGGCATGGCGCGTTATATGTCAATCCACGAGCCCGGCTGCAGGATTTCAGAGGATATGATCCGCCGCATCCGCAAAGCTCCGGACCGGGAAACCGAATGCATCCGAATGGCCGGCGAGGCAGTGGCGGAATTACGAAAAATGGTTCAGGGCGTTAAAATTTCCACCCTGGGCTGGGAACACCGGCTGCCAAACATCCTGGAAAGTGCGGGCCTTTAGGCGATATGCCAACTCATGTGATCAATGGGGGAACCCATGGAAAAATATAAAGATACGGAAACAAAAAAAAGCGGCAGCAAGCCCGTGCTTGTTATAGGCGGGGGCATGGGCGGCATCAGAGCGGCCCTGGACCTGGCTGAATCACGCAGGGACGTGGTATTAATAGATAAATCTTATTCCATCGGCGGTTTAATGACCAGCCTGGACCGCACCTTTCCGACCAACAACTGCGATCTGTGTACGATATCCCCGCATCTTTCTGAAAGCGGAAGACAGCTGCACATTGATTTAAGGCCCATGACAACTGTTGAAAAGGTTAAAGGCGAGGCCGGTGATTTTAGCGTAACTCTTAAAACCATGCCCCGCTATATTGATGTGGACAAGTGCACTGCATGCGGCGAGTGTGTGGAAAAATTTCCGGACTGGATCCGTTTTACACCCGGCCTTGACCCCAGGGCACCGACCTGCATGCGCTATCCGCAGGCAACTCCGTATGCATTTTCCGTGGATGCGGGAAAAGTATCGGATTTTGAGGCTCTTTGCCGGGTATGCGAGGCAGGGGCAATTGTTCCGGATGACACCGGGAAAACAGAGACGCTTTCGGTTGCCTCGATTGTTCTTTCAACCGGTGCCGGGCTTTTTGATCCCTCGGTGCTTGATAACTTCGGCGGCGGCAACTATGCAAACGTGGTTACAGGTCTGGAATACGAGCGTATCATGTCTGCCTCCGGGCCTACCCAGGGACAGCTTGAAAGGCCTTCTGACCAGAAACGACCGGCACGGGTGGCCTGGATTCAGTGTGTGGGCTCAAGGGGTATCAACCGTGAAGATGTGCCGTACTGTTCCGGCGTATGCTGCATGTATGCATTAAAAGAGGCGATTGTAACCCGTGAGCGGTTTGCCGAAGATATTGAAACCTCGATTTTCTATATGGACATGAGAACTTACGGAAAGGACTATGAGCTTTATTTAAACCGCGCTGTCAACGATTACGGAGTAAGGCTCATAAGATGCCGGCCCCACTCTGTTGTAGAAGACCCTGAAACCAAAAACCTTTCCATAACATATGCCACTGATGACGAGGCTGTCCGCAAAACCGAGGAGTTTGACATGGTGGTGCTTTCCACAGGTTTCCGGATAAATGCCGATACTCTGGATCTGGCCCGTCGCCTGGGCATTGACTTAAATGAGTATGGATTTGCCGGTACAGGCAGTTTTGAGCCTGTTGCCGCTTCGCGTCCCGGTGTTTATGTGTGCGGTGTCTGTGAAAGTCCCAAGGATATCCCGGAAACCATGATCCAGGCAAGCGCGGCAGCCGCTGCTGCAGGGTCAGAGGCTGTTTGCGGAGCCGCGGATACAGGGGAAGAAGAGGATGATTTCCCGCCTGAACGCGATGTTTCCGGTCAGCCTCCAAGAATTGGAGTGTTTGTATGTGACTGCGGCGCCAATATTGGAGGGGTAATTGACGTGAACGCGCTTGTGGAAAAGGCGCACGAAATCCCGGGAGTTGTCCTGGCCGAAGCCGTAGGATACGGATGCAGCAGTGAATCCATTTCCCGCATGGAAAAACTCCTGCTTGAGGGTGATTTAAACCGCGTGGTCATAGGGGGGTGTTCTCCGCGAACACATGAAATCAAATTCCAGGACATGATGCGCCGATGCGGATTAAACAGGTATCTGGTTGAAATCGTAAACATCCGGGACCAGGATACCTGGCCGCATATGGACAGGCCTGCGGATGCGCAGCAAAAAGCATTGAAGCTGCTTGAAATGGGAGTTGCGGGCGCAACCAGGGCGCATCCGCTTGCAGAAAATACTCTTCCTGTCAACCAGAACGTCCTGGTGGTAGGAGGAGGCGTGGCCGGCATGAACGCGGCCCTGCTTCTGGGAGACCAGGGATTTCGCGTCTATCTGGTGGAGCGGGAAGATGAACTCGGAGGCCTTGCGCGCAATGTCCGCACCACCCTGGAAGGCGAAAACGTCGGGGGATACATTGCCGATCTTATTGAAAAGGTTTACTCCAACAGGCAGATCCAGGTCATGACCCGTACCATCATAGTTGATCACAAGGGAATGCCGGGGCGCTATACAACAGGCGTTCAGACAGGACCTGGCATGCATTACATGCAGATCGAGCACGGGGTTGGAATCCTTGCCACAGGCGCCCTTGCCAACAGGCCGAAACAGTATCTTCTGGGCGAACATGAAATGGTAATGACCCAGATGGATCTGGATGCAAAAATAGAGGATGATCCTGAAACAGTTCGGGGCATGGAACAGGTGGTGATGATACAGTGTGTGGGCTCCAGGGAGCCAGGTAATCCGAACTGTTCGCGCATATGCTGTCAGAGCGCTGTAAAAAACGCGCTGCGCATAAAGGATGCCAATCCTGATACCCAGGTTTATATAATTTACCGGGATATCCGAACCTATGGCTTCTACGAGGATTATTACAGGGAGGCAAGAAAGCGGGGTGTAAAATTTATCAGATATGAACCCGACCGCAGGCCCGAAGTTAAGGCTGCCGGAAAAAGCCTTCAGGTAGAGGTTTATGATGAAATACTGGGCTGCACACTTGAGATTACAGCGGATGCTGTGATCTTGAGCACCGGATTTGCGGCAGACGATGAAACCACCGAGGATTTGTCCATGATGTTTCATCTGACCCGCTCTGAGGACGGATATTTTTTAGAAGATCATGTAAAACTACGGCCTTCGGATATGTCTGTACGCGGTTTTTTTGTCGCAGGCACGGTCCACAGCCCCAAATCGATCAAAGAAAGCATCACCCAGGCCCAGGCCGCCGCAGGTCGTGCCCGTTCACTTTTGACCAGGCGATATCTTAGTCTTGGTGCGGCAGTGGCAAAGGTTGACGGGCAAAAGTGTGCGGCATGTCTTATATGTGTCAGGGTCTGTCCCTTTAATGTTCCGTTTATCAACGCTGAAGGGTATTCCGAGATCGATCCGGCCCTGTGCCACGGCTGCGGCACGTGTGCAGCCGAGTGCCCGGCCCGGGCAATACAGCTTTTGCAGTACGAAGATGACCAGATACTGGCCAGACTCGACGGCCTGTTTGAGAGGATGAACTGATGACAAATAAATTTGAACCTGAAATTGTTGCATTCTGCTGTCATTACTGCGCCTACACAGCAGCGGACATGGCGGGAAGCAAGCGGCTTTCCTATCCGCCCAATGTGAAAATCATCCGGGTGCCGTGTACCGGCAAGGTTGATGCCATTCATATTATGAAGGCCCTGCAGAAGGGGGCTGACGGTGTCTATGTGGCAGGCTGTCTGGAAGGCGACTGTCATTTCAAAAACGGCAATATCCGGGCGGCTCAGCGCGTCAGGCGCGTGCAGGCGCTTCTCGATGAAATCGGGATAGACAGCCAGCGTGTGGAAATGATCACCATGTCAGCCGGCATGGGAGAGAGGTTTGCACAGACGGCCCGGGAATTTACGGAAAAGATCCGCGAACTGGGCCCCGGTCCTGTCAAGGCCGCTGCCCTGGAGCACGGCCGGCAAGCGGCAGGGTAATAATTGAAATAAAACCTGGAGATAAAAAATGATTACGGCTGTACGAAAACCCATGGAAGAGATTATCGCATATGTGGAGCCTTATGACCGCATTCTTCTGGCTGGCTGCAACGAATGTGTCAGTGTATGTTCTGTCGGCGGCAGAAAAGAGGTCGCTCTTCTGGCTTCTGCCCTGCAGATGCATTTTTTAAAGCAGGGCAGGACCATGGAAATAAGGGAGATAACCCTTGAGCGCCAGTGTGACCCGGAATACGTGGAAGAACTGGTTAATTACGTGGACGGGGCCGATGCCGTTCTTTCCATGGCCTGCGGCTGCGGTGTGCAGACCATTGCGGCGCGTTACCGGGAAAAGCCTGTTTTTCCCGCTGTAAACACTACGTTCATGGGAGCATCCGAGCGCCAGGGCGTCTGGTCGGAACGCTGCCAGGGGTGCGGGGACTGCCTGCTTGGAATAACCGGGGGCATCTGTCCTATAGCAAGGTGTTCAAAACGCCTGATGAACGGTCCCTGCGGCGGCTCAACAAAGGGTAAATGCGAAATCGATTCAAACATTGATTGTGCGTGGCAGTTGATCTGGGACAGGCTAAAAGCCCTGGGCCTGGAAAATCGTATTGAGGAAATCATGGAAGCCAAGGACTGGCAAACCAGCCGGGACGGAGGCCCGCGTAAAATTGTAAGAGAGGATCTGGCGTCATGAAAACCGAAAGCAGACTGGAGAAGGTGCTGGCCTCAGGTGAGCTGGCGGTTACCTCGGAGTGCGGTCCGCCCAGGGGCGCGCGGCCGGAAAAAATCAAAGAAAAAGCCGAACTGTTGCGAAACTGCGTGGATGCCATCAATGTTACGGATAATCAGACTGCAATGGTCAGGATGTCGAGCTGGGCCGCATGCATTATCATAAAGCAGATGGGCCTTGACCCGATCCTGCAGATGGTAACCCGGGACAGAAACCGCCTGGCAATGCAGGCCGATATTATAGGGGCATATTCCCACGGAATTAATACAATGCTTTGCATTTCCGGCGATCATCCTCATTTCGGCGACCATCCCATGGCTGCAAATGTCTATGATATTGATTCGGTGCAGCTGGTTCAGGCAGTGGTGAAAATGCGCGATCAGGGCAAATTCCAGGGCGGGAAAGATATTGATAATCCGCCCAAAATGTTTGTGGGCGCAGCTGCCAACCCGTTTGCAGACCCTTTTGAACTGCGGGTAATGCGGCTTGCCAAAAAGGTCCGGGCAGGTGCGGATTTTATCCAGACCCAGTGCATCTATAATCTGGACAAGTTTGAAAAGTGGATGGACGGGGTCCGGGATCGGGGTCTGGATGAAAAAGTGTATATCCTTGCGGGCATAACCCCAATGAAATCAGCGGGCATGGCAAGATATATGAAAAACCGGGTCCCGGGAATGGATGTCCCGGATGAGGTTGTAAAGCGCATGGAATCGGTTCCAAAGGAAAAGCAGCCCGAAGAGGGAATAAAGCTTGCGGTTGAATCAATACAGAGGTTAAAAGAGGTCAAAGGGGTTGCCGGATTTCATATCATGGCAATTGAATGGGAGCAAAAGGTCTCCGAAATAGTGGAAAAGGCGGGCCTGATGCCGCGGCC
>CAZVFQ010000019.1:0-38002 GCA_964626455.1 uncultured Desulfobacteraceae bacterium | reverse complement strand
CCGGCTTTTCTCGGAATATCACTTGAGGGCAGAAGTGAATCTGGAATCTGCCTTTGACCGAAAACGCTCGCAGCAGCCTGGTGGGCTTTTTCAGCCTCCCTGCTGCCGTGAGCAAGCTTTGTGGCCTCATAGGCCAACACTGCCTTGGCGTTGTTAAGCTCAGCATCCTTAAGGCCTTCTACTTCCCTGACCTCTTGTGTGGGAATAAATGTAAAAAGTGATAAAAAACGCACTACATCCCGATCATCCGTATTAACCCAGTATTGGTAGTAATCATATGGACTTGTACGCTCAGGATCCAACCATACTGCACCCTGGGCGGTCTTTCCCATCTTAGCCCCGCTGCTGGTTGTGACCAGAGGAAACGTGAGCCCGTAGGTTTCTGTCTGGCGCATTCTGCGGATCAGATCTATTCCTGCCACAATGTTTCCCCACTGATCACTTCCCCCCACCTGAAGGCGGCAGCCGTGGGAATCATGGAGCTTTAAAAAATCATAGGCCTGAAGCAGCATATAGTTAAACTCTATAAAATTAAGCCCCTCGTCTGATTCCAGGCGCACTCTGTAACTCTCGGCTTTGATCATCCTGTTTACGGAAAAATGCCTCCCGATATCTCTTAAAAAATCAATATATTTTAATCCAACCAGCCAGTCCGCATTATTCAAAAGTTCTGCATTGCCGGTCTTAAAATCAATAAACCGGGAAAGCTGGGATTTGATTCCTGCAGCATTCTCCTCGACTGTTTCAAGGGTCAGCAGTTGACGCATCTCGGTCTTTCCGCTGGGATCTCCCACCAGTCCGGTACCGCCGCCTACAAGGGCAATGGGTCTGTGGCCCGCCCGCTGCATGTGTGCAAGTGCCATTACCGGCAGCAAATGGCCCACATGAAGGCTTGGACCGGTCGGGTCAAAGCCGGCGTAACAGGTAACAGGGTAGTCTTCTTCGACAAGACGGTGCAGTTCCTCCTTGTGGGTTGTTGCCTCTACAAAGCCCCTCTGGTCAAGAGTGTCGATCGCGTTCATAATTGATGCTCTTTCCGGCTGTCCGTGAATATATAGAGAGTTAAACCGCTATTTGTTGGCATATTCCACTGCGCGGGTCTCCCGGATTACAGTGACCTTGATCTGTCCGGGAAACGTAAGTTTTTCTTCAATTTTTTTGACTATATCCTTGCTCAGCAGCACGGCATCGTCATCAGACATCCTGCCTCCGTCAACAATAACCCGTAGCTCCCGTCCTGCCTGAATGGCATACGCATTGGCCACACCTTTTGCCTCTCGTGCAACCGCCTCCAGATCTTCGAGGCGCTTGATATAATTTTCAAGAAGCTCCTTTCTCGCCCCGGGCCGTGCACCCGAGAGGCTGTCTGCGGCCTGAACCAACAGATCGTAAACCGATTCCGGAGTTATGTCTTCGTGATGCGCTGCAATAGCATGAACCACCTTGGGCGACTCTCCGTGCTTTTTGGCCAGCCGTGCGCCGATTTCCGCATGAGATCCGTCCACCTCATGATCTATGGCCTTGCCTATATCATGGAGCAGACCCATACGCTTGGCAAGCTTTACGTTCAAGCCCAGTTCAGCGGCCATGGCCCCGCATAGAAAACCAACTTCAACGGAATGCTGCAACACGTTCTGTGCGTAACTTGTACGAAACTTAAGCCTTCCAAGGTACTTAATCAGCTCGTTGCTTATGCCATGAACCCCAAGATCAAATGCCGCCTGGTTGCCCGCTTCTTTTATTGCAGCTTCTACTTCCTGGTCGATCTTTTTTACAACATCCTCTATCCTTGCGGGATGAATCCGGCCGTCTTCTATAAGACGAAGCAGTGAAAGCCGTGCCACTTCTCTTCGAACCGGGTTAAACCCTGATAAAATCACTGCCTCAGGTGTATCATCAATTATCAGGTCAATTCCGGTGGCTGCTTCCAGAGCCCTTATATTGCGTCCTTCCCTGCCTATAATCCTTCCCTTCATTTCATCATCAGGAAGCTGAACAACCGAAACCGTGCGTTCAGCAACAAAATCACCCGCGTATCTCTGAATAGCGGTGGCCATGATTTTTTTTGCTTCCTTGTCCGCGTTTTCCTTTGCCTCTGCCACGATCCGCTTGACCATCGTAGCGCTGTCATGCCGGGCCTCATTTTCCATTGACTGCATCAGCAGTTCCTTGGCAGCCTCTGCGGTCATGCCTGATATGGATTCAAGCTGCCGCTTCTGCTCATCGATTAACTGTTTGTAATATTTTTCTCTTTTTGCGATTTCCGCTTCACGCTCCTGCAATTCGCGCTCAAGGCGGGCATTTTCTTTTACCTGCAGCTCTATCTGTTCATTTTTCCTGTCAAGGTTTTCTTCTTTGGAATGCAGCCGCTTTTCCATCTTTTTTAATTCATCACGGGCCTCGGCTGTTTCAGCATCAAAATCGTTTTTCATCTTGAAAAGACGATCCTTGGCCTCAAGCTGCGCTTCCTTTACAAGCGAATCCGCCTTGCGCTGGGCGGAATCCACAATCATTTTTGCCTTTTCCTCGGCATCTCGGATTTTCTGGCCGGCAAACCGGTTTCGTAACACATATGAAAAAACGAATCCAATCCCGATACCAAGAAAAATCAGTAAGATATATGTTAAAATATATATTTCGTGCATCATTGCCCCCCTGAAAATATTGTAATACGGCAACCCTTACCAAATTTTAAGGGTTCCGGGGTGTTTTGCATGTGCTTGATAGCAAATTTTTAATAAATCGATTAAGAGGTGGTCGGCAGGAAAGGATATTGTGATGCCTCAGGTCGGGCCGATGCCTTGTGATTGACCAGAGATCGGGTAAAAAAGCATAAACCTGCAGCGGCTTCATGATCCGGCAAGATAAGCCCCCGCCGCGCCGTGTTGAAAGAGCCTTGAACCAGGCTCGAAAAGTGGGCGCCTTATGACTTCTTCAGGCTTTTCCGTCCGAGCGGAACTTGCACACCAAAGCCAGGGAAGGCTCCCTTTTGTGTAGGTGTTGGGTCAAGGGTACTTGTTCAATCACGTACACAGCAGGGGGAGCTTATTTTATCCGTTTTTCTTGAAAATCCATCCTTTTGGCCGGCCGATTTTTCCAAGGGCGGTCAGTAACAGGATCCGGCAGAAATCATCCTGTCCATTCTGGCGGCCCGGCCAGCAACAGAGCTTACAAATTCTCCATGTTGCATGCTTAGCTCAACATGCTGCCTGGCAATATTTAACGCCGCAGATACAACGATTGCCATTTTATTGGTTTTCTGTGCATGCACCGGAAATTTGGAGGCGGCCTGGTTGACCTCGCTGACAAGACGGTCTGCAACCTGTCTTGCATCTATGCTGCTGTCAGGGTCAACCCTGAATTTAAAATGTTCCCCCAATAATTCAATAGTAATAATCTGTTCCAAAGGAAGCAAATCCTTTTTTTGCAATTTTTATTCTTCAGCCGCCTGATTTTGCTCTACACCGTCAATCCTGGCAATCAAATCATCGATCTTGGACCGGATCCGGGCCTTTTGTCTTGAAAAATGATTCTCGGTTTCGGTCTTTTGCTCCAGTTCCGATTCCAACCGCCTTACCCTGTCGGATAAATCGGCATTCTCCTTTTGAAGGCTTTCACATTGTTTAATTAAGCCATCCACCTTTTCCACAAGACTGTCGAGCTGAAGCATCACTTCATCTGTTTCCACTGTTTCACCTCATTTTTCGTATATAAAATTCATAGTAAAGAAAGTCAAGGCTTTTCATTTCCAAGAATTATAGACTCCACCCTCTTAAGATCATCGAGCGTGTTTATACCGCACATCTCGCTGTTATCGCGACAAAGCATCAGTTCGATCTTTTTGCCATCCCCGGCTGCAATACTAACTATATCAGTCAGATACATTTCATTCTGGGCGTTATCAGTTCCGATCCGGCAAAGGGCGGTTTTCAGAAATTTTCTGTTAATGCAATATATACCGGTGTTAACGGTCTTTATTTTCTTTTCAGTCTCTGTTGCATCAACCTGCTCAACTATACGTTCAACAGTACCGTCTGCATTCTGCTTTAACCGTCCATAACCGAACGGATCATCTATTTCGGCCCCCAGGATTGTAACCACGGGATTATGACTTATATGGGTTCGAATAAGCCGATTCAGGGTTTCTGTGGTAATAAGCGGTACATCACCGCATAGAACAACCACATGCTCCACATGCTCTTTAAGAGCAGGAAGTGCGCACATTGCCGCATGGCCGGTACCTAACTGACGCGCCTGAACGACAAACTCCACATCCGCATGGGCGGATACCATTTTCCGCACTTCCTCTGCCTGTGTCCCTATAACAACCACCACATCATTTCCTGCAGCTTGCACCGCCGCATCTATTACGTAAAGAATCATGGGCTTGCCCGCCACTGAGTGCAGCACTTTCGCTCTTTCTGATTTCATCCGCGTGCCCTTGCCCGCGGCTAGAATGATTACTCCAAGCCGGTCTTTAATCGTTTCTGCTGTCATCCTTGCTCCCATGATATCAAAAAGGGCAAACCAATCGAATTGATTTGCCCTTTCAGATTTTTGCGATCATTATCCGGGAAGCCGTTTACTGTGGTTTGCCCCCCGGTTTTCCGGCCGGTCAGTGCAGGGTGCCGCTACCTTCGGCGATCCTCATTCGGGTGAGTGCACGATGCAAAGCCGCTTGAGCTCTGGTATGATCAAGATTTTCTTTCCGCTCTTCCAGGCGTTTTTGGGCACGCTCGTATGCGGCCTTTGCCCTTTCATAATCAATGTCTTGCTTTAACTCAGCGGATTCCGCAAGAATGGTAACCCTGTCAGGCAGAGCTTCGGCAAACCCGCCGCTTACGAAAACCACTTTATCACTGCCTCCTGCATCCCGATAGCGAACTTTGCCGATTTCAAGCGATGTCAGAAAGGGCGTATGACCCGCAAGAACGCCGAATTCACCAAGGGTGCCGGGCGCCATGACAATCTGGGCGGATTCGCTGATCACGTATTTTTCCGGAGTCACTATCTCGAGTTTAATATTTTCAGCCATGCGAAGTCCCCTTAAAGCTTATGATGAAGAAGCCATCTTATTGGCTTTTTCCACCGCCTCATCAATTGTCCCTACCATATAGAAGGCCTGTTCGGGCAGATCGTCATGCTTGCCTTCGCAAATTTCCTGGAAAGCCCTTATTGTGTCTTCAATCTTTACAAAAGCCCCTTTAAGACCTGTAAAGGTTTCTGCAACATGGAAGGGCTGGGACAGAAACCGCTGAATTTTGCGAGCGCGGGCAACGGTAACCTTGTCCTCGTCTGAAAGTTCCTCCATACCAAGAATTGCTATAATGTCCTGGAGGTCTTTATAACGCTGGAGAACGGTCTGAACTTCCCGGGCAACCCGGTAGTGATCCTCTCCGATAAAGTTGGCATCCAGAATCCGGGATGTTGAATCCAGCGGGTCAACTGCAGGATAAATGCCTAATTCCGCAATCTGCCTGGAAAGAACCACTGTGCCGTCCAAATGTGCAAATGTGGTTGCAGGCGCCGGGTCTGTCAGGTCGTCGGCAGGGACATACACGCACTGCACCGCTGTAATAGAACCCTTGTCTGTGGAGGTAATCCTCTCCTGCAGGTCTCCGAGCTCAACAGCCAGAGTCGGCTGGTAGCCGACGGCAGAAGGCATGCGTCCCAGAAGCGATGACACTTCCTGACCTGCCTGTGTAAAGCGGAAAATATTATCAATAAAAAGAAGAACGTCCTGACCTTCTTCGTCGCGGAAATACTCAGCGCTGGTCAGCGCTGAAAGCGCAACGCGCATACGGGCTCCTGGCGGCTCTGTCATCTGGCCGTATACCAGGGCCGCTTTGGGCAGAACGCCGGAATCCTTCATTTCATGGTAAAGGTCGTTTCCTTCCCGGGTTCTTTCACCCACCCCGGCAAACACGGAAATGCCGCCGTGGTGCATGGCGATATTGTTGATCATTTCCATCATAATAACGGTTTTGCCAACACCTGCCCCTCCGAACAGTCCCATTTTTCCACCGCGGGGAAAGGGCACAAGCAGATCGATAACCTTGACCCCTGTCTCCAGCACTTGAACTGATACGTCCTGCTCGGTCAGCGATGGAGCTTCCCTGTGAATGGGCATCATGTTCTCGTGGCTGACCGGACCCAGTCCATCAACCGGACGTCCAACCACGTTTAAAACACGGCCAAGTGCCGGCTCACCCACTGGCATCATGATCGGGCTTCCGGTATCCTTTACAGGCATCCCCCGAACCAGGCCGTCGGTAATGTCCATCGCAACCGTGCGCACCACATTGTCGCCAAGATGCTGAGCGACTTCCACCACCAGGTTGTCTTCCTGGTCGTTGATGGCAGGGTTTGAAATCAAGAGGGCTGTCAGGATTTCGGGCAGTTTGCCCTGCTCAAACTCCACGTCAACCACAGGCCCCATTACCTGTGTAATTTTACCCATATTCTCTGCCATGAATAGACCTCCTATTTATAAAACGCAGAAATTCACTGTGCGGATTATCCCCGAAGGGCCTCGGCGCCGCCGACGATATCCATAAGTTCCATTGTAATAGCCTGCTGCCGGGCCTTGTTGTATGCCAGGGTCAGGCTTTCGATCATGTCATCACATGCCTTGGTGGCATTATCCATTGCGCGCATACGGGATGCATGCTCACTGGTCGAGGTTTCGAGCAGTGCATTATATAGCTGAATGGCTACATTCCTGGGAAGCATAGCATTAAGGAGCTCCTCTGGAGAAGGCTCGCAGATATGTTCCGGCATGTAGCCTTTTTCCTCTTTGTTTTCCCCGGCTTTTTCCGCAGCTTCAATGACGGGAATAGGCAGAAGCTGCTTGACAACCGGTGGCTGGCTTGCCATGCTCAAAAACCTGGAAAATACAATATGGACTTCATCGTATTCTTCGTTTAAAAAGCCGTTTATCAGCTTTTGCGCGGCCGTGGAAGCGACGTTGAATCCGAACTTGCCACCCACAATTCCAAGGTATTCATCCACCCTGGTAAATTTTTCCTTGCGGCACCAGTCACGCCCCTTTTTGCCGAAGTTTGTAAACGAAACGTCTATGCCTGCCTTGACTCTTTCTTCGGCAAAGTCTTCTGCCGTTTCGATAAGCTTTGTGTTAAATCCGCCGCAAAGGCCACGATCTGAAGTTAAAAGAACAACATGCACATTGTTTACCTCTTCACGGGCAACAAGTAAAGGACTCGTCTCGTCTGCTGATTTTCCGGCGATATTGCCAAGCACCTCTGCGAATTTTTCCGCATAGGGATGAAAGGCTGTCATGGCCGCCTGCGCGCCCCGCAGTTTTGACGAGGCGACCATATTCATGGCCTTGGTGATCTGCTTGGTCTTTTTGACGCCGTTTATCTTTGATTTTACTTCTTTTAAGGATGCCATATATCGACTCGCCTTATTCGCTTATGGTTCCGGTTAAACGCTGCCGGCTACGTAAGTGCGGCCTTGAATTCGTCAGTAAATTCCTTGAAGGCCTGCATCATTTTCTGATCAAGTTCATCGGAAACCTCACGTTTCTCTGCTATATCGGACAGAATCTCGGGATAGCGGGTTTCGATAAACTGATAAAGGCCTGCTTCGTATTTGGCCAGCTGGTTTGTGGGAAGTTCATCGAGAAATCCCTTGGTGCCGGCATAAAGTATGACAACCTGTTTTTCCAGCGGCAAAGGCTGATACTGCGGCTGTTTTAAAATCTCGACAAGACGCTCGCCGCGCAGCAGCTGCTTCTGGGTGGCAGCGTCAAGATCGGAGCCGAATGCCGCAAAGGATTCAAGCTCGCGATACTGGGCAAGATCAAGGCGCAGTGTGCCTGCAACCTGCTTCATGGCCTTTTCCTGGGCCGCTCCGCCGACGCGCGAAACAGAGAGCCCAACGTTGATGGCCGGCCGAACACCTGCAAAAAACAGTCCGGGCTCCAGATAGATCTGGCCGTCTGTAATGGAAATAACGTTTGTGGGAATATAAGCTGAAACGTCGCCTGCCTGTGTTTCAATGATCGGCAGGGCTGTAAGGGAACCGGCACCGAGTTCATCGTTTAGCTTAGCGGCCCTTTCCAAAAGGCGTGAATGGTTGTAGAAAATGTCGCCCGGATAGGCCTCGCGCCCGGGTGGCCGGCGCATAAGCAGAGATACCTGCCGATAAGCGGCAGCCTGTTTTGAAAGATCGTCATAGATGATCAGGGCGTGTTTGCCGTTATCCCGAAAGTATTCCCCGATCGCGCAGCCTGCATAAGGGGAGATATACTGTTGGGTTGCAGGGTCACTTGCACATGCGGAAATAACAGTTGTATATTCCATGGCGCCGTGCTTTTCAAGAGTTGCCACCACCTGGGCAACAGTGGAACGCTTCTGGCCGGTCGCCACATATATACAATAAACATCCCTGCCCTTCTGGCTGATAATTGCATCGATGGCAACGGCAGTCTTTCCGATCTGACGGTCTCCGATAATCAATTCGCGCTGCCCGCGGCCGACCGGCGTCATGGCGTCGATGGCTTTCAAACCAGTATATATTGGCTCATGCACGCTTTTTCGGTCAATAACGCCCGGGGCGACCATTTCGATACGCCGATACTCATCGGCTTCAACAGGGCCTTTGCCGTCCACCGGTTCACCAACAGCGGAAAGAACGCGGCCCAGAACAGCATCACCCACCGGAACCTGAGCGATCCGCCCGGTTCTCTTAACAATGTCGCCTTCTTTGATATCGGTATCCTGACCCATAATTGCGACACCGACATTGTCTTCCTCAAGGTTCATTGCCAGGCCGAGCACCCCGTTGGGAAACTCCACCAATTCCAGGGCTTGAACCTTTTCAAGACCGTAAACACGCGCGATACCATCACCAACCGAAAGGATGATCCCGGTTTCGCTCAGTTCGACCTTTTTGTCAAACTCTTGAATCTGATCCCTGATAATCTGGCTGATTTCTTCGGCTTTTATTTCCATTAGACACTCTCACCCCTTTTTAAAGATTCACGCATATTTTTCAATTGTGCCCTTATACTTCCATCTAACACAAGATCCCCTATTTTCGTTACAACACCGCCTATTAATTCCGGGTCCTTTTTTGAGTCCAGGACCACTTCCCTGCCGGTCATTTTCGAGAGGGATTGACGAATCTTTTCAAAAGAATCGGACGAAAGCTCGGTTGCTGAAACCAGTTCCGCCCGAATAATACCCTTGAGCTCATCTGCCAGCCTATTGTAATGTTCATTTATATCACGGAGATAATCAAAGCGCTTTTTCTTGAAAAGAAGGGTAATAAAGGATCTCATTACAGTCGAAATGTCAATTTTGTCAAGCACCGTCTCCAGGAGCTTCCTGCGTTTTTCCGTTTCATGGAGAGGGTTGGTTATTGCCTGTTCAAAGGCGGGCTGAGCGTTGAGCAGTCCTATAAAATCCCGGAATTCTTCCCGGTAATTTTCCGCCTGGCCGTCTTGCTTTGCAACAAGAATCAGGGCCTTTGCATAGCGTCTTGCAATCGCTGAGCTTCTCACTTTGTCACCACCTTGTCTAAATATTCCTGTACAAGTTTTTCCTGGTCATCGGGGGTTGTTATACGCTTAAGCTTTTCTTCCGCCTTTTCAACGGCTCTGTCAAACACCTCGGTCTCAAGGTGCAGCTTGGCCTGTGCAAACTCTCGCTCTATGTTCTTCTTGGCCTGTTCTTCGAGTTTACCTGACGCGGTTTCAGCTTCCCTGAGTATCTGGTCTTTAAGGTTTTCACCCTGCCGGCGGTAATCCTCTATGATCTTCTCAGATTCCCGGCTTAAAGCCGCGAGGCGCTCATTATATTCTTCAAGTTTTTTTTCAGCGGCCTGTTTCTGGTTCTCAAGATCCTCAAGCTGTTCCCGAATCACCCGGATTCGGTCCCCAAAAAATTGTTTTACCGGTTTTCTCAGGAGGAACACAAGTATACCGGCAAGTACAGCAAAATTGATAACCCGGTAGGTATCGGTTGCCATCCATCCGCCTTCTTCCGCTGCAAAGACGGTCCCGGCAGACGCCAACAGCGAAAACCCGGCATACAAAAATATGTTCCCAAGGCTGGAAGCTTTCAACCTCTTAAAAATCATTGGACGGCCCTCCCGAGTATCTTTTCGCTGATTTGATCCGCAAACTGATCGATCTGGGGTTCCAAAGATTTTCTCACCTCTTCGGCCTCCCTGGCCACCCTTTCCCTGATCTCGGCCAGATCCCTTCTCGACTTTTCATTGATCTGATCGAGCATCCTGCGCTCCTGCTCCCGGGCCTGCTCTGCTATAGCCTCTTTTTCCTGGAGCCCCTTTTCCCGTGCGTCCTTGATGCCGGATTCAATCGCCTTTTGTTTTTCGTCTGCATCCTGTTCGTATTTTGAAATTCCATCTTCAAGTCCGTCCATTTTTTCCTTGCGCCGGGCGACGATCCCCCGGATCGGACGGTACAGGACGAAATTCAAAGCCCAAATGAGAACAATGAAATTTATCATCTGGATGACAAGTGATCCGTCAATATTTATCATGAATCAACCTCCGCATTCATACTAAACCCATAGCCATTTATCTGTCCGGAACCGATCAATTTAAGCACTACCACATAGCACCAACGTTGCTGCCTTGTCAAATATTTTTAGCATTTTTTGCCTATGAGCTGACAAACCGCCTCATACTGACGTTCATCAGCAGTCCAACCCCCAGAAGCACGGTTATAAGCGATGACCCTCCATAGCTGATAAACGGCAGCGGCATGCCTACCACCGGCATCACACCCATAACCATTCCAATGTTGATAAGGCTTTGCCAGAATATCAATGACGTTATGCCCACCGCCAGTATGGTGCCAAACGGATCCCGGCAAACGTATGCGATGTTCAATCCAAAGGATACCAGAAGCAGATAGAGAATAAGCAGAAAAATTGAGCCGGCAAAACCGAATTCCTCGGCAATGACAGTAAATATGAAATCTGTATGCTGCTCGGGCAAAAAAGAAAGGATATTCTGGGTTCCTTCCATATAGCCCCTTCCGTAGAGCATTCCCGAACCCACTGCTATTTTTGACTGAAGAATATGATAGCCGGCGCCCAGAGCATCTCTTTCAGGGGAAAATAGCATCATAATGCGCATCCGCTGATAATCTTCGAGCATATTCCACCCAAGCGGCAGTGCTACAATTATCAGGGCGGCAAGAATATAAAATGTTCTTCGCTCAATTTTGACAAAAAATGTCATGGATGCAGCCACAAGTGCAATGAGACCTGCAGTGCCCAGATCCGGCTGGAGAGCAATAAGCAGAAACGGAATGCCGGCTATTAACAAGGGAGGAACCAGATCCTTGAAAACAAGGCCGTCAGGCTTTATACGACGGGCGTAATAGCGGGCAAGAAAAAGGATCACTCCCAGTTTCATCGGTTCTGAGGGCTGCAGTCTGAAGGGGCCGAAAGTAAGCCACCGGGTTGAGCCCCCTATGGTTTTGCCCACTTCCGGCACCATGACCAGCATTAAAAGCATCACGCAGAGGCCATAAATCAACGGGGTCAGCCGGTCAAGCCGCTTATAGGAAAACAGGAAACTGAGAATCATCAGGACAACACCTATGGCAAACCACATGCCCTGTCTTATATAAAGGCCTGCCCGGGGGGTGTAATCACCGGCGTTTACAGCGCTGTAAATCAGCAGGATGCCAATGGAGCCCAAAAGAAGAATAAGCCCCAGAAGCCACCAGTCAAAATACTGGATAAGCCGACGATCAAACATGAAATACCCGTGTGTAGTCTTTATTTGTAAACATAACTTTTTGATTGATTTTAAAACAAATATTATTATTGTATTCAGTCAGAAATTGCAAGGTGTTTTGCCATACACTGCAAAAAGCAAACGGAGGCTATATGACAAGCAGGGTCTATTTCATGGATTTCAGGGCAACCTATAAAGACAGCGGCGTTAAGAAACTCCGGCGGCTCATTGATACCGCAGGACTCGGTTCATGCATAAGGAATCGCGATCTTGTTGCCCTTAAGCTTCATTTCGGAGAACTCGGCAATACCGCGTTTATTCGCCCCGTATATCTTCGCCATATTGTTGAAACGGTAAAAGAGGCCGGCGGAGTGCCTTTTCTCACGGATGCAAACACTTTGTATGCCGGCAGCCGCGGCGATGCGGTCCATCACCTGACCACAGCCGTTTCCAACGGATTTGCATATCCGGTGGTTGAGGCCCCTCTGATAATTGCCGATGGCCTGCGAGGCAGGACTGAAATCGCGGTTGAAATAAACCAGAAGCATTTCAAAGAGGTATATATAGGAACGGAGATAGTAAATGCTGATTCCATGCTCTCTGTGGCGCATTTTAAAGGGCATGAGCTTTCCGGTTTCGGTGGAGCCATCAAAAACATCGGCATGGGCTCCGCATCAAGGCGCGGCAAAATGCAGCAGCATTCCGGCATCGCTCCAAGAGTCAAGCAGAAAAAATGCATAGGCTGCGGAGACTGCGCCGGACACTGCGCCGCAGGCGCAATCGAGATAGCCGATGAAATAGCGCAGATAGACCCGGGAAAATGCATCGGGTGCGGCGAGTGCATCCTGGTCTGCGAACAGGGGGCAATCCAGGCCAAGTTCGCCCAGTTCGGCGAGGATTTTCTGGAAAGAATGGTGGAATACGCCATAGGAGTCTTAAAGGACAAAAAAGACAAAATGCTCTTTGTCAATTTTATAAATCACGTTTCTCCGGCTTGTGACTGCGTCCCCTATAATGATGCCCCGATAGTGAGGGATATCGGCATTGTAGCATCCACGGATCCGGTGGCAATAGATCAGGCAAGCGTGGATCTGGTCAATCAGGAACCGGCGCTCCCGGGATCATGCCTTTCCACACACACGGACGCGGGTGCTGACAAATTCGGAGGCGTCTACCCTAAGGTGGACTGGTCTCATCAACTGGTCTATGCGGAGCAACTCGGACTGGGAAGCCGTGAATATGAACTGGTGAAAATATAGGCCGGGCTGCACTATTTTTTCTGTTTTTTCTGTATTCTGGCCCAGGTATCGCGGAGCGTGACAATCCTGTTGAACACCGGCCTGCCGGGGACGGAATCCTTGTGATCCGCATAAAAGTAACCCAGCCGCTCAAACTGGTATCTGCTGGCCGGGGCTGCATTTTCAAGCTCTGATTCCAGCATTGCCCCGTTGATTGTTTCCAGGGACGCTTTGTTGATAAAGGCTGTTAAATCATCTTTTTCAGCGGGATTTTCAACGGTAAACAGATGATCATAAAGGCGTATGGGGCAATTTATTCCATGGGCTGCAGACACCCAGTGAATGGTTGCCTTGACCTTGCGACCATCCGGTGCGTCGCCGCCCCGGGTGGCGGGATCGTATGTGCACCTGAGCTCTGCTATTTCGCCTGATTCATCGCGAATCACGTCCTTGCATTTTATAAAATAGGCGTATCTGAGCCTGACCTCGCGTCCCGGTGCCAGGCGGAAAAACTTCTTTGGCGGCTCTTCCATGAAATCGTCGCGTTCAATGTAGATTACCCTGGAAAACGGCACCTGTCTGGTACCCATGCTTTGGTCTTCCGGGTTATTAATGGCAGTGAGCATTTCTGTCTCGTTTTCAGGATAATTTTCAATAACAACCCGAAGAGGCCTTAAAACCCCCATGACCCTCATAGCGCTTCTGTTTAAATCCTCCCGCACGCAGTGTTCGAGCAGAGCCAGATCCACCATGCTGTCGCGTCTTGCAACCCCGATCCGCTCACAGAAATCCCGGATGGAGGCCGGGGTATAGCCCCGCCTTTTAAATCCTGATATGGTAGGCATTCTGGGATCATCCCAGCCGTCTACATACCCTTCTTCAACCAGTCTTATAAGTTTGCGCTTGGAAAGCACTGTGTGAGAAAGGTTTAGTCTTGCAAACTCTGTCTGCTGGGGATGATACACATCGAGTCTGTCCAGTATCCAATCATAGAGTTCCCGATTGTTTTCAAATTCCAGGGTGCACAGGGAATGTGTTATGCCCTCAATGGAATCGGAAAGACAGTGGGCAAAATCATACATGGGATAAATGCACCATTTATTGCCGCTCCGGTGGTGAGGCCTGTGACGTATCCTGTAAAGAGTCGGGTCCCGCATAACAATATTGGACGAAGACATGTCTATCTTTGCTCTTAGCACGCATTCGCCTTCGGCAAATTCTCCCTTCCGCATCTTCTCAAAAAGCTCAAGGTTTTCTTCCACCGGCCTGTCACGGTAAGGGCTCTGCTTTCCCGGTTGGCTTAGCGTGCCCCTGTACTGCCTTATCTGCTCAGGGCTCAGACTGTCAACATACGCATTGCCGGAACGTATCAATTCAACCGCGTATTCATACAAACTGTCAAAATAATCAGACGCGAAATACTCATAATTCCCCCAGTCAAATCCCAGCCACCGGACGTCTTCTTTGATTGATTCCACGTATTCCAGGTTTTCCTTCATGGGATTGGTATCATCGAACCGCAGATGACATCTTCCCCCATACTGCAGGGCCAGGCCGAAATTCAGGCAAATGGACTTGGCATGCCCGATATGCAGATACCCGTTTGGTTCCGGAGGGAACCTGGTTACAACCTTTCCGCCGTATTTTCCGGTTTTGATATCTTCCTCGATTTTCTGCCGGATAAAATGACTCCGCTCCAATCCTTCAGAACCGGTGTTATCCGTTTTATCCCTGCGGCCGGTATTCATTGGTCTACTCCTGTTCATCTGCACCATGGGCAGAATCTTTTTCTTCGTAAGGCTCCAAATAAGTCAGCATCATTTCTTTTGCAAGAGGGCCTGCTTCAGAGGCGCCCCCGCCGCCATGCTCTACCAGAACCGACACGGCGATCTGCGGGTTATCACTGGGTGCATACCCTGCAAACCATGCATGGGTAAGATGCTTTTTTTTAAATGTTTCACCCTCAAGCAGGTCGTCAAGCCTGCGGCCTATCACCTGGGCGGTGCCGGTTTTACCGCTGATCGGTATTT
Source organism: uncultured Desulfobacteraceae bacterium (assembly GCA_964626455.1). Lineage (GTDB taxonomy): Bacteria > Desulfobacterota > Desulfobacteria > Desulfobacterales > Desulfosalsimonadaceae > Desulfosalsimonas. The sequence goes on along the minus strand of CAZVFQ010000019.1, from coordinate 22,992 downwards.
CCCCGGACCTGACATGCCAGTATGCCGTGCCACTGCGATGATTTACAGCATCATAAAGGCCTTTTTTTATTATTTCAAGAGAATCCCGGCTGACAGGAAGCTTTCCCGTAATCTCAGGTTCGGATTCCTCCACCGTAGTTCCCTTAACCGACATTATGGATTCCACTATATTGGGTTTGTATAAAGTTCCGTTGTTTGCCACGGCAGAGACAAGCACTGCCATTTGCAGCGGAGTAACGAGGTTGTAGCCCTGACCTATGGCAATGGAGAGATTCTCGCCCGGCTGCCAGGGAGTACCGACAGTCTTTTGTTTCCACTCAGATGTGGGGACCAGGCCTTTTGATTCATTTGCCAAGTCTATTCCCGTTTTGGCACCAAGCCCAGAAGAACCTGCATACCCGGCGATGGTATCCACGCCCAGAGCTTTGCCTGCGTGATAAAAATATACATCACATGACTGGGCTATTGCTTCAATCATATCCACTTCGCCGTGTCCCCCTGCTTTCCAGCATCTGTATACACGGTTGCCGAATCTGAGAAATCCGGGGCAATATTCGGTTGTACCGGCCGTCATCGCACCTTCTTCCAGCGCAGCCATGGCCGTTATTATTTTATAGGTGGAAGCCGGAGGATATTGCCCCTGGATAGCCTTGTTTCTGAGAGGACGATGCGGATCTGTTATAAGCTCCTGCCACTGTTTGCTGCTCATTCCCTCTATAAATGCATTTTGCATGAATCCCGGACTGCTTGCCATGGCAAGTACGTCTCCGTTTTTTGGATTCATTGCCACGATGGCTCCGTTTTTGCCGCTCAACAAGGCCTCGGCTTTCTGCTGAAGCCTGAAATCAATTGTAAGATGCAGGTTATGACCAGGCTTGGCAGGCTCCTTATCCAGTATACGCACAACCTGGCCGGTGGCGTTTACCTGTACTATCATTACACCCGGAATCCCGCTTAATTGCATTTCAAAAGCTTTTTCAACCCCGGACCGGCCCACCATGTCATTTCCGCGTTTATAAGGATACACGCCGGACTTGAGTTCCTTTTCAGAAATTTGTCCCAGATAGCCGATCAGGTGTGCAGCCAAAGGCTCATAAATATAATTTCTTCTCGCTCCTGTAGCAATGGTAATGCCGGGCAGCTCATGGCTGTGTGACAAAATAACGGCCATCAGATCCCGGCCTATATCCTTTTTAAGTACCACCGGCGCATAGCCGTACGGACCCCTATTTATCTGCACCAGGTTTACAATTTCGTCAGCCCCCGCACCTGTTAGTTCAGAGAGCCTTTGTGCCGTCTTTTCAAGGGAACGCACATCGTTTGGAATAATCTTCAGGTCATAGCAGGGCCTGTTATCAACCAGCAAACGCGCGTTTCTGTCATATATAAGGCCGCGCAGTGGCTCTATGCGCTGTTTTCTAAGGCAGTTGTTAGAAGACAGTTCCCGGTAGTAATCCCCCCTTATTATCTGCAGATAAAAAAGCCTGACAGCAAACAGGACAAATACCAGTAAAACAAGAAGCATTGCCACCAGCAGCCGTTTTCTGAACCAGTCATGATCAATTTTTTGTAATAATCCGTTTTCCATTCAATTATTTAAATCAGTGATTTAACAATTCTGCCTATTTGCCGTGAACCCGGCCGTAATCTGCAAAACAGCGCATAAAACCCAGCCAGAAAAAAGGAGCTGTGACCATGGCCCAGAAAACTTGCATAAATATAACCTGAAGGCTTTGAAGGCTGAAAAACCCCTGGGACGAGCCAGAGAAAACCGCTATGGCAAAGATGAAATTCTGAAACAAGACCCCGAAAACGGTCAGCAGGGAAAAGAGCAGATGTTGCTTCATTCCAACCCAGCGTGCAACACGGCGAAAAGCAAGAAACACCCATAGATATGTAGTCAGATAAACACCTATAGGCGCACCTGAAAACATGTCCATTACCAGGCCGGCCGCAATCATAACAGGCAGGCCTTCACCCAGGGGCTTATACAGACTTAAATAAACGGCAAACGGTACCAGAAAATCATAGAATCTCAGTGACGCCGGCATGTACGGTATAATACTGGTTTGGGCTATAACCAGGAAAATCACAATAATCAGATAAAACAGATATCGAATCAATTCAATACGTCGTCAATCTTGGGAGAATTCAATACCACCAGGACTTCTTCCAGCTTCTGGAAGTCTGCATACGGCATGAGTTCTACCTCCTGGAAGATACCGGAATTGCGGCGGATTACTTTTGAAACCCGGCCGATGCGCAATCCTTTGGGGTATACGCCGTCTAAGCCCGAGGTTATAATGGTATCTCCCACCCGGACATCCTGCTTTCGCAAAGCGAACTCAAACCTGCACTCGCTGCCAGCTGAAAGGCCTGCAACAACACCTCTTGCCCGTGTGCGCTGCACCAGGGCATCCACGGCACTGTTGCGGTCAATAAGCAAAAGTACCCTGGCATATCCGGATGAAATTTCAGTTACCTGCCCAACAACGCCTTCCGGGACCACGACTGAAAACCCCTTTTCTACTCCGTCAGCACGGCCTTTGTCTATAATCACACTTCTATACCAGGGGGAAGGATCTCTTGCCACCACACGGGCCGCCTGTACCGGAAGATCAGAATCGGCCTTAAAGCCCACCAGTTCTTTTAACCGCTCGTTGGTTTGCCTTATTTCACTGCATTCATGAAGATCCAGCCTGGTCATGGCCAGTTTGCGGCGAAGTTCCTCGTTTTCTCCGGCCGCATCCACAAGATAGAAATACTGCTCCCAAACATCCCGGGTAAAATCAATACTGCCGGTTACAACTGTCTGGACCGGGGATACAAAGAACATGGCGGTTTCCGCTGCAGCGGAGGTAAATGAAGTTTTCCTGATATAGTTAAAGGAAAAAACCACACCGTTCAGGACGATCAAAATGATCGCCCCTGCCGCAACCATAGTTTTTTTGGAAAACATGGATCAGTCGATGACTACCTGTCGTAAAATCTCTATGTTGTTAAGGGTCTTGCCAGAGCCCATTACTACAGTTGTCAGGGGATCATCGGTAACCGTAATAGGCAGACCGGTCTCTTCTCTTAACAGTTTGTCCAGGTTTTTGAGCAGGGCTCCTCCGCCCGTGAGAACTATGCCCCTGTCCACAATATCGGCAGCCAGTTCCGGCGGGGTCTGCTCAAGCGCGATTTTGGTGGTCTCAACTATCGCATCTATCTGCTCGGCAATTGCCACCCGGATCTCTTCGGAATCAATAGCAAGTATCTTGGGTATCCCGGAAACCAGATCACGCCCCTTTACCTCTATGGTTTCGTAATTGTCTGAATCCGGATAGGCATTGCCGATAGTCATTTTAATAATTTCAGCGCTACGCTCTCCTATAAGAAGATTATACTTTCGCTTTACGTACTGAACAATAGCCGAATCCATCTTATCGCCCGCCACCCGGATCGATCTGCTGTAAACGATTCCGGCAAGAGATATGACCGCTACCTCGGTAGTTCCGCCGCCCACATCAACCACCATGTTGCAGGTAGGCTCGGTAATGGGCATACCGGCGCCAATGGCCGCGGCCATCGGTTCCTCGATTAAAAACACCTCTCTTGCGCCTGCGGACTCGGCCGCCTCTTTGACCGCTCTTTTTTCAACCGGTGTGATGCCGGTTGGGACAGCCACGACGATTCTCGGACGTACAAAAGCCCTGCGGTTATGTACCTTATGGATAAAATGCCGAAGCATGGCCTCTGTAACATCGAAATCAGCAATCACTCCGTCGTGCATGGGACGAATGGCCACGATATTGCCCGGGGTACGGCCGAGCATGTTCTTGGCTTCCAGTCCGACTGCCAGCACACGGTTCTTGGAACGCTCATCAGTGCGAACCGCTACCACGGAAGGCTCGCTTAGAGCAATTCCCTTGCCCTTTACAAAAACCAGCGTATTGGCCGTTCCAAGATCAATGGCAAGATCATTGGAAAATATCCCGAGCAATGAATCCCAAAACAAGTTCGTCCCTCCTTGTATAAAATATAGATAATCTTAATTCTCTATCAAATCCACCCCAGTATGACAAGCGGAAAATACACGGCCCGCAAGTTAGATAAACAGGGTTTTGAGTTATTTCCCGTCCTGTATGCATTCAACTGCCGCATCGTGGATAACAGGCCTGAATAAACGTATTTTCTGATTGTCACGGCCGGGGCAGACCCGGTTTGTCAGCAGCACGACTGTGATACCGGAATCAAGATCCATCCAGAATGAAACCCCGGTAAAGCCCAGATGTCCGAAAGAGCGGTTAGGGTTGAAATACCGGCCGCTGCTCGAATCCCAGCATGAAGGAACGTCAAACCCCAGGGCCCGCTCAGCACCTTCAGGGACTTTAAGGAATCTCTTTAAGACCTGCCTTGAAAAAACCGGGCTTTCAGATCTGCCAGCCGCAGCCAGAAGCATGTCTGCGGCAATATCAAAAACCGCACGCGCTGTTCCGAAAAGTCCGGCGTGCCCGCATACCCCTCCAACCGCATCCGCATTTTCATCATGAACCCGGCCCCGGATCAATCCGCCTTCGGGCAGTTTCTCAGTAGAGGCAAATATCCTGCCTTCATGCTCTGGAGGCATTTTACCGGCAATAAAAAAAAGGTCTCTTATCCCCAGGGGACGGTAAATGTGCTCTTTAACATAACTATCAAGAGCTTTCCCGGATACATATTCTACAACCCATTCCAGAATCATAAATCCCGGATCGCTGTATAGCGTCACTGTGCCGGGCTCATGAAGCAGGGGCTCTTTGACAAGCATCCTCCTCAGTTCCTGCTTTCTTGTTTCCGGGGAAAATTCTGCCAAGGACTTATAGTACGGGCGGTATTCAGGCAGGCCGGCATTGTGACACAAAAGCTGGTAAAGCCTGATTTCCTCCTTGTCTGATCCTGCAAATTCCGGGATTATAACCCCCAGCCGATCTTCTGTAGAAATGATGCCCGCATCTTTAAGGTGCATAAGCGATGCCGCTGTTGCAAGCGGCTTGGTCAGCGAGGCCAGGTCATAAATGGTGCCGGGTGTAACCTGCCTGCTGTTGCCTGGCTCCAATGTCCCGTAGGCTTTGTGAATCATAATTCTTTCATAACGCGCGGCAAGCAGAACAGCGCCGGGGAAAACCCTTTCATCCAAAGCCCTGCGCATCACTTCGTCTACCCGGCTCATATGCCGCCGGCCCCGCTGTCATCCGCAGGCTTCGGCACCGCGCTGCAGTGATATGCCAGGCTTCGGCAATCGCTGTCCAAAGTGGCCCAAACCCCGAAAGGAAGGGTCATGTTCGGGCTGCCGTGTCCTGCCGGAAAACCTGAAATCACAGGAAACCGGACATCTGCAAACAGTTCGGAAAAAATCCGGTCCACCTCGCCTGATTTGCCGCAATCTTTAAAAGAACCGGCTGCAAGGCCGGCAATTCCGTCAAAACAACCGGCAAGCCTCATCTGGGTAAGCATCCGGTCAATACGGTAGGGTTTTTCACCCGTATCCTCAACAAAAAGTATGCATCCAGTAAAATCAGGAGCATACGGAGTGGCAAGCAAATGGCAAAGAGTTGCCAGATTACCCCCGAGTACCGGTCCATCAGCCCTGCCTTCCTGTATCACAAGTCCGTGGCGGCTCTTTATCTCAAGGGACCGAAGGCATTTGAAAGCTCTTCCCAGGCCTTCTATGGTATCTGCATCCGCATCTGCGAGGGATGCGGCCACCGGGCCGTGAAATACGGGCATTTCGCATCTTAAAGACAAGGTGATTAAAAGTGCCGTAATATCGCTGCACCCGATAAAGATCTTCGGCGTCTTTGCAATGGCCTCATAATCAAGTTCGGCAAGCAGACGCAAAGATCCGTATCCCCCCCGCACTGCCCACAGCGCCATGATATCGGGAGCTGCAAAAAAATCGTGAATATCGCGTGCACGTTCTTTTGCAGTGCCGGCAAAATAGCCGTTTTTATAAAAAATCCGGTCCGTGTAAACCGGCTCAAAGCCCATATCCCTTATCACTTCAATCCCACGGTAAAAACGATCGACGTCAAACGGGCTTGCCGGAGCCACCATACCTATGCGATCTCCCGGCTGAAGCGCTTCAGGATATTTAAATGACATGAATCCCCGTCCGTATTATTCCCCTGACTTCCATTCAAGAGAGGCCTTGATAAAACTTGAAAATAAGGGGTGCGCCGACATGGGACGCGACTTGAACTCGGGATGGAACTGACAGCCCAAAAACCACGGGTGATCCTTTAACTCCACGATTTCCACCAGATCTCCCTTGGGCGAAGATCCGCTGAAAACAAGACCATGATCCTCAAGCTGCTGCCTGTAGTCCATATTAAATTCATAGCGGTGCCTGTGCCGCTCATAGATATACTCTGTCCCGTATGCCTCAAAAGCCCTGGTGCCAGGTACCATACGACATGGATATGCACCAAGCCTCATGGTGCCGCCTTTCTCCGAATTCACATCTCTTCGCTGCACTGTCTGGCTGCGCTCGTCAAACCATTCAGTCATCAGGTAAATAACAGGATCTTTGGTATCCGGGTTAAACTCGGAGCTGTGCGCATCCGGGATCCGGGCTACATTTCTGGAAAATTCTATCACCGCAAGCTGCATGCCCAGGCATATACCGAAGTACGGGATATTGTTTTCCCTGGCATACCGAATGGCCAGGATCTTGCCCTCTATACCGCGTGAGCCGAATCCGCCGGGAACCAGGATGCCGTGGGCTCCGCAAATAGACTCCTCGCAGTTCTCCGAGGTCAACTCGCCGGAATCCACGAACTTGAGCTCAACTTTGGCGTCATTTGCAATACCGCCATGATACAGGGCTTCATTCAGGCTTTTGTAGGATTCGGTAAGATCAGTATACTTGCCTACAACAGCTATAGTGACCTTTTCTGCCGGGGACTTGTAGCGCTCCACCATCTTTTCCCACTGCCCGAGCCGGGGCGCGCGTGTCCAGACATTTAACACCTCCAGTATCTTATCGTCCAAACCTTCCTTGTGGAACACAAGCGGGCATTCATATATACAATCCACGTCCTTGGCGGTCACTACAGCATCCTTGCTGACATTGCAGAAAAGTGCGATCTTTGCCTTGATCTCCGGGGGAAGATAACGATCAGTGCGGCACATAAGAACATCGGGCTGAATGCCGATGCTCCTTAACTCCTTTACGCTGTGCTGGGTGGGCTTTGTTTTGAGTTCACCCGCGGCCGCGATATAGGGGATAAAGGTAAGATGCACGTAGAGCACGTTTTCTCTTCCCGCGTCAAAGCGGAACTGGCGTATGGCTTCGAGAAACGGAAGGCTTTCAATATCGCCGATTGTTCCGCCGATTTCAACAATAACAATATCGGCGTCATTGGAAGCCTTCCATATGCTCTCCTTTATTTCATCTGTAATATGCGGAATAACCTGTACGGTGCCGCCCAGATAATCGCCGCGCCGCTCCTTGTTGATAACCGAATGATAAATCTTTCCGGTTGTAAAATTGTTGTCCCTGCCAAGCCGGACAGAAACAAACCTTTCGTAATGGCCGAGGTCCAGATCGGTTTCAGCTCCGTCATCAGTGACAAATACCTCCCCGTGCTGAAAGGGATTCATGGTGCCTGGATCCACATTGATGTAGGGATCGAGTTTTACCAAAGTAATTGTCAGCCCCCTGCTTTCAAGAAGAGCTCCTATGGAGGCTGATGCAAGCCCCTTGCCCAGAGATGAAAGCACCCCGCCTGTTACAAAGATGAATTTGGATTTGCCTGACATACAATTACCCCCTGCGGCCCGCGGTTTTATTCCTGGCCGGATTCATAGATATTTTTAAATTCCTCTATCTGCCGCCTGATTTCGCCCCCTGTCCCGCCTGCTTTGTCCTTCTTCTCTTTATCCTCCGGCTTCACGGAAGCCGATCTTCCAAGAGCCTCTGCGTCAAAAAGATCGCCCGGCATGGACGGATTTATTTTAATTTCCTTAACAATCATTGTCTGAAATTCTTCGCCGCGTTCATAAAATTTGATTTCACCCGGGTACCATGTGTTTTCCACCCGCTTCCAGTCCCCGTAGCGAATCTCATGCACCGCCGGCTCACCTGACTTTTTGGCCGGTGTGACAATCCAGCGTACCGGATGAAATGATTCTTTGCTGATCCACAGCTGCCGACTGGTTTCATTCGGATATCTGGCGCCGATCACGTATACAAGCTTTTTATCAAGCCTGCCCAGGCTTGAAATATTCGCATCTATGCCCTGCTCAAAGAGATATTCCAGCACGGATTTTCGCGAGTTTAAAAAGAAAAGATCCCTGTAGCATGAATGCCAGGGCTGTCGCCCTTCAAACAGCCGGCCGTCAATGACCGTAACCGATGATCCCCGGTTTGAGATATGGATGCGATTAAGATCATCATTGCTGATCTCGGAGCGAAAAGCCCCCGGCAGCCTGAAGTAGACTTTTTGTTCAAGTATTTCCGGCTCCTGTTCAGATTCCGGGTAAAGCCGTATTTCCTGGGTTATCTGCAGCTGCTCCGGCGGTTTCCGGTTCTTTACCATCAAGTCGATGATAAACGGGGCAGGAGGTATATAGGCCGTGGCAGATGCAGAAAAAACAAGCATAATTACCAGTGACACGGCTGTTTTAAGGGCAAACCGGGACAGAAACATGGCTTGTTACACCAGAAAAGGATTCTGCGCCATTTTAGCGCCTGTTCCCAGTTCCTCTTCAATGCGAAGAAGCTGGTTGTATTTTGCCACCCTGTCGCTTCGCGACATGGAACCCGTCTTGATTTGCCCGCCTGAGACCCCGACCACCAGATCTGAAATAAAATAGTCCTCGGTCTCTCCGGACCTGTGGGATATCACGGTGGTATAACCGGCAAGCTTTGCCATTTCTATTGTGTCAAGAGTTTCTGATACGGTTCCTATCTGGTTTAGCTTTATGAGAATGGAATTGCAGATGCCTTTTTCAATGCCTTCGGCAAATATTTTCGGATTTGTTACAAAAACATCGTCTCCTACCAGCTGTATATGGCGGCCCAGTTTTTCGGTCATAACAGCCCAGTTGTCCCAGTCCTGCTCGGCAAGCCCGTCTTCTATGGAAAATATGGGATACCGGTCTATGAGATCCGCATAATAGTCTATAATTTCTTCTGCCGACAGCCCCCTGTCCTCAGATGCGAGAACATATTTGCCGTCTTTGTAAAACTCTGTGGCAGCCGCGTCTATGGCAAGGCCTATATCCTTGCCGGGCCTGTAGCCTGCGCCCTGGATTGCCTCGATAATGATCTTTAAAGCCGCTTCATTTGATTCAAGATCAGGCGCAAATCCTCCCTCGTCTCCCACAGCTGTTACCATGCCCCGCTTTTTAAGAAGACTCTTTAAGTACTGAAAGGTTTCGGCTCCCATGCGAATCGCTTCGGCAGCCGAGCCTGCACCTGCCGGCACTATCATGAATTCCTGGATATCAAGACTGTTTGCCGCATGAGCCCCTCCGTTTACAATATTCATCATGGGCACTGGCATACTGCGGGCTCCAAGGCCGCCTATATACCTGTAAAGCGGTAGTCCGTATGCCTCGGCGGCCGCCCTGGCCGCAGCCATTGAAACCCCTAAAATCGCGTTTGCCCCAAGCCCGGACTTGTTTTCTGTGCCGTCAAGTCCTATCAGCGCGGAGTCCAGCTCGCGCTGGTCTGCTGCGTCCATACCGATCAGCTCCGGGGCGATCCTGTTGTTTACGTTTTCAACTGCTGTTTTTACCCCTTTTCCACCGTAGCGCGAGGAATCATTATCTCTTAACTCCAGAGCCTCGCGGGAACCGGTTGAAGCGCCTGAAGGAACAGCAGCGCGCCCTAATGCCCCGCTCTCAAGCAGCACATCCACTTCTACCGTAGGATTCCCTCTTGAATCAAGTATTTCCCTTGCCATTACATCCATGATTTCCGTCATGCCGTCCTCCAGATGTTTCATAATATGTCCGGTACCCGGTTATTTCCGCCATCAATACCCTTGACTAAACCGCGTAGAATGATACGATTTCCATTACAAAGTGTCAAGAAATTGAAAGCAGGCCCGATGTGAACAAAAACCTGCCGGCAAAATTCATATGCCGGCTCCCTGAAAAAAATCAAATACGGATAAAAAAACAATGAAAGCAAACAGCCTGTACAAGGAAGCCCATCTGATTGTAGCGGCAATCCGCGTCCTGGAATACCGCAACGAAGCTCCGCCGTGCCTTGAAGATGTTGCAGGGCTGCTCTCGGTTTCAGCAGAGGAGGCTGCCCGTCTTTGCAGAAGACTCGGGTCCATGGGCATAATTGAAACGATTGAAAAATCCGGAGAAACCAGGCTTTTTATAGCCGATCATCTCCGCATCGAAGACATAGAGGACAGAGCCGGGCAAAGCTCGATTTCCGCAGAACTGGAAAAATTCCGCAGGCAAAAACAAAACCACCGCAAAACCATAGATGAGCTTAAATCCGGCCAGGAACAGAAACGTAAAAAAATCCAGGAAGAAATCGAGCGAAAATTCAAAAACAGTCTGTCAAAAGGCAAAGACAGGACATAGGGCCTGCTGCTAAAGGCCTTATTGCATGCATTCGGCCACCTCTGAAAGAAATCTGCTCGCAGGGCTGAACTGACCCTTGCGAAAATTTGCCGTTGTCAAAAACAGGAATTTTTCCGCCCTGGTCATGGCAACATACATCAGTCGCCGCTCCTCCTGGATCTCGGCTTCTGAATCCCTTGATTTCCAATGCGGCAGCAGGTTTTCATCACAGCCCACTACAAATACCGCATGAAACTCCAGTCCCTTGCTTGCATGAATGGTTGCCAGGCTGACACCTTTTTCATGAGTCTCCTCATCTTGCTTGTCCTCTCTTATCAAAGCCGCCTCTTCAAGGTAATCAAGAAGGGTTTCATATCCGGAGGCCGCATAGATCAACTGGTCGATATTTTCCATGCGCGCGGTATGCTCATCATGGGTTTTTGACTGCTGCTTTAAATCTTGATCATATCCGGTCCTCGCTATGACCTCCCGGATAGCCGCATCAGGAGCCATGGGCTCAATATCCTTTAACAGCCGGACAAGTCCGGAAAGTTCTGCGTGAATCTTTGAAGAAAGCATCTTTTCTGAAACCGCACGCTCTGCTGCATGGAAAAGCCCGGATCCGGGCTCACGACAGGCATTGAGCTTTTCTATCATCTTCGGGCCAATACCCCGTTTGGGCGTATTTACCACGCGCTCAAATGCCGCATCATCCTTTCTGAAAACAGCGGCCGTGAGATAACAGTTTATGTCCAGGATTTCTTTGCGTTCGAAAAATCCCCTGTCCCCGAGCATCTGATAGGGAATTGCGCTGAAACGAAGTGCCTGTTCAAAAGGCAGGGAGCAGAACTTTGTCCGGTAAAGAATTGCAATCTTTTCATACGGGATTCCGGCAGCGCGCAGTGCAGCTATTTTACCGGCAACCCATCCGGCCTCCTCCTCGTCGCTGAAAAAATCATGGATCTCCACTGAACCGCCCGTATACAAGGAAAAACACGACTTGTCCATGCGGTCCCGGTTGTATTTGATCAGCCGGTTGGCTGTTTTTACTATCTCGTCTGCAGACCTGTAGTTCTGCTCCAGGCGGAAAATGCTTGCGTTGTTGTAAGTATTGCTGAAGCCCAGAAAATGATCTACATTGCTCCCCCTGAATCCATAGATAGCCTGCCAGTCATCGCCCACACAGAAAAGGTTGCCGTTTCCCAAAAGCAATCTTGTCAATTCGGCCTGCAAATTGTTGGTGTCCTGATATTCATCCACCAGAATATAAGAAAAATAAGCCCTGTAATCCCGGCGTACCGCATCATGGTCCCGCAGCAGATCCCGGGCTTTGAGCAGAATATTGTCGAAATCCACCGCGTTTTTATCAAACAGCTCTTTTTCGTAGGCCTCGTATATATCCTTTAGCCTGAACGGACCAAGCCGCGGGCGGGAGTTAAAATAACCGTAAGGATCGCCCGAATTCTTGGCGCTGGAAATAGCGGCGCGCAAGGGGTAAAAATTTTTCCTGTCCATATCAAACCGGATCATTATGTCTTTTATTAGCTTCTGCTGCTGATAATCCGAATAAATCTGAAGCGGCGGCTCGTATCCCAGCAGACGGCAGTGTTCTTTTAAAATTCTGAAGCATGCGGAATGATAGGTTCGCACCCAGGGGAATCTGTCAATGGGAAGGCCGGTTAGATCGACCAGCCTTCGTTTCATCTCGTCTGCTGCCTTGTTTGTAAAGGTAATGGCAAGTATTCGCTCAGATGTATAGCCCAGCTCAATTAAACGGGCCACCTTTGCCGTCAGAGTGCGGGTTTTGCCCGAACCCGCTCCCGCGACCACAAGCGCAGGGCCTATATGCTCAACTGCCGCCTTTTGCTGATCCGAAAGATCCATTGAGTCATAAATCCTGTTCGATTTCGGCAGTTATATCAGGCCTGCCGGTCCTGATACAACTCAAGCCGCTGCTTTTTATTATATCGGACCTGTAAAGGTTTCTTGCATCAAAGATCACAGGCATGTTCAGCTTCTTGCGAATCTTTGCGAAATCCGGGTTCCTGAACTGGTGCCAGTCAGTTAAAACCGCCAGGGCATCAGCGCCGTCAAGAATTTCATACTGCTTCTCAGAAACCTCAACCAGCGCGTTTTCCGCAAAGGCTTTTTGTGCATTGCCCCCGGCTGCCGGGTCAAATGCCCTGATACGCATTCCTGCCTCGCTTAACTCGTATATAATATCCATGGCTGCAGAGTGGCGTATATCATCAGTATTTGCCTTAAATGAAAGACCCCATACTGCAAGGATTCTTCCTGACAACCCGCCTTTTGACTCAAAAAAATTCCTGATCTTATGGCTTACAATCCGCCTCTGGCGGTTGTTTACCCCGTCGACGGAATTTAACAGCTCCGGCACGTATCCGCGGCCCTGGGCGGTATGAATAAGCGCCTTTACATCCTTTGGAAAGCAGGAACCGCCGTAGCCCACTCCGGGATAAATAAAATGATAACCTATGCGATGATCCGAGCCTATGCCCGCCCTGACGTCCCTGACATCGGCTCCCACTTTTTCGCAGATATTGGCGATCTCATTTATAAAGGAAATCTTGGTGGCAAGCATGCAGTTTGCCGCATACTTTGTCATTTCCGCGCTTCTCGTGCTCATCAGGATCAGCTTGTCGCGACTTCTTGCATATGGTTCATACAGGTTCTCCAGAAGCCGGGCAACCTCGGGGTTGTCTGTTCCTATGATAATCCTGTCAGGTTTCATGAAATCACTTACAGCATCGCCTTCCTTTAAAAATTCGGGGTTTGACACCACGTCAAAGTCAAGGTCAAGGCCGCGGGCCGAAAGCTGCCCTCCTATAATCTCCCTGACACGGTCTGCTGTGCCCACCGGCACAGTGGACTTATTTACAACTATCTTGTAATCAGTCATGGTGCGTCCGACTTGTTCTGCCACCCTGTATACCGCGGAAAGATCGCATGAGCCGTCGCTTCTCGGCGGCGTGCCCACGCATGAAAACACCAGGGTTGCATCTTTCATCCCCTCTGAAAGCGATGTGGTAAAAAACAGCCTCTCCTGTTCCAGATTGCGCTGTACCAGTTCTTCCAGGCCCGGTTCGAATATATGAACCCTGCCTTTTTTAAGTCTGTCTATCACGCTGTTGTTTATATCCACACAAAAGGCCGTGTTCCCGGCTTCGGCAAGGCATGCCGCCGTAACAAGGCCAACATAACCCGTACCCACTATGCATACATTCATTCGACAATCCTTGGAATTATTTCGGGTTCACTTCACAAAGCCGGCAAGAACCAATGCCTGACAATCTTTACCTGAAGAGAACAAAATTTCTATCACGGGGGGAAAAGGCTTGCAAGCGGTTTTCAAATCGCGGCCATAACCTATGAAAATATATTTTCCGTATGCCGCTGTTACCGGGACCCTCCTTTGAAGGACTGTTTTTAATTATATTATATAGTTATTTGTCCGGCCTGGAATGTCAAACAGGGTAAACTCACATCATTTTCACCATCACCCTGTTTCTGAATAACCACAAGCTGACTGTCAATTATATCCCCCAGTTGGATCGGGGCAAATTAGCTGTTCAACCTCGCCAATTGCCTCACTGCAATCAAAACCAGGCTCTGAGGCCGATAAAATGCCGGTCTGCAGCAAGAACAATCCGGCGAAAAAAAATATATTGAAATTAAGTTTCATGCGGAGTTTTCCTGCAAGAAGCGGTTACCGGGTCTTCTAAGTCTTATAAATTCATCATAAATGGAGGCACAGGGATATCCGCGGCAGACGAAACAGCACGCAGCAGCTCGGCTTCCCTGACTGCCACCTTTCCGTCAAAAAGTACAGACTGGCAGCAGGCATCAAATAAGGCTTTCTTGACACCGAATGAAGCCATAGAAAAATGCTTAAGGGCGGTGTGCAGATCCTTGAAAGACAAGGTTTCCGGCATTTCCACATTTTTTCTTTCTCTTGGCAAAACCGCAAGAGCCGCATAAAACGCCCTGGCAGCAACGGTTCTGTCCTTGTGGCCGACCCTTGCCAGGGCCGCCAAAAGCAACATGGCGTCTTTTTCCAGCGGCGTAATTTTTTTGTAAACACCTTTAGAATCCGCCCTTACAAAAACCGCTTCCAAACGGTGGTTTAAAACCTCCTGAAGACAGAATTCAAAAAGAGTTACTTTGCTGTCAGCCTTAATGAGACCTCTGATCTGCTCTTTAAAGACGGCATACTGCTCATGGGACATCTGACGAAGAGCGGGAATCACTATATCTAGAAGCGGAAGCCTCAATTCCTGCTCAAGGCCCTGCACGGAAGTCTCAACCTTTTCTATCTGCCTTAAAAGTTGATATGATGAAGAATCCTTAAGGGTTTCCTTTTGCTTTTTTCTCTCCTCCGGGTCACTGTCCAGAAGAAGAGCACAAACAAGCGCACTGGCACCGAGGATATCTTCTGTTTCCTTCCTGATCGAGCCGGGCATGGCTGCAAGAATAGCGGCGCTTTGGGCGATATTTTCCGACGTGATCGTGCCGACATTATTTGCAACTGCATTTGCATCAATTGACACTTCACGACCGTCTTTGGGCGAAAAAAACTGCTGCCGGCCCCCTGATATAACAGATGCGGCGGCTCCAGCGGCACCCACAGCTTCAAAATCTCCTGTAAAGGCTGGCTCAATTTTTCTGATCCTCTTGATCAGCGGCGGATGGGTGGCAAAAATGGATCCCACGGCCTTGCCGAAAAACATGTGGCAGGTCTCGTCTGCTGCGGGGGATTTTATTTTTGAACCCGCGCTCAGCCCGCCGATTTTCTTCAGCGCATCGGCAATGCCGGTGCTCCGTGTGAACTGAACCGCTGAAGCATCGGCAAGGTATTCACGCTGACGGGAAACAGCGCTCTGGAATAGCCGGCCCAGTAAAACCCCCATATATCCCACCACGATAAGGAAAAATGCAATAACATATATCTGCACAAGCCCCCTGCCGCCCCTGCCGGCGCTGCGATATCGATAACGGCTGCCATATCCGCGGAAAACCGATTTTCCGGCACCGGCGATAGCCATTATCCCGCCCAACAGCCCCATTAACCTTATGTTAAGCAGCATATCCCCCTTTAAAATATGGCTGAACTCATGAGCTATTACCCCCTGCAGTTCCTCTCTGGTAAGCCTGCGACAGCAGCCCCCGGTAACGCCGATAACCGCGTCATTAGGGGTAAAACCCGCGGCAAAAGCATTTATGCTGTCCTCATTTTCAAGAAGATATACCAGTGGCACAGGAGTACCCGAAGCTATGGCCATCTCTTCGACCACGTTTATCACTCTGCGCTCATCCGGATCCCTGGTCGAGGGCTCCAAAAGCTTTCCTCCCAGACTTTCGGCCACATAGCTTCCTCCCCCGGAAAGCGCCCTGATTCTAATAAGAGTGCCTATACCGATGACTGCAATCGCAATACCGGCGATTATGAGAAACAATTTCAGATTGTAGAAATCAAAAAAAACGGGGTTAAACAAAAACAGGGCTGCCATGACAGCGGCGTAGACCGCGAAAATCACAAAAACAACCGCAAGCATAAAAAGGACCACCAGCAGAAAGGTCTTTGACCTGGCCCTGTCCTGTTGTGCAAAAAAGTCCATATCCTTCCTCAGAAAGACACCTGGGGCGCTTTTCTCTCTTCTGCGGATTCAGTTGATTCAAGCAACTCGGCAGGAGTGAAATTAAAGATGCCTGCAACAATGCTGTTTGGAAACTTTTCACGAGCGATGTTGTAACGGGTGACCGCGTCGTTGAAAGCCTGCCTGGCAAAAGCTATCCTGTTTTCAGTGGAGGCAAGTTCTTCCTGCAGAGCAAGCATGTTCTGATTGGCTTTCAAATCCGGATAACTTTCAGCCAGGGCGAAAATATGGCCCAGGGCACCGGCAAGCGAGCCCTCGGCCCCGGAAAGGGCCTTCATTGCAGAAGGATCCCCGGGGTCCTGCGCGGCTTTGTCGCTGGCATTCAGGGCGCTGTTTCTGGCCCGGATAACTGCTTCCAGGGCTTCGCGCTCATGCTTCATATAACCCTTTGCTGTTTCCACAAGATTGGGAATCAGGTCATAGCGCCGCTTCAATTGTACATCTATCTGGGAGAAGGCGTTTTTAAAGCGGTTTTTCAGAGTCACCAGGTTGTTGTAAAGACCCACGGTAACAATTATGAGCAATACAATAATGCCCAGTAAAACAAGAGTGGTAATCATGTTTCCTCCGCCTTATATGTGGTTGTTTCAAAGCCCGAAAATCCGGGCATAAATGAACCGGTCTCAATAAAACGGCTCACAAGCTCTGCTGTTTCCTTTTTATGATGGATTTCATTGTGATCGAACCGAACAATTATAAAATCATCCAGTCCCGGATAATAGACAGAGTCGACCTCTACCCTGCCGTCATTTTCTTTTTCCAGCAGCCGGCCGAGTGCAAAATCCCCCTTATTTCCGGCAATTGCACCGATTTTGACATCCCCGCTGTCGTAGAGTTTAAGGCTTGCTATGTTTTCCGGCCTGAGCGAATCAAGGGTGGCAAAAGTTTCCACAAGCAGATCGGAAAATTCCCCCATCTTTTCCGCAAGCCTGCTTCCCTTATTGGGTGTGGCAATAAGCACGGCATGACCCACACGGTTGCTGTGCTGGGAATGCGCCAGAAAATACCTGATTATCAGACCGCCGGTGCTGTGGCCCGCCATTGCAATGGTCTGGTTTTCAGGCAGGTCGGCCAGAATTGAATCCACCTCTGCGGCAAAAACCTCTGCAGCATCTTCTATCCGCTCAAATGTAAGGGGCAGATCCACCCTTACGGTCCTGTATCCTGCCTCTTCAAGAAAATCCGAAAGACTTTCCATATCTCCCGGGCCTTTTCCGTAACCATGAACAAGAACCACTGTTTTCTTTGTCATTGTGTCCATGGCATTTGCCTGCAGATTTTGCACCGGGTTGCTGCAGGCAAATAAAATAAAAGCCAGCAAAAGGCACGGGGACAATTTACGCATTGTTTCATTCTCTCCTTTATTTACATGCCCCCGGAAATCCAGGCGGATTTCTCTTTCTCAGATACGTTGGCCAGGGTAAAGGCATATATCTGCCGCACTTCTTCGGTAAAACGCTCCACAGAGTAATCCCCGGCAAATTTCAGGGCGTTTTCAGACATCTTTTTTCTCAGGCTTTCATCCTCGAGAAGCTGTCTTGCTTTTTTGCACCATTGATCCTGCTTTTCCGGCGTTTTAAACCCGTTAAAGCCGTTTCTTACCACGTCATCAATGCCGCTGGAACGCACGGCAACCACAGGCAGACCGGCTGCCATGGCCTCCAGAATAACCATGCCCTGGGTTTCTGATTTGGATGCAAACAAAAAAACATCACCAAGATGATACCATTTGGGCATATCTTCCGGCGGGACCCCGCCGACCAGTATAAAATTTTCTTCCAGCCCGAGGCTTTCAATGCGCTGCTGCAGTCTATCTCGCTGGTGGCCTTGTCCAATCATCAGGAAACGAAATTTCACCTCTGTTTGCTTGCGCAGATTATTGATGGCATCAATCATGAAATCAATATTTTTTTCGTTTGACAGTCGCGAGACACTGACAAATACACGCTCATCGCCGATATCCAGCGACTCTTTCAACTGCCTTACCTCCTTATCGCTTACCTGTCTGAAACTCTCATATTCAATACCAGTGGGCTGCACAAATGCAGGGGTAGTCACACCGATAATCCGCAAATACTCCTGCGTGGAGTAGGTGGGCAGTATAATGCCGTCGCATTTATTGGCAAAGCGTTTTACCATGGCATGGGAAATAAGATTGCGGAACAAAATGCCCGGCAAAGGCACGAAATGGGCATATTCTTCCAGCCTGGTATGATAGGTGTAGACAGTAGGCACATTTAATCTGCGCGCTATAAAAAGCCCCAGAGACCCCATCCAGAAGGGATGATGCAGATGAATGATATCGGGTTTAAATTTTTTTACTTGCTTGTATATTCTGGGGAGAAAAATATTTGTTATCCGGAATTCGCCCTTTTTACCCATTGAAAGCACGGAGGGGACTCTCACAACCTGTTCTTCCTGTTTCTTCTTCCCGCGATAGCTTGGTGCCACCACCAGCACCTGATCACCTTGACTGCAAAGCCCGTTTCGCAGTCTTTCAATGGAAATCGGCACACCGCCGATAAACGGGAGATAATTATTGGTAAACATGACAACGCGCAAAGGCTTTTCAGCCCACGGAGCAGGGTCAATATCATAGTCGGGGTAATATTCTTTTTCAACAAATACGGCATTGTAGAGCTTGGTCGCTATTAGCAGCAGCACGCAGACAAGCAGTATAAAATTTAAATATCCCACATAAAACAGGGAATGGACAAAAAACCACAGGCTCTCAAGCTTCTTTAATACCGGGTGCTGCCCCAGTTGAAGCCGTCTGAGCCCAAGGCCGGCCTTACCGTTTTCACCCACATCGACCCTGACAAAATGATAAAAACTGGTCTCGTCATTTAAAACCAGTCCCCCCGCCCCGCCGGTTATTATAAACCTGGCATCCCCCCTTTTTTGGTCCGCGTACACGGAAAGGTTGGCAGAAAAAACCGTGTCAATTTCATGCTTTTCAACAACTGCAAGAAGGGCCTCGCGAAACCCGGCGGGTTTAAGATAATCCTCCTGTGCTTTAAACGGAACCTCCTGGTCGGTATGAAGGGGGGGATGGCAAATAAACAAAAAACGGGCAGTGGAGTCGTCTCTGTCCAGCAAATCTTTTAACCAGCGCATCTGCCATTGCCAGGAGGTTTTGCCCGTGCTGTCAAGAAATATCAGCCTGCTCTTGCCAGCCTTAAAACTGAAAAAATAAGGGCCGAAATGATCATAGAAACGAAGGCCACCGAATCCCTCGTTTTCATTTTCCCCAAAGGTGAGCACATAAGGGATTTTCAGTTTTCCAAGGGTTCCTCTTACAGCGCGGTATTTGTCCTCGCCGCCGCCGCTTACCGCGTTTCCGGCTGAAACCACAAAATCAAGATCCGCCTTATTTAGCACCGGAACAATTCGCTGCTCAAAAATACCGATGGAGTTGTTTATATTGCCAACAACCGCAAAACTAAAGCTGTTTTTATCCTCAAGGGTTTTGCTTATCTGCTCAATCTGCTCATGGTGCAATACCTGAAACTCCGGCGTAAACAGGTTCAGATAAATCTTATAGCCGACCAAAAAACAAAGAATTATCAAATTGAGGTAAAAAAGAAGTTTTAGGGGTTTGCGGCGCCTCATCGCGGGTCCTTGTATTTTTATACATCCTGTTTCCGGAAAACCGATCAGTCCGGTTTACAGAAACACTGCAAAAGCCTTGTCAGTCAGCACAGACGAGAGGTGCCAGGCTTTTGGCCTTGTACAGACAGAATTGTATACACAGTTATTTTTAGGTCAAAGGGCTGACTTAGATATATTAATGGTGCCTGGGACGAGAATCGAACTCGTACGGGGACTATGCCCCAAGGGATTTTAAGTCCCTTGCGTCTACCTATTCCGCCACCCAGGCACAAGGCTTGAAATTCAGTATGTTATGGGTTTTTGGAAACAGGTAAACCGGTATCATTTCTTAAGGCTTTAAGCAAGATTAATTTTGCTGCAAGCGCTGTAATAAAACCGGATTGGGTCTGCCCGGTAAAGGCTGGATGCAGATTGCCGCATGGCTGTGCTATGTCTTCCAATAATCGGTTTCAGAAACTCCGGTTATGCTCTCGAAGTGTCTGTCCTTTCTGATTCTGGCGATGGTTTCTGCCATGGCCCTTTTTTGTTCAATGCTGCTTCTTCTTGCGATCATGATCTTCTGTGCAGCCGGAGAGCCGGCTCCGTGCATGGCCTCGGGAAGGCCTGCACCCACTGACATGTTTTCAACAAGCCGGAGCATTTTAAATATGTCATCCACGTCAACGCCTTCCTTGCCCTGGAAGCACTCGTGTAGGATCTCCTTTAACTCCGGTCTTGACAAGTCAGCCTCGGAAGGAAGAGTGATAATTTTGCCGCCTGCTATATCCTGGGCAACGCGCATCCATTCATAGACCATGCTGGTTATATTCAGCTTGGTTACATTGGCAAGAAGAGGATTTATGTTGTATGCTCCGGACGAAGTTTTTGCGCCTTCATAGGAACAGGCCAGGGTACAGGACCAGCAGGTTTCCGCCATTGCAATCATCTCGGTAAGCTTGTCAACTATATGAGAAACCTTTCCCACTCCGTGGGCATCAGCGATCCATTCAGATGCACCGATAACAACGTCTGCCAGGCCCACCTTGCACCCCCCGTAATTGGAGCGGTGATAGCCGGCAAAAATTTCAACAAGCTGGCCTGCAAACCCGTGCTCCCCTGCCATGAACACGCGTTCCCACGGAACAAATACATCCTTAAACACAATTATGGCCTCCCCGCCCACTATTGCATATTTGGGATTACCAGAATCCAGGGGACTGTCAAGGCGCCGGGTGTCGTTGGTCTGGCGGGAGAAAATAAAGCTGATCCCTTCTGCATCGACAGGGACCGCAAAGGCCACCGAATAATCCGTGTCTTCAGGCCCCATGGCCCGGGTGGGAAGCGCAACGATTTCATGGGAATTGATTGCCCCGGTTATATGCGCCTTTGCCCCGTTTACTACAATACCGTCATTGTTTTTCTCAGTAATGCGAAGATATACGTTGGGGTTTTTCTGCTTTGAAGGCCTGAGGCTTCTGTCTCCCCTGGGATCTGTCATGGCGCCTGCGGGCATAAGGTCGCTGGACTGGACATAGCTCAGATATTTTCGGAAACGCTCGTGATAACCTGTACCCAGTTTTTCGTCCATGTCATAGGTGGTTACATAAAGCGCGTTTAAGGCGTCAAGGCCGACGCAGCGCTGAAAGCACGTGCCGGTTTTCTGGCCCAAAAGGCGCATCATGCGCACTTTTTTAACAAGATCATCAATGCTGTGGTGCACATGGGTAAACCGGTTGACCGTCTCGCCTGTCAGATTGGATTTCGCTGTCATGATTTCGCTGTATTCCGGCTCATTGGCAAGCTCATAGGTCATGGCGGCAGTATGGATATGCGGGGCAAACATAGGGTCATCAACCACGCTGGTGATCTTTTTACCCATGAAATAGACTTCCGGTGTAAGTTTGCGCAAAGAGTCTATATATTCTTTTCCGGTCATCATGGTCATATCAGAAAACTCCCTGTTAATTGTTTCTGCCCCTTTTTAAAAAAGCAGATTTTTCCCCTTTAAAACACCCTGGCCGCTGACAATGCGATTGATCTGGTTTGTGCCTTCAAAAATCTGGGTAAGCTTGGCATCGCGCATCAGCTTTTCAACCATGGCACCCTTCATGTAACCGCTGCCTGCAAGAATCTGGACCGCATCGGTTGTAACTTTCATTGCAGCATCCGAGGCAAAGCATTTCGCAGCAGCAGCCTCGGTTGTACACCTGATTTGTTTATCAAGCATCCATCCAAGCTGCATATACATGGCCCTGCTGGCCATAACCTGCTGGTACATGTCAGAGAGCATAAAATGAACGCCCTGGAAACTCCCGATTTTCTGTCCGAACTGTACGCGCTCATTTGCCCGCGCGCATGCCTCATCCAGGGCGCACTGGCTGATTGCCGTACAGATAGCGGTTATGTTCACCCGCCCCCTGTCCAGGGCCATCATTGCCAGTTTGAATCCCTGGCCTTCTTCTCCTATGAGGTTTTCAGACGTCAGCTCAACATCTTCAAAGAAAAGTTCAGCCACCACAAGCGCCCTGTGACCCATCTTGTCCTCAATGCGGCCCACACTGATGCCGGGGGTATCACGCGGTACCGCAAAACAGGAGATGCCTTTTGTCCCCTTTTCAGGGTCTGTTGAGGCAAAAACGCACAGCAGATCAGCATCCCTGCCGTTTGTAATGTAGCACTTGTTTCCGTTTAAAATATATTTATCTCCCTTTTTTTTCGCCGTGGTGCTCATGGCTGCGGCATCAGAGCCGGCACCCGGCTCGGTTAGGCAGAAACAGGCGCTTTTGTGGCTTTGCGTCATTTTGCCGAGAAACTTTTTCTTCTGCTCTTTTGTTGCGCCGAGCAGTATCGGGGCTGTTGCCAAATGTGAAATCCCGATCATCTGGCCTATGGCGCAGCAGTCATAGTTAAGGGCTTCTGTGACAATATAGTGGGTCAGGTAATCCATCCCTGAGCCGCCGTAGGCTTCGGGAATATTTGTATAAAGAAATCCCAGCTCATGGGCTTTCTTTAAAATTTTCGCCGGATAGACCGGCTCTGCATCATATTCCAGTGCAACCGGTCTGATCTCTTTTGCTGAAAATTCACGTGCAGTCTCGACAAATCGTTTTTGTTCCGCTGTAAGACTGAAGTCAACCATGTTTTACTCTCCTGATGAAATAATATGCTGTGT
>CAZVFQ010000018.1:0-38780 GCA_964626455.1 uncultured Desulfobacteraceae bacterium | reverse complement strand
TGGTGGGCCGTCAAGGAATCGAACCTTGAACCTACTGATTAAGAGTCAGTTGCTCTGCCTAGTTGAGCTAACGGCCCGTGCGTTAAAATTTTGTATGTAACCAAGGCGTGTTTGATTGTCAAGCGGAAAATTGAGCGCGGTTGTTTGCTGTTGCCCGATTATTCATTTGTCCTGATTTTTAAGCGGGGGTTGAAAATCGATTTCATAGGCCCTGCCTATGTTCTGCTGGGGGGGCCGGGCTGCGGCTTCGCTGACTTGGGAATGCTCCTCGGGTGTGTCGAATTTATAGGCCAGAAGTGTCACTACATCATGGTATTTGGACATAATTTCCTCGCGGCTGTTTCCCGGAACATCGAGTATGCAATAGCGGAAACTTTCCGGGTTGTGTTTGAAATCCGAGAGATTGACGTTTTCATGGATAAGGTTTCTTATCCTGACTTCAGGGTAGCTCAGGGCGATTTCATTATAAACGCTTTTGGTAGGGGTCTGCAGGACTTTTGCATCAGTGAAGCGGTGAAGTTCAAAGTTGTAACAGTAATTATAAAGCTGTTCCGCCTGTGGGACCAGGGCGGGGCGTCTGCCTGTTGCCACCTCGCAGAGCATATAAAGAGGAGAGATGCCTGTGACCGCTTCGATGGTCCTTGCAAACTGGAATGCAATGCGGCTGTTGATCTCTATAATTTTAAAGGTGCCGGCGGTATCATCGACCCGCAGTTCCACGTTAAAAAAGCTGTTGTTGATTCCCGCTTCCGGAATAAGACGGCTTAATGCAGAGGTTATTGCAGAGTGGAGCTCCGGGGATAGTTCATAGGGGAATTCGTGGTGGCTGAAGATGTTTGTGCCAGGATGATACACTGCTTTTGTTACCCCGAAACAGGTCACCTCTCCCTCGAAAATAAAGCCGTCCACTGTAACCTGGTGGCCTTCTATCAGGTCTTCGCAGAGAAAGCTGTTGCATGTTGCCATGTTTATGGCGTTGTAATGCCTGGAATAGCTGCCTATGGCTTCAAGGTAATACTGGTTGAAGCGGGCGATATCCATGCTCTCGGAGCCTATGTAGAATTCGAGCTCCTGCGGGGTCTCGATGCGGTGGGAGCCAAAGGAAATGTTTGCCCGCACCGGCTTGATAAAAAACGGTGTCTGCAGCCGTTCAGGGTTTCTCAAGTAATCGAGTGCCAGGCAGAAGTTGGGCGTATGCCCGGGGACGCATGCGCGCTGAATACGGCGGCACAGGTATTTGTTCTGGCAGGTTATTATGCTTTGAACCGATGCGAAGCGTTTGCCGGTTTCCTCCGCGATGATGGCTGCAAAGACCGCCGAGGAGTCGTGGGTGCCCACAACTCCGTCATAGATTTCAGGGTTGTGGTTGATTCTTTCCACTGTATGGTACAGGTAATCTTTGACCCCGTAACTGAGTATTTTTTCAGTGGTTTCAATGGTTAATTCATATGAGTCCTGATCTGCAAAACTGTGTTCAACTTCTTCGGTGTCACTGGCATCGCAGAGAAACAGGATCCTGTGTTTTCGGTCCATGAGGGCAATCTTTCTTTTTATGGTTTCTTTAAAATGTTTTGCCGGGCTTTTACCTGCGCCGATTTTTCCGCTGTTCCTTTTTCCAGGAAGGGTCCTTTTTTTTGCCCTTGCCTTTTTTGGATTTGGGTTCTTCTGTGCGCAGGGGGTCGATATGTTTGGGTTCCACTTGATAGCTTCCACCCTCAGTCTTTTTCTTCTGGTCTTTAATCTTTTCCTTTTTCCCCTTTTCTTCTTGTTTTGCCTTTTCAGGCATTTTGGGAAGGGGCGGGCCGGAGAAGGTTTCTGCGGGTATGAAGTCGGCCAGAAAGAGGCTTTCGCCAAATTGCAGGAATTTTACTTCCTTTTGTACGGCTTTGTCAGTATGTATGGTAAGTACTACTGGATCGTTGTCTTTTCTTTTACCCAGTCGCTCTGCTGTTTTTCGGTCAGACCAGCAGATTACCGGCGTATCTGCGCGTGGGCTGATGCCTTTTTCCGCCACTATTGGGTAGGCTTTTTTTCTTATGGCGGTATAAAGCGTTTTCGGGGGTTGTTTGCAGATACGCGCAGAGGGCAGATCCTCGCGGTTTTTCCCCCTGATGCGGTTTTCATGTATCTCCACCGGGCAATCCACCTCTGAGAGCATAAGCTCTTTTATGCTGGTGCGCCTGATATGGCGCCAACTATCTGTTTCAGAGATGGCTTTCAGCAGCTCTTTTATGCTTACATATCCCTTGTCGTCAGGGATGAGTCCGAATTCGTCCGGGCGTTTTTCCAGGATATAGGAAAGCAGCTTGGCAAGCTGCTGCATCTGCTTTTTGTGGTTCATAAACCGGATCTGCTGTTGAAATTTGCCCTGCCTGCGCTTGACCCGTTATCAGGTCTTTGTTATTGTTTTTAACTTTAACAGACGGTTATGTCAATATGGATTTACGGACAAATTAATGAACAGGGGGATAAATGAAATCTGATCCAAAATCATATTTGCTGTTTCAGCGGGCAAAAGAAGCCATTCCCGGCGGGGTAAACAGCCCGGTTCGTGCGGGAAAGGCTGTGGGGCAGGACCCTTTATTCATAGACAGAGGGGAAGGCTGCAGGATTTACGATCTGGAGGGCAGGGGCTATATCGATTATGTCTGCTCCTGGGGGCCGCTGATCCTTGGCCACAGGCATCCTGCCGTAATAGAGGCAATTGAAAAGGCGCTTTTGCGCGGCACGAGTTTTGGCGCGCCCATTGATCTGGAAGTCGAGCTTGCCGAGATGATCATTGACGCTGTTGACTCGGTTGAAATGGTGCGCATGGTAAATTCCGGAACAGAGGCTACTATGAGCGCCATCAGGGCGGCAAGGGCATATACAGGCAGAGACGGCATAATAAAGTTTGACGGATGCTATCACGGCCATTCAGATTCTTTGCTGGTGGCCGCGGGCTCGGGGGTGGCCACATTAAATATTCCGGGCAGCCCGGGCGTGCCTGAATCCTTTGTGCAGCATACTTACTCGCTTCCGTATAACGACCCTGAGGCGTTTGCCGCGAAAATGGCGCAAAAAGGCGATGAGATTGCAGCGGTAATTGTTGAGCCTGTTGCCGGAAACATGGGCATGGTGCCGCCTGATCCCGACTTTTTGGCGGCCCTTCGAAAGGAGACTGAAAAGTACGGGGCTGTTTTGATATTCGACGAGGTCATGTCCGGTTTTCGGGTTGCATACGGCGGAGCGCAGGAGCTTTATGGCGTTTCCCCTGATCTGAGCTGTTTTGGTAAGATAGTCGGCGGCGGCCTGCCGGTGGGAGCTTATGGCGGAAAAAAGGAAATAATGGAACAGATCGCCCCCCAGGGCTCTGTATACCAGGCAGGCACTCTTGCAGGAAATCCCCTTGCCATGGCAGCAGGCATTGCCGCCTTAAAGCAGATCAGCATGCCTGGCTTTTATGAAAAACTTGAAGAAACCTCGGCCAGGCTAGGTGAAGGGCTTGAACGCTTAGTTGAGAGGCTCGGCATCCAGGCCACGGTCAACAGGGTCGGCTCCATGCTGGGCCTGTTTTTTGCTCCCGGGCCTGTTTCCAACTTTGAACAGGCTAAGGCGTCTGATACGGAAATGTTTGCCGCTTTTTACAGGGCAATGCTTGAGAAGGGAATTTATCTGCCTGCTGCCCAGTTTGAGGTGATTTTTGTGTCCTCGGCCCACGAGGTGGCAGATATTGATGAAACCCTGTCTGCGGCCGAGAATGTGATGGCCGGGCTGCAGGATACAGCCGGAGAGGCCTGAAAGAAAAGCCTGTGGATAAAAATATAATTCCTGAGCAAGTAAATTCCGTGCATCTGATCGCAGTCTGCGGCACGGCAATGGGGGCGCTTGCAGCCGCGTTAAAGCAAATCGGTCTTTTTGTGACAGGATCGGATGCCGGGGTATATCCGCCCATGAGCACGTTTTTAAAGGACCGGGGAATTGTTGTAAACGAGGGTTTTTCCGGGGACAACCTGGCATACGGCCCGGATCTTGTGATCGTGGGCAATGCGGTTAAAAAAGACAATCCCGAAGCAGTGTACGTGTTTGAAACAGGCCTGCCGTATTGCTCCATGCCCCAGGCAATAAACCGGTTTATGGCCAGGGGCAGGCGAACCATTGTTGTGACCGGGACCCACGGAAAAACCACAACATCATCAATTGCCGCATGGCTTCTTTATAAGGCCGGCCTGGAGCCGTCGTTTCTGATCGGAGGGATTTTAAAGAATTTCGGCTCAAGCTACAGGGTTGGAAACGGCCGATACATGGTGATCGAAGGAGATGAATACGACACTGCCTTTTTTGACAAGCAGCCCAAATTCATGCATTACAGGGCCGATATCGCGATATGGACCGGAGCTGAATTTGATCATGCAGACATCTTTAAAGATTTTGCGCATGTGAGATCTGCGTTTGACGCGTTTTTTTCAGGCATACCAGAGCAGGGCACCCTGATAGGCTTCGGCCAGGACCCCAATGCAGGACACCTGCTTGAAAACAGGAGATGCAGGATCAAAACCTACGGCTCTGAAATGACAGATGACTGGCGTCTTGAGGCCGAACCTCCCATGCCGCCGTGGAACAGGTTTTCCGTGTTTTGCGGTTCCGGGCTGTTTGGGAGATTTCAGATGAAGCTGCCCGGCGCACACAACCGTTTAAATGCCCTGTCTGCAATAGCCGCCGCTGCATCTCTGGGTATCGGGCCTGAGGTCATTGCAGAGGGGCTTAAAACCTTTGAAGGGATAAAAAGGCGTCAGGAAATCCGGGGCGTTAAAAACGGG
The DNA here is from genome assembly GCA_964626455.1 of uncultured Desulfobacteraceae bacterium. GTDB lineage: Bacteria > Desulfobacterota > Desulfobacteria > Desulfobacterales > Desulfosalsimonadaceae > Desulfosalsimonas. Next base: position 33,981 of record CAZVFQ010000018.1, on the reverse strand, counting down.
ATCACCGTGATAGACGACTTTGCTCATCATCCCACGGCAGTGCGCGAAACCATTGCAGCGGTGCGCTCCGTGTATCCGGAAAACCGCCTGATCGCGGTTTTTGAACCCCGGACCAACACCAGCATGCGAAGCGTTTTCCAGGAAGTATACCCCTTGTCGTTTGAAAAGGCAGACATGGTTTGTGTCCGAAAACCCCCGCTTTTGCAAAAAGTTCCCGAAGGCCGGAGGTTTTCGTCGCAAAAGCTGGCCGAAGACCTGGGAAAAAGAGGGGTAAATGCCGGTTATTTCGAGGATACCGAAGAGATTGTGGGGTTTTTAAAAGATGAGGCTGCTTTCGGTGACGTGATTCTGGTTATGTCAAACGGAGGGTTTGACAACATTCATGAAAGGCTGCTGGCTGTGTTATAGAAAGTTTGGAATTTTATTTGCCGGGTCATTTAAAAAGGCCGGGCATTTCGGATCATCGAGCCGAAATGCCCGGCCTTTTTTTCAGCATGCTGGGTGCCGCACAGTCAGAAGAATTTATTATTCCGGCTTTTTGCCCATTTCCTCATCGCGCAGGATCCGCCGCAGGACCTTTCCCACCGGTGAGACCGGGATGTCGTCTCTGAATTCAATGTATTTGGGTCTCTTGTAGCCCGCCATGTGCTGTTTGCAGAATTCCCGGATTTCTTCTTCTGTTGCCTGTTCGCCCGGCTTTAACTGGATATAGGCCTTTACAGCCTCGCCGCTTTTTTCGTCCGGAACCCCGACAACCGCCACAAGCTGTGCCTTGGGGTGCTGGTAAAGGATGTCTTCAACATCCCTTGGATATACGTTAAATCCTCCAACCAGTATCATGTCCTTTTTCCGGTCAGTGATGATTATGAAGCCTTCCTCGTCAACGTGGCCGATATCTCCTGTAAGAAAATATCTTCTGCCTTCGATCTGGCGGAACACAGCCTGATTTTCCTCGGGTCTGTTCCAGTACCCCTTCATTACCTGGGGGCCTGAGACCGCAATTTCACCGTCTTCGCCCCTGGCCAGTTCATTCTGGCCGGTTTCGATGTCCACGATTTTTATATCAGTTCCGGGAATGGGAAATCCTATGGTGCCGATTTTTCTGTTTTCCCGGGATGTGGGGTTGGAGGTCACGACAGGCGATGTTTCGCTTAAGCCGTAGCCCTCGAAAATCACGGCGCCTGTTTTGGCTTCAAACTGCTTGCATACCTCGGGCGGAAGGGGCGCACCGCCTGAAAAGCATCCCATAAGTGACGTAAGATCATATTTGTCAATGTTGGGATGATTGGTAAAGGCCACGAAAATAGTCGGAACCGCCGGCATGATGGTGGCCTTGTATTTTTGTACAGCCTCAAGCACATCTGTAAACGGGGGATTGCCGGCCCTGGGATCGGGTATGCAGATCATCCGGTGGCCTCCGCCGCAGGCCGAAATCATGCACACGGTCAGGCCGAAGGAATGATACCAGGGAAGCACGCCAAGATAGGTATGAAAGCCGCCTTTGCGCAGTTTTTCCGGCTCCCCTCCCGGCTCATGTACCAGGCGCCCCCATTCTTCAAGAGCTTTTAAGTTATAGTAGAAGTTCACATGGGAAAGTACTGCGCCTTTTGGTTTCCCCGTGGTGCCGCCTGTGTAAATTATAAGGGCCGGATCCTCGTAAGGATCGATACTTATTTCAGGCGTTTTTGGCTCGGCTGATGCCACAATGTCGTCAAATGAGCGGTGCGATGGGTCATGGCTTTCTGCTTTGGGGATTTTGCCAAGAAGAGATCCGAGAAATCCCTTGATCTTGGGCAGGTAGTTCTTCACGTTGCAGTAGATCACGGTTTCAACGCCGCTGTTTTTTACCGCTTCTGCTGTTGTGGGATAGAACTGCGGGTGATCCATGCAGAATACTGCCCTGGCCCCTGAATCGTTTAACTGGTAGTTAAGCTCGGATGCCGTGTAAAGAGGGTTGCAGGTAACGCATATTGCGCCTGCTTTAAGGATTCCGAAAAATATTTCAGGATAATGAGGGAGGTTGGGTAGAAAGATAGCCACCCGATCGCCTTTTTTAATGCCTGATGAAACCAGGAAATTTGCGATGCGGTCTGCCGTGTCCTTAACCTGGGCAAAGGTCTTGGTCCCATCATTGAAGATGGTGTAGGTTTTGTCCGTATAGTCTTGGGCAGACTCATCAAGCACTGAAAAAAGGGGTTTTTCATACTCGGCCGCGTCGATGTCCAGGGCGACCCCCTGGGGCCATTTGTCTGTGGACCAGGATGTGGCAACCATGGTGACTCCTTTTCTTTTTTAAGGTTTGGAAGTTGGAATGATTGTGCCGGTAAGACAAAAAACTGCCTTTATTATCACAAAAAAAATAAAAATGTCAAAAGAAAAAGGAACTTTCATGTGCCGCAAAAGCGCACAGACTTCAAATACGGATATTGTGTGTTATTTTTTGCGTTTTGCGGCCAGCTCTGCCTGCAGCGCGTCAATACGGCGATGGTTTTCTTCAGAGCCGATATAGGTTCGAAACAGCCATTCCTGGATACGCATGGCACAGTCAATTGCATATCTCCCGATCTGTTTGAGGGGCGGGAATAAATATTTAGAATAAAACTGTCACGAATCCGTCTCTTTGTCAAGATGCACGGGCAGTCAAAAGACGGCGCGGATGCATAAAAGGTATAATGTTTTTCAGTAAAATGATCCTTGTTGATCTATTACAAGAGCTTGTATTTTAAAGAAAGATCTTGTATGTTATTATTTTCACACTTCAGCGTGCAAAAAGGTATACCCCATGTTTGAAGATCTGATCCGGACCAAGATTCACATCCCAAGTGTCAGGGCCAGGCTGATAGACAGGAGCCGCCTGAAACACCGTCTGGATGCGGCTGAAAACTGCAAGCTTACCCTGGTATCCGCGCCCGCGGGTTTTGGTAAGACTTCGCTGCTTGCAGGGTGGTGTCTTGATTGTGCAAGGTCTCCCGCCTGGCTCTCCATTGATCCGGACGATAACGATCCCCGTGTTTTCTGGAGATACTTTTCAGCATCCCTTGGCAGTGCTTATCCGGATATCGGAATCTCTGCGATGGAGATGCTGCAGGCACCTTCCGGACTTCCTGTCAAGGCCGTGGTAAGGGCGCTGATAAATGAAATTTTTGAAAAGAATGAAAAAGTAACTCTTGTATTGGACGATTTTCACTTAATAGAGTCAGAATCGGTTTTAAATGTATTTAAGTACTTTATAGATTATATGCCCCGCAATATGCGCCTTATAGTTTCCACGCGCAAGGAACCTCCCTTTTCAACCGGAAAATTGAAGCTTCAGAGGCAATTGCAGCAGGTTACAGCAGAAGACCTCAGATTTACGTTAGAGGAAGCGGCCCTGCTTGCCGGGGAGGTAGCGGGCCGCAGCCTTTCTGAGAGCGAGGTCCTGGCCATTGCAGAGCGATGCGAGGGTTGGCCCGCAGGGCTGCAGATGGCCTTTTTAGCGGGTGAGACAGATGCTGCAGGGGCCATGCTTCCAAGGATGCAGGAGCATGTCATTGATTATTTCATGGATGAAGTGTTTTCATCCCAGCCGGATCATATCCGATCATTTTTGCTCGAAACCTCTATTCTCTCCAGGCTTAATCCTTACCTTTGCAACGCGGTGACCGGAAGACAGGACAGTGCCGATATTCTGGATTACCTGCGGTCTGCAGACATGTTCCTTGTTGAACTCGACGGTGACTCCTTTTGGTACCGTTATCACCAGATGTTTGCAGACGCCCTGTATGCACGCCTGGCAAGGGAGCATCCAAACCGTCTTGAATCACTTCATTTTGGGGCCGCAAACTGGTTTAAAGAAAACCGCATGCCGGGTGAAGCTATTTATCATGCGGTTAAGAGCCGGCAATGGAATCTTGCCGCCAAGCTTGTAACCAAGTACGCAGCAATCGCCATCATAAGGGGCAATTCTTTAACAGCACTGCGATGGATGCGTGCCCTTCCCGAAAGCAAAGTGATAGAGAATCCGTATTTGTGTATTATCTATGCATGGGCCCTGTTTGTGCCGAATCTTAGCAAATTTGCATCAATTCCGTTTTCAACCATCGAGTATTTCCTGGCTGAGGCTGAAAAGTCCTGCCCCGGCCTGCTGGAATCAGAAGGCCCGGAGAGTGCAGAATACAAGGTTATAACCTCTTATATTGATGTGTTAAGAGTCCATCTTGCCTACAGCCGAAATGCTCCGCGGGATGAAGTAATTAAAATGGGAGAGCAAACACTGCAGAAGTTCAGCAGTGACAATGTGTTTGTAAGGACGAATATATTATTTACCCTTGCACTGACCTATCTTGATACAGGAGATCTTGAGGCATGTTCGGCCTGTCTCGAGGAGGCGCGGGCTGCTGCCTTTATCGGCGGTGTATGCTATCAGGTTATTCTTTCGGATTCATTCAGGGCTGGTCTAGCAAGAATCCGGGGGCGGCTCAGAGAATCTGAAATGATAAATGAAAACGGCCTGCAGTCGGTGCAGGATTCATTTGTTGCAACAAACAGGCTTTCTGCGGACATGCTCGGATTATATGATCTGCAAAGGGCATATGTGCTCCTTGAGCGCAATTATTTGGACGAAGCTGCAAGGTCTGCTGAAAAAGCCATGGAGTCCGTCGAGGCCATGGGCGAAACACATAGCCTGATTGCCGGATATGAACTTATGTTTTACCTGAAGCTTTTACAGGGCGCCCATGAGGGTGCGGTTTTGCCTTTTTTAAAGAAAATCGAGAATCAGTCCGTCTACTGCGACAGAGCCAGGCCGCTTGCAGGAGCCCTGAGAATCCGCTATTTGCTTACAAGAGTTCCTGAAGATACTGAAGCTGTTTATCGCGCTTATGCCCTGGCAGAGCAATACGGATTGTCCCTTGAGAATGATCCGCAGGAGGAAAACCGGCTGTACCCGGTGCCATTTGAAAGAAGAATGCGCAAAACAGAACAGTTGAATCTTATAAGCCTTTACCTCGCAGATTGCAGGTTGCAGGAGGAAGGCAAGTGCCGCATGCCTTTAAATGAAGTGATCAGGAATCTAAAGGACCTGGTTGCAGAGATCCGGCGAAACGACCTGGGCGAACTTGAAATAGAGGGCCTGATTCTTCTGGCTATCGCCTATGATGACGCAGGGGATGAAAAAGCAGCGGTGGAAACCTTAAGAAAAGCTATTCAACTTGGCGATCCGGAAGGATTCTTTCGCATTTTTGCAAACAAGGGGGCAAGGCTTGTGCCGGTTCTTGAAAAATGTATTCAAGCCGGTATATGCGTGGATTATGCAGACGGGCTCCTTCAGGCCATTTTTCTGGAAACCGGGCCCGGGGCGGCAAGTGACTCCGGGGTTGCCCGGGCCGAGGTCGAGAATCCATTGAGCCGCCAGGAGCAGGCTGTTTTGCGTATGATTTCCGCGGGGCAAACCAACCAGGAAATAGCCGAAAATCTCTGTATTTCCGTGGCTACGGTAAAAACACACAATTATAACATCTTTAAAAAATTAAATGTTTCAAACAGGGTGGCTGCGGCTGAAAAGGCAAGACAAATGGGGATTAATCCATAGCGGCAACCTCCATGCCGTGCTTTTCCTGCGTCAGCGTTCGATGGCGGAAAAGAGCGAGGAAAAGCCTTCCAACCTTTAAGGGCCATGATCGAGGCCCGTGGGATTTATTTTTATTTGTTTTGATATTTCTCTTGCGTTTCCCGTGATAAGTGTTATCTTATAAATAATCGACATGGTCCGGCTTTTAGTTGGCAGGGCGATTTTCAACTGAGGGAGAAACTTGATTTTAATGTGGCATCCTCCAGTTTAAAGTTTTGAGAAATATATGGAAAGGAGGATGTTATCATGGCAAATGGAACTGTTAAATGGTTTAACGACCAAAAAGGTTTCGGTTTTATCGAGCAGGAAGACGGCCCGGATGTGTTTGTTCATCATTCAGGAATCAACGCAACCGGTTTTAAAAGCCTCAACGAAGGCGACAGGGTAACCTTTGACATCGAGCAGGGTCAAAAAGGGCTTTCGGCTACAAATGTGACCGCCGGCTAACTTTTTGTTACCGCAAATTAAAGGCATTTCCCCCATGCGGGGAAGTGCCTTTTTTATGTTAAGGAGATTAAAGCATGGCAAAATCACGCTATAAATCCAATAAGCGGCAGAAAGAACTGGCAAAGAAGGAAAAAAAGGAACTCAAGAGACAGCGCAAAATAGACAGAAAATCCGATGAAGCTGACGATCAGTCACAAGACCCTGAAAAAATAATAGAATCTTTAGAAACAGAGGAAACGGATACCTCGGATGTCTCTTAATCCTGCGGGGAAATTTTTAGACCTGTTATTTATTCATTTTTTTGCTGTATTCCTGACAGGCAATTGCGGTAAGGATAGATATCGTTTTTATAATGAATGATCCGGTTTCCGGGTGAGGGAGCAGGGGCAGTCATTTCTCGTCTGTATGGTTGTTATGCCTGTAGGTTATCACCCGGGCTTTTTCCAGGGTGACAAGACCTTCGCCTATCATTTTGTCAAGCTCGGGCAGAAATTCATTTATCCTCTTTTCGCTGTCCACGATCTCAATTACAAGGGGTAGGTCTTCTGAAAGGCGGAGGATTTGTGAGGTATGTATCCGGCTGTTGGCCCCGAACCCAAGCATTCCCTTCAGGACTGTTGCACCTGCCATACCGCGTCTGCGGGCTTCCTCGACAATAGCCTTGTAAAGGGGGCGGTTTTTGAATTTATCTGTTTCACCGATAAATATCCGCAAAAGAACCGATTCAGAAGGGAGTTTCATTTTCTTCTCCTTTGTGCTCAGATCCATTTTACCAGACTTATGCCGCATATCAGGGCGATAAGGCCGACGCTGTTCTGCACCAGGAAGTTTGCGGCGGCCGGGATCCATTCGGCTGCCCGCATCATCTGCTGGGATTCAAGCATGTAGGATGAAAACGTGGTAAAGGCACCCATGAAGCCTATCAGAACCACAAGCCTTGCCTGGCCTGCCGCGGGCCACTTGTTTTCAAAAAGGGCCCAGAAAGCGCCTGCAAGAAAGCAGCCGGTTATGTTGACCATGAGTGTTCCCCATGGAAAGCCGGTGCCGGCAAACCGGTGAATCAATCCTGCAAGACCGTAACGGCACAGCGTGCCCGCAGCACCTGCAAGAGACAGAAGCAGAATCCTTGTTATCATTGCCTCTTCCTGTAGTACTTCATTGCCTCCGGCAGCATTTGCCTTATGTTGGCGATTCTTTTGTCATCTGCGGGGTGAGTGCTTAAAAATTCAGGCGGGCTTTTTCCTTTCTTTTTTTTTGCCATTCGCCTCCAGAAGTCAACTGCCTGCCGGGGATCGTATCCCGCCATGGCCATGAAAATAAGCCCGAGAAGGTCTGCTTCCTTTTCATGCATACGGCTGTAAGGAAGAATTATACCCATCTGGGCGCCTGCTCCATATGCGCCCATCCATAGTCGTTGTGTTGCTGCCGGCTTTGTTTTTAAAGCCTCAGACAGGGCGATTCCTCCAAACTGGAAAGCCAGAGCATGGCTCATGCGCTCGTTTCCGTGATTTGCCACTGCATGCGCTATTTCATGCCCCATGACAACAGCAAGGCCGGTTTTATTCCTTGTGACCGGAAGAATTCCTGTATAGACAACGACCTTGCCTCCGGGCATGCACCAGGCATTTACAGCATCGTCTTTTACCAGGTTGAACTCCCAATCATAGTTTTTAAGCTGTTCTCTCATGCCGTGCCGCCTTTGGTAGGCTTCCACGGCCTGTGCAATCTCTTTTCCCACCTGCCTGACCATCTGTGTATCAGCCTGGTTGTCGCTTAGTTCATGTTGGTCTAAAAATTTATCATACTGCTGGTAGCTCATGGAAAGTATAGTATCGCCGGGAATAAGACTCAACTGCCTGCGGCCGGAGATCGGAACTGTGGTGCAGGCGGCTGTGATAAGGCATACAATGGATATGATCAGAATCTTTTTAATGCAGCCCATCAAAGGTTCCTTCTTTCCCCCAAAAAGATCTGCCGCTTTAACCCGCGGCTTTTGTGTATGCTTCGTCAATGCGCCTGCAGAGGTATTCTATAAATTCAGAATCATTGGATTCCACGTCAAAACAGTATCCGTCTTCGCCCAGAATCCCTTCCGGCACCGTGTCTCCGAATTCTTCAGGGTCGGTAACCAGGTCTTCGTAGAAACATACAGAAAGCCAGCGCGGAGCCTCGTCAATTATATCTATCAGTGCAAACAGCTGCCGTTTCTTCTGCTCCGGGCGGGCGACGCGCAGGGAATAGGTTACTGCGGGCCTGGGTACAAAATCGATTTTAATGTTATCGTATTTCTCAAGATGCGAACTTAGCTCCAGGAATGCCTGCCTGCAACCGTTGACGTCTTCTTGCCATTCATCCAGAAATTGTTGTATTTCCGGTTTTGCGTTTATAAGCGTCATTGAAACCTCTTTTAAAAGCCGGCATTGCCGTCTGAAATGCTAAATTGTCTAAAAGTTTGATTCAGGGCTGATTCCACAGAAAAAACTATGTTCAAGAAGGTGTAAATGTCAAGAAGAAAGAGGTTAAAGATACAAGGAGCGGGGCACGGGTAAAAAAAGTGGGCTTGGGGTCTATATTGTTATAAGCGGCTTGATCTTAAGCCGCTATAAAGATAGGTTGGGTTGTAAGGTGTTGATGGATTTTTACTTTGTTAAGCGTTGACGGCCTCGTAAAAAGCTTCTAACCTCATTTGAGGTTTTTACAGGAAGGAAGCCCTGCGGCCGGGGTTGCTTCAAAAACCGACCCCGACCTTGGACTTCCTTGGGAGTCGATTTTCGACGGCAAAGTAAAAAGTTCAAGATCAAGGCGCGCAAAATCCCGAGGAATGCAGCGTAGTTATCGTACGTGAAATTCCGAGGGATGAAGCGCAACGCTGATATTGAACTTTTTACGAAGCCGTCAACCTTGAACGTTGAACCTTTTTCTTAATCCGGAGAATAAATGAAAACCCTTCGCACATGCGTATCACCGGACGGAAGCTTTGCATACGCAATCCATGCCCCGGCGTTCCGGGTAAAAAACCTGCGGGGAAACGACCGGATTTATAAGCTCGGGACCTTTGACGACGGAGGCTCATGCGAAAACCGCATCAATTTTCCGCAGGGCGATATTGAAATTTCAAGTGCTGACAAGGTTTTTGAGGTTCCCAATGCCTTTCCGTTCAAAGGGGTTACCTATATTAACACCAGATGGGCGGATGAAAACGCAAAAGATCCTGAAGGGCGAATATATCTGCCAAAGCCTCCCGAGGTTTCGTTTTCATCGGTTTTGTCTGCATGGGGCGAAAAACAAATACCGTCAGGCGTTGAAAAAATAAAGATGCTGCAGGCAATGCCGGAACCGCTGCAGCTTGCGCTCGCTGAAACCGGCACAGATCCCGACGATCTGGTCTGCCTTGCGCACATGGCCTGTGATTTTGTATTTGACAAGAATTCCGGGCGACCGGAAGGGCTCGTATACCAAAAGGGAAAAGGCGCCCGCCCCCGCGCAAAAATACATAACCACACACTATTTGAGGTCCTGGCAAATAATCCGCATTTGCCCGAAGACTACAGGGATGTCATGGTGCTGCGGCCCGGAGTGCAGGGTGCAAACCCGATAACCGCCGAGTACACTGCCGCAGACGGAGGCTGCCGTGTATATGAATACTTAAGGAGCAATAGTTATATCCCCTGGGGGCATTATGCAGCCAACATGGCAGAAGACAGCATCAGGTATTCGATTGCGGATCTGGCGATTTCAGATATGCGCGGCATGCGTCATCTTTATTACCAGCGCACATACGTGCGTATTGCAGAAGATCTGGGGATAAAGGTAAAAAAGGAGAAGGAGCAGCTCCGGGAAGATGAAATCGAAGACCTGCGCCGCAGAATCACAGACGCGCTGGCAGACAAAAAAAAGCGAGATCGCCTGGTTTTCAACCGCACCCTTTGGGGCTGGAATTACGGGTTTGACTTTGCCCCCACCAAATACCGGCTGCATGCATCCCATCAACAGATCCACCAACAGTATGCCATGATTCCCAGAAATGCTTCATCCGCGCCTGGATTCGGGCAGAACATGCCGTCATATGCGGTCGGGGACCTGGTGGAGGAATTTGTATCAGAATATGCAAAGCAGACAGGGGCCTGCTTTTTTGACGCCTATATAGCGGCAATAGAGGCCAACCGGCGCATGGAGGGCTCGGGTGCGGGCAAAGACAGTCTTATAGTCCATTCGGATGAAAACGTGCTGTTGTTTGTTCCAAAGGCCCAGACCTCGCAATGGGAACTGCAGGTCATGGCAAGGCGGCCTGCGGGCAATATAGTTGAGGCGGACAGGCAGATGCGCCGCAGTCTTGACAATGCGATCCTTCTGGGGGCAAAGACCCTTAGCGGCCTCGGGGCGCGCATGATAACATTTTATGAAATTTCAAAAAGAATTGATGCTGAATCTTCTGACCAGCGCCTGTTTTACACTCTTCTCCCCCGGCTTCCCGAATCCCCGGGGGCTTTTTCCGAGTCCCAGCTTTGCTGGATAAACGGCCATTATCCCGAGGATTTTGCAGCAGCCTGCAGGGCAGCTTCCTAAAATCTTTTTGCTTTTCATTTCAATATCTGTATAGTCTTCTTATTCTACCGCAGCAAATCTGAGATTACAAAATTGTAAAATGAATTGACATTTTTGTTTATGCCAGTGCGTTCCATGTCGAAATTGTAAATATTTAACGCCTTGTTATTTATGTATATTTTACAATTTTCCCTAAATGGCACAAGAGTTGCTTTAAAATAAAAAACGGAGGAATCAGTGGTGGCATCATACACATTGAAAAATCATGACCAGAATCCGGCTGAAATTTTAAGGCAGCGCAGGCAGGAGTTGTTTGCCTCGGCAATGCAGTGGGATCCTGCGGAATTTATCCGGGCCCATGCGGAGCTGTTTGACGCGTATTTCAGGCAGTGCTTCGCTTCAAGCAAGGTCGGCCCGGATCTTGCCATCAACCGTAATCCATACGCGGTTATAGCACTGGGCGGATACGGCAGGGCCGAGCAGTGTGTTTTTTCCGACGTTGATCTTCTGCTTCTGTTTGAAAAAAAAGTGCCCGGCGAGGCCGAGGAACTGGTCAGGGAATATGTTTATCCGCTGTGGGACCTGGGCCTGGACGTAGGCTATGCAATCCGCTCTCTTCGCGAATGTGTAAGGATGGCAAAAGATGATCTGGAGATATTGACATCCGTTCTCGATGCCAGGTTTTTATGCGGCATATCCTCTGTTTATGCAGCTCTCACCGACCAGGTAAGAGAAAGGGTTTTATCGCGGTCGCCCAACAAAATCATCCTGTCCTTAGTGGAGCGAAACAGGGGCAGGCATGAGCATTACGGGGACTCCGCATTTTTGCTTGAACCCAATTTAAAGGAGGGCGCCGGCGGATTGCGCGATTACCATACGATGCGCTGGATCGGCAGGATAAAATACGACCTTAAAAGTCTGCGGGATCTGGAATATCACGGGGCCCTTTCAAGCGAGGAGTATGAACAGCTTTTTGAGGCGATTTCCTTTATCTGGAAGATTAGAAACAGGCTGCATTATTTTACAGGCCGCAAATGCGACCAGCTTTATTTTAACTACCAGGCCCGGCTGGCAGAAGAAATGGGGCTGGAGGAAAAAGACGGCCAGTTGCCCGTGGAGCAGCTGATGAGCGAGCTTCATGCAAAAATGGGTTACGTTAAGCAGCAGCTGCTGTTGTTCCTGTTTGAACTGGGATTTGAAAAGCCTTCGCGCCGCAGTTTCGATTTCAGAAGACACCCGGAAATTCCGGAAATAGAGATTAGCCGCGGCGGCCTGAATTTTCATTCATCCAACAGGATTGTAAAATCGCCGGTGCTGCTGATAAGAATTTTCGAGACAGCCGCCAGGCTGCGCATGCCTCTTACCAGGGAAGCCGGCCGCCTGGTGCGCGAGTTCGGCTACCTGGTGGATGATAATTTTCGGGCGAATTCTGAAGTTAGGCGCGCCTTTCAAAATATCCTGCAGATTCCTGCAGGTCCTGTAAACGTGCTTGAGCAGATGCTTGAGACCGGTTTTCTTCTGCGGCTGATACCGGAATTCGGCGGCATTGTGGATCGGATCCAGTTTGACGCCTATCATCTGTATCCTGTGGACCGCCACAGTCTGCGAACGGTCTATTTCATAAAGTCATTTGGGGAAAATCCGCCCGATGATGTGGATCCTTTGTGCATAAAAATCTACAGGGGGCTCAAAAGGAAGCATCTGCTTTTACTGGCAGCCTTGCTCCACGATATCGGAAAGGGAAGGGCAGACGGCAAGCATTCGGATACCGGGGCAAAAATGGCCCGGATCATAATGCGGCGTCTTGGATACGGGAAAAAGGAGGCGGACGTGGTTTCATTCCTTATAGAAAATCACCTGCTTTTGGTTAAAACCGCAAGCCGCCGGGATATCAATGACGAGGAGACCGCCATCCGCCTTGCACGGCAAGTCGGGCATGTAAATCTTTTAAAAATGGTTTACCTGCTTACGGTGGCAGACTCAATGGCAACCGGGCCCAAGGCGTGGAACGACTGGACAGCCACCCTGGTGCGCGACTTTTTTTTAAAAATTCTGCATATTCTGGAAAAAGGAGAACTTGCAACCACCGGGGCGGTGCGCCGGGTTGAGAAGAAAAAGGTATATGTGCGCAGGATCGCAAATTTTCCGGATATTGATATAGAGGCCATGATCGGGGTGCTTTCTCCCAGGTATCTTCTCTATGCCGAAGCAAAGGATATTGTATCGCATATCCAGTTATACCGCAGGCTGCAGGACAGTGATTTCGTGTGGGATATAACCCCGGATGAAGCCTCAAAGACCCGAAGCGTGGTGGTTTGCGCAAAGGACCGGTCCGGACTGTTTTCAAAGATTGCCGGGGTTTTTACCTTAAACAATATAGATATCCTGGATGCCCAGATATATACCTGGAAAAACGATATCGCCCTGGATATTTTCACTGTCACCCCGCCGCCCGACCAGATATTTGAAGAAGAGCGCTGGCAGCGGGCCGCCCGCGACCTGGGAGCCGCCCTTACCGGACAGCTTGATCTTTCCCAAGCCCTTGCGGACAGGCAGCAAAGAGCAAAGAAAAGGGGCGTGGACGGACGGCCCAACAGGGTGGAAATAGACAATGAGACCTCAAGCTTCTACACGATTGTGGAGGTTTTTACATACGATTTTCCCGGGCTTTTATACATGATAACGGATGCGCTGACCAGAAATGGTCTTGATATATGGGTTGCAAAAATTTCAACCAAGGTGGATCAGGTGGTGGACGTCTTTTACGTGCGCGACGAGCAGGGCGGCAAGGCTGATTCCCCGGACCGGGTCGAGCAGATCCGATCCGGGGTGCTTTCGGTTCTGCCCTGAAGGCCGCGGAACAAGACTGGTGCTGACAATTATTTATAAGAGGAGAAAAAAATGATCAGAAAAATTTTCAATGTCCTGGTTTTGCTGCTGGTTTATGCCGTGCCCGCGTCTGCAGGCCAGGGCATAGATACCGGGGATACTGCCTGGATCATAGTGGCAACAGCCCTGGTGATGATGATGACGCCTGCCGGGCTGGCGCTTTTCTACGGAGGCATGTCCAGGTATAAAAATCTTTTAAACACCCTGGCCATGACATTTGTGGCCTACTGCCTGGCAAGTGTTATATGGGTGATCTGGGGATATACTCTTGCATTCGGCCCGGATAAGGCAGGAATAGTGGGCGGGCTGGAGCATTTGTTTCTGGCCGGCATCGGGCCGCAAAGTGTTTCCGGGACCATTCCCACCCTGGTCTTTGTGGTTTTCCAGATGACCTTTGCCGCAATTACAGTGGCCCTTGTGCTGGGGGCCATAGTTGACAGAATGAAATTTTCCGCATGGATCATTTTCACAGTACTGTGGCTCACCCTGGTCTACAGCCCTGTTGCCCACTGGGTCTGGGGCGGCGGATGGATGCATGCCATGGGCGCCCTTGATTTTGCGGGTGGAAACGTGGTGCATATCAATGCGGGTGTGGCAGGGCTGGTGCTCTCCATGATGGTGGGCAAACGGGTCGGCTACGGAAAGGATGCAATGTTTCCCTCAAGCATTACCCTGACTGCCCTGGGGGCGGCCCTTTTGTGGTTCGGCTGGTTCGGCTTCAACGCCGGAAGCCAGCTTGCAGCAGACGGGGTGGCTGCCTCGGCCTTTATGGTCACAAACACGTCTGCTGCGGTTGGAGCGCTGGCGTGGATGTTTGCGGAATGGTATGTAAATGAGCGCCCCACTGTTCTGGGCCTTGCCTCTGGAATCGTGGCCGGCCTGGTTGCCATAACCCCTGCCGCCGGGTTTGTCAACATGCCTGCAGCCCTTGCAATTGGCTCAGTGGCTGGCGTGATTGGATTTTTCAGCGTGGCCAGGCTAAAGCAGAAGCTTGGATATGACGACTCCCTGGACGCATTTGGCGTGCACGGAATCTGCGGGATGTGGGGGGCACTTGCAACCGGGATATTCGCAAATCCATCAATAACCGAGGGCGCGGCAGGCCTGCTTTACGGAAACCCAAAACAGGTGGTAATACAGCTTGTCTCAATTGTTGCCACCGTCGCGTTTACAGCGACTGCCACATTCGTGGTGGTTTTGGTCACCCGACTGGCCGCAGGCGGTCTGCGGGTTGAAACAGAAAGCGAGATTACCGGCCTGGACAGCGCAGTTCACGGAGAGCGGGGCTTTGAAATAACTGGGTAAAAATTGCAAATAACAGGAGGAATAGCCATGAAAAAAATAGAAGCCATTATCAAACCTTTTAAATTAGACGACGTCCGGCAGGCATTAAATGATATCGGCATTCAGGGCATGACAATAACCGAGGTAAAGGGCTACGGCCGCCAGAAAGGCCACAAGGAGATATACAGGGGTGCTGAATACCTTGTGGATTTCATGCCCAAGATTAAGCTCGAAATAGTGGTTCCCGCAGACCGTGCAGAGGAGGTGATCGACGCGGTTCGTTCTGCGGCCAATACCGGCAAGATAGGCGACGGCAAGATTTTTATGATTCCTCTGGAGCGGGTGATAAGGGTCCGTACCGGAGAGGCTGACAACGAAGCTATATAAATTTGTCATTTTATTAATACAAAATCACAGGAGGCAGTACAATGAAGCATCCAAAAGAAGTGCTCGAACTCATCGGAAAGGAAGACATCCGTGTTGTGGACATACGGTTCATGGATTTTCCAGGCATCTGGCAGCATTTTACAGTGCCTGTAAGCGAAATGGACGAAGACTCATTTGAAGACGGCTACGGATTTGACGGCTCGAGCATCAGGGGCTGGCAGCCGATTAACGCAAGCGACATGCTGGTGGTGCCGGATCCGGCAACCGCAAAAATCGATCCGTTCTATGAGGAAAAGACCCTTGTGCTCATCGGCAACATTGTGGACCCTGTCACCAGGGAAGCCTATTCACGGGACCCGCGGCACGTGGCCCAGAAGGCTGAAAATTATCTCAGACAGAGCGGCATCGGAGATACTGCTTTTATCGGGCCGGAAGCCGAGTTTTTTATTTTTGATGATGTACGGTTTGATTCCCAGCGCAACAAGGCGTTCTACATGGTAGATTCAGTCGAGGGCGTATGGAACACCGGCCGCGATGAGGGGCCGAATTTGGCCTATAAGCCGCGCCACAAGGAAGGATACTTTCCTGTGCCGCCCATGGACAAGGGCCAGGACATCCGTACCGAGATGATGCTCACTCTGGAGGACCTGGGCATTGACGTGGAATGTCAGCATCACGAGGTCGCCACAGCCGGTCAGGCTGAAATCGACATGCGGTTCAAACCGCTGCTTGAAATGGGAGATCAGCTGGTTTGGTTCAAGTATGTGTTAAAAAACGTGGGCCATCGGCACAACAAGACCGTGACTTTCATGCCCAAGCCTTTGTTTGAGGATAACGGTACGGGTATGCACACTCATGTGAGCATCTGGCGCGACGGCAATCCTTTGTTTGCAGGCGACAAATACGCGGGCCTGTCCCAGGAAGCTTTATATGCCGTGGGCGGAATTTTAAAGCACTGCAAGGCTCTTTGCGCTTTTACAAATCCCACGACCAATTCATACAAGCGTCTGGTGCCCGGTTTTGAGGCGCCGGTGAATCTGGCCTATTCGAGCAGAAACCGAAGCGCGGCAGTAAGGATTCCCATGTATTCTGCCTCGCCCAAGGCAAAGCGAATCGAGTTCCGGACTCCTGATCCGTCATGCAACGGGTATTTGGCATTTTCAGCGATTCTGATGGCCGTGATCGACGGGATTGAAAACAAGATAGACCCGGGCGACCCCATGGACAAAAACATCTATGATCTGCCCCCCGAGGAGCTGGCACAGATCGATTCCGCTCCCGGAACCCTTGAAGAAGCCCTGCAGGGCCTTGCAGATGATCACGAGTTTCTGCTCAAGGGCGATGTTTTTACAAAGGATGTGATTGAGCGCTGGATAGAATATAAGACGGAAAATGAGGTTAATGCTATCAAACTCAGGCCCCATCCTCATGAGTTTTTTCTATATTACGACATTTAGCCCCCCTCCTGCCTTCCTTCCTGCGCAAAACGCAGGCAGGAAGTAAAAAGGCGGCCCCTTGCCGGGCCGCCTTTTTTAGCGCTGACGAATATACATTTTTGTAATAATTCAATCATGGCATTACAAAAATGTAATGCAGCGGTGATTTCCTTTTTGTGTATTCAGCTGTGATTTATTGTAAAATTAGATGATTATATTTAAAACTTATCTGTACCCAAAATGGCATATCCCTTGCTAATTAATTGCAGGACCCTTCAGGTCAGCGCATCCCAATTTAATTAACCAATAAACAGATTATTAATAACAGAAACGGAGGAGTAGCTATGAAAACATTGCTGTGGACATCCATTATATGGGCCGCCGGTATACTGCCGGTTCTGGCTGGCGACAGCCCTTTGCCGGAATCAAATAAGGAAACAATCAGCCAGCTACAGATAAATGCTGATTATATATGGACGCTGGTGGCAGCCATCCTGGTATTTTTCATGCAGGCAGGTTTTGCAATGGTCGAGGCAGGTTTTACCAGGGCCAAGAACTCCATCAACATTTTGATGAAAAACCTCATGGATTTTTCCATGGGCTCGCTTGTTTTCTGGGCGTTAGGCTTCGGTCTTATGTTCGGGGTTTCAAACACCGGCTGGATAGGCACTTCCGGCTTTTTTTTAAGCGGCTATGAGCCCGGAGGAGATCCCTGGGTGCTTATGTTCTGGATTTTCCAGGCCGTGTTTGCCGCCACCGCGGCCACAATCGTTTCCGGGGCCATGGCCGAGCGCACGCGGTTTATAGGCTATATGATTTATACCGTATTTATAACCGGTCTTATTTACCCGGTATTCGGCTCCTGGGCCTGGGGCGGCCTGCTTGACGGAGGTGGATGGCTTGAGAGCCTCGGATTTATAGATTTTGCCGGCTCCACGGTGGTACATTCCGTGGGAGGCTGGGCGGCTCTGGCAGGTGCCATAGTGCTCGGCCCGCGAATGGGCAAATACACAAAGGACGGCGGTATCCGGCCTATACTCGGCCACAATATTCCATTGGCCGGGCTGGGGGTGTTTATCCTGTGGATGGGCTGGTTCGGTTTTAATGCTGGTTCCACAACGGCCGCATCTACTGACGTGGCATTGATAGCGGTTAACACGGCCCTTGCCGCATCTGCAGGCGCGGTTTTTGCCATGCTGACGTCCTGGATTAAATTCGGAAAGCCGGAGGTGAGCATGAGCTTAAACGGGGCCCTTGCCGGACTGGTGGGGATTACCGCAGGATGCGCAAATGTGTCTCCGGCCTCGTCGGTCATTATTGGAGCTGCTGCAGGCGTTATAGTGGTTTTGTCAGTGTTGTTTTTCGAAAAGATAAAGGTCGACGACCCGGTAGGTGCGGTTTCAGTGCACGGAGTAAACGGAGCGTGGGGGACCCTTGCTGCCGGGCTTTTCAATACCGGCGGCACATCGGCTTCCATTATAGGCGTGCAGTTGCTTGGTATTTTCGCCGCCTTTGTCTGGACCTTTGGCGCTGCTTTTATCCTGTTTAAGCTTGCTGACAAGGTGGTGGGGATTCGTGTATCCGCCGAAGAAGAGCGCGAAGGGCTGGATTTTACGGAACACGCCGGTACAGCTTATCCTGACTTCGAGGTGCTGTCCTACAGCGGGGCTTCCGGATCTTCGCTAAAATAGCTTAAACGCAGGACAAATAAAAAAGGTTTTCGCTTTGCCCTGATTATGGAATATATGGTAGATAAATTAAGAAGAACAGATTTTAAATCTGTTCTTCTTAGTAAATAGGCAATGATAGAGAGAAGGTGTGTATGTTCTGCATACAGGAAAACACAGAATACCATGAACTCATGGAAGGAATAGAGGTGAGAACTCTTGCTCACGGCGAAAAAACTCTCATGGCAGAATACCGGTTAAAAAGCGGCAGCCGCCTGCCGGAGCACAGCCATCCCCACGAGCAGACCGGATACCTTGTTTCCGGAAAGCTGAGGCTTTATGCTGGAGATGAAGTCATAGAGGCCGGACCCGGCGACTCCTGGTGCATTGACGGAAACGTATTCCACCGGGCTGATGTACTCGAGGACTCGCTGGCAGTGGAGGTGTTTTCTCCGGTCCGGGAGGACCTGCTGCCGGAAGCACACCAAAAATAGAAAAACAGTTATATCCTAGGGGGTTTTATGCAGACCCGGAAGGTAATCGATTATATTGTTGACTGGCTGCGGCGTTATGCGGCGGATGCCGGTGTAAACGGTTTTGTGGTAGGCATTTCCGGAGGTATTGATTCCGCAGTTACCTCCACATTGTGCGCAAAAACCGGGCTTTCTGTCATAGCTTTAAATATGCCGATTCGTCAGGCGCAAAACCAGAAGACGCTCGCCGAAAAGCACGTATCCTGGCTCCGGGATCGCTTTGAAAACGTCGCCGGAAATACTGCCGATCTCACCAATGTGCTCGAGGCGTTTGAAGCAAGCATGCCCGCGGATATTCAAGATGATTTGACCATGGCAAATACCCGCGCCCGCATCCGCATGACCGCCCTTTATGCTTTTGCCACCCACTATGGGATGCTGGTGGCGGGAACCGGCAACAAGGTGGAGGACTTCGGGGTGGGTTTTTTTACCAAATACGGAGACGGCGGCGTGGATATAGCGCCTATTGCCGATCTGATGAAGTCCGAAGTTTATGAGACGGCACGCGAACTCGGCATTATGGCCGACATTATAAACAGCCCGCCCACAGATGGCCTGTGGCCTGACAGCAGGAGCGATGAGGATCAGATCGGGGCGAGCTATGATGAGCTTGAATGGGCCATGAGGTTTATAGGGCAGGGCGGTGATGAAAAGAGTCTGACAGGCAGACAAAAAAAGCTCCTTGAGATTTATCGCAGTTTAAACCGGAAAAATAGCCACAAGATGGCACCCATACCCGTGGCGCTGATTCCGGAGGAATTAAAATAATTGCTTTCCTCATAATACAGCGGCAGTAAACCGAGCGATGGAAGAATTCTGCAAATGACACACCTGGACTCATTTTTTGAGATAGCGGCAATTTTAAGCCTTGCCGCCGTGCTCGGAATCATCGGCCAGAAACTTCGTCAGCCCCTTTTGATCATGTTTCTGACAGCGGGCATTCTTGCCGGGCCGGCCTGTTTTGGAATAATAGAAAGCTACGAGCAGATCGAACTGCTTGCCCAGATGGGAATAGCCCTGTTGTTGTTTATAGTGGGTCTTAAACTCGATTTAAATCTTATACGCAGCACCGGCCCTGTGGCTTTGGCTACGGGACTGGGCCAGATTATATTTACTTGCGCCATAGGCTTTCTAATTGCAATAGCCATGGGCATCAATGTTATCAGCGCCGCTTATGTGGCAGTTGCCCTGACATTTTCCAGTACGATTATAATTGTAAAGCTTTTGTCGGATAAAAAGGAAATCGATTCTCTGCACGGCCAGATTGCACTGGGATTTTTGATTGTGCAGGATATTGCGGCCATATTGGCCCTTGTGGTGCTTACCACGTTTGCCGCACCGATTGCAGAAGACCAGTCAGCCCTGGCAGGAACCCTGTTGATTATCGCGAAAGCTCTGGGCATGCTGGGCGGCGTAGTCCTTTTGATGAAATATGTGATACCATCGTTTATGCACCGGATAGCTCATTCCCAGGAGATGCTCACTCTTTTTGCAATTGCGTGGGCTGTTTGTTTTGGTGCGGGCAGTGAATGGCTGGGATTCAGCAAGGAGCTGGGGGCGTTTCTTGCCGGGATTTCGCTTGCTTCAACGGATTACAGGGACGCCATAGGCGCCAGGCTTACCGGTTTGAGAGACTTTCTGCTGTTGTTCTTTTTCATTAATCTCGGGGCTCGCTTAGATTGGTCAACTGTGGGCTCCCAGCTCGGTGGTTCTGCCATTTTCTCGGCATTCGTGCTGATCGGCAATCCTCTTATCGTGCTGATGATAATGGGATACATGGGCTATAGGCGGCGCACTGCTTTTCTGGCAGGCCTTACAGTGGCCCAGATAAGCGAATTCTCCCTTATTGTTGCAGCCCTCGGTCTTGGCATAGGACATATCACCCAAGCAACAATGGGCCTGATCACACTGGTGGGGGTGGTAACAATTTTTGCCTCAACATATATGATACTTTATTCAGCTCAGCTCTATAGCTTTCTGTCTGTCCCTCTGAGGCTGTTTGAAAGAAAAAACCCTTACCGGGAAACTGCTGTTGATTCATTAAAAGAAACAGGAGCGGTTGATGTGGTCCTGGTGGGCCTGGGTACTTACGGGAGTGGATTTGCAGAGTATCTGCTGCGAAGGAATAAGTCCGTGCTTGGCGTGGATTTTGATCCCACCGCCCTGGATAAATGGCGCAGGCTCGGGCTGTCTGTGCTTTACGGGGATATCGGCGACCCGGAGATCCATGAGCACCTGCCGCTTTCCAGGGCCCAGTGGGTGGTAAGCACGGTCAGGGACAGAGAGTTGAACCTCGCTCTTTTGCGAAGTCTCAGGAGCGGGGGCTATAATGTCAAGATTGCACTGACAGCGGCAAATGAAAAGGAAGCAGAGGCTTTTGAAAAAGCCGGCGCCAGGGTGGTATTTCGCCCCTTTATAGATGCTGCGGAACAGGCCGCAGACTCCCTTACCCAGGCAATGGACATGCTTCCGGAAAAAGTTGACTGGCCGGTTGCCTTCCGGGAGGTCAGGATCAGGACTGAATCTTCGGTGGCCGGCAGGACCATCAGAAACATCCCCCTGAGATCTGCGACCGGGGTATCTATACTGGCAGTAAGCCGGGCCGGCCGGGTATATTATGATCCAGGCCCTGATTTCCAGGTTTATCCCGGAGACAGGCTTGTTATTATGGGGCCTCCGGGAGAATTAAAGAAAGCCGAAGTAATGCTAAATGAGCTTGAAACCGAATACAGCGGTGAGCATACAGACAGGTTTAAAGTTGAAGAAGTGCCTGTAGCAGAAGATTCGGAATTAAGGGACCGGACATTGGCAGAGATTCAGTTCCGGCAGAACTATCAAGTCACTGTTATAGGAATCCGCCGGGGAGAAGAGCAAATCAAGACCGTGAACCCGAAAGAAAAGTTGCAAGGGGGAGACGTTCTTATTGTTATAGGGCCCGCAGGAGCTGTTGGAAAGTTAAAAAAACAGGAATCTTTATAACATGACTGCTTCGTAAAAAGCAATATCTGCGTTGCGCTTCATCCCTCGGAATTTCACCTACGATAAGTATTCTGCATTCCTCGAGATTTTGCACGCCTTGATCTTAGACTTTTTACTTTGCCGTCGGAAATTGCTTTTTACGGGTGCATGACAAGCTTGCTTTTCCCCGCAGTTGCTGTAAGGCCAGCGACCGGTTTTGACACCCCGGAAAGATACTGTTATTCTACATACAGGAGGTAGAGGTCATGCTCGGCGCTATTGCCGGAGATATAATCGGTTCAGTATATGAAGCCCGGCCGGTCAAGTCAAAGGATTTTCCTCTTTTTTCAAGGAAATGCTGCTTTACAGACGACACGGTGCTTACTGTTGCAGTGGCCGATGCCATCCTGACAGGTGCGGATTACACTGAGAAGTTTCACGAGTATTTTGACCGGTATCCGTGCGCGGGATTCGGCGCTTCTTTTATGAAGTGGGCGATGATGCGCTCAAGAGAGCCTTATTACAGTTTCGGAAACGGCTCGGCCATGCGGGTCAGCCCTGTCGGGTTGGCGTTTAAGGACCTGGAAACAGTGCTGGCAGAGGCTGAACGAAGCGCGTCTGTAACCCACAATCATCCCGAGGGAATCAAAGGTGCCCAGGCAGCCGCAGGTTCGGTGTTTTTGGCAAAAACAGGGGCTGGCAAAGACGAGATCCGTGATTTTGTATCAGACCGGTTTGGCTACCGCCTGGATGAGCGCCTGGAAAATATTCGTAAAACCTACAGATTTGATGTATCGTGCCAGGGTTCGGTGCCCCAGTCTATTATCGCGTTTCTCGAGGCCGAAGATTGGGAGGATACAGTGCGAAACGCGATTTCACTGGGAGGCGATGCAGATACCATGGCCGCTATTGCCGGCGCAATAGCCGAGGCGTATTACGGGATTCCCGAACAGATTGCAGAAAAAGCGGTTTCGTTTCTCGATGATTCGTTAAGGCGGGTTGCAGACGAGTTTGTACGCAAATTTATGGCTCAGGTGTAATATTTTCAGACAGGTCCGGTTTAATCAATGACACAGCAGCAATATAAACAAAACAATACCAGTGATAAATGGATTAAAAAACTGATCCGTTTTTTCAGGCGGATGCCCCGCAAAAAACCGGATGCATCAGAGGCTGACTACACGGGCTGGCACCAGAGTGAACAGCAGTACCAGAGTGAACAGGCCGAATGGCTCAGGCAGGTGGAGGAGCGAAAAAAAGGAAGCAGCCGGCAGATGAAGACACCCGGAAATGAGGGCTCGGAATTTCTGGTCCGAAAGGTCACCTGGTGGGGACTTGCCGTTAATGTTCTGCTTGCGGTTTTCAAGATCACGGCTGGATGGCTGGGCTACAGTCACGCGGTGGTGGCAGACGGAATTCACAGCATTACAGATACAATAACTGATGCGGCGGTTATTCTGGGCTCTTATTTCTGGTCCAGACCGGCCGACGATACCCATCCCTATGGTCACAAGCGTCTGGAAACCACGATTTCCATATTTATCGGCAGTATGCTTTTTCTGGCAGGCGCAGGAATCGGCTGGAATGCTGTGACATCAATGTATGAGCCCCATGCGCGCCATCCGAAAATTATCGCATTTGCAGCCGCGGCCGTCTCCATAGTGATCAAGGAGGCCCTTTATCAATGGACTTTCAGAACTGGCAGGCGGATAAAAAGCCTATCCCTGACCGCAAACGCGTGGCATCACCGGCTGGATGCTTTCAGCTCCATACCGGTTCTCGCAGCGGTGGGTGCGGCCTTTATGTATCCGCAGTTTCATCTGCTCGATCATCTGGCGGCATTTTTTGTTGCAATACTGATCTGTTATGCCGCCATAGGAATTATTCTTTCAGGATTCAGGGAGCTCGTGGACCAGGGGGCGCCTCCTGAGGTGTGCGAACAGATCCGGCAGATTGTCACAGCCCATCCCTTGGTGCGCCAGGTTCATAATATCCGTACCCGCTATTCCGGCAACCTTTTGTGCGTTGATCTCCACGTGGTGGTTGACAGTCAGATGACCGTATATGAGGGGCACAGGGTTGCAGAAGAGGTCAAAGAAAGGCTGCTTTACCAGGGGCCGGATGTCCTTGATGTTGAGGTCCATATAGAGCCATTGGTTTAAACTTTTCCAACCTAGAAGCGTTCTATGAGCTTGTCTATAAGATAGGAGCTCTCCCTGATAGCCTGTTCGCTAAACGGGCCGAACCATTCCGAGATTTTCCCAAATTCTGATATAAAACGCTGCCTGTCGCCTTTTTCAATCATATCAAGGTTTTCGCTAATACTTTGGATATAGGATTTCAGAAGCTTGCGTCTTTTTTCAGAGGCGAAAATGATTTCCGCATACATTGAAGCGTCCTGGGCAAACAATCGGCCCACCATGCCAAGCTCCAGCCGGTAGATGGGGCTTGAGAACTCCAGGGTTCTTGCGATGGGAACTTTTTTTCTTTCTAAGAACTGGCCGAAGGCAAAAGTTGCAAAATGGCGCAAAGACTGGACCACGGCCATTATGTCGTCGTGTTCTTCCGCAGAAGACGTCACTATAACAGCGCCCCAGGCAGTAAACTGATCAAGGACCCACTGGCAGGCTTCCTGGTTGCGGCCAGGAGTTGCGGCCACGATCTGCTTGTCAAGAGACGATGTTGTGGGGCCGAACAACGGATGAAGACCGATTACAGGGCCTTTGTGGTTATTTAGCATCGCCTCCAGGGGCTCCTGCTTGATGCTGGTGATATCTGCCAAAACGGTCTTTTCCGGGAGGAGAGGGGCGAGGGCCCCTATGATTTCATACGTTTTTTCAATCGGTACGGATACAATGGCAAGATCAACGTCATTGCACAGCTCGTCAACACGGTCCCAGTCATTTCTGCCCATCAGGCGTACATGGTAGCCGGCCCGGGTAAAGCAGGCTTCAAAATAGCGTCCCATTTCACCGTACCCGCCCACTATCAGAACCACCGCTCCGGGCTTTACTGCCTTTTGCCGCATCTGCCCGGTCTGCTCCACTCTTGAGCGGCTGAGAACGGCCCGGTATAGTTCCTCTATAAAATCCGGGTCCAGCCCCGCCTTTTTTCCCTGCCTGCGTCTTGCCGATATCAGGTCTTCTTCTCTGGCCGGATGGTAGACCGGCAGGTGGTGCTTTTTTTTGATGTCAACGATCCGGTTTACAAGTTCCATGCGCCGGGCAAGAAGAGAGACAATATTTTCGTCTGCTGTATCGATTTTTTGCCGCAGTTCTTCTAATTCTTCCTGATAGCCGTTGTCTTTATCATCTTTCATAATGCAGTCCTTTGCTGCTGTCCCGGATTGATAATCCAAACAACTTCAAGATGATATAGAAACCCGGCAGGATGTCAAGGACAACAAGTGTTTTTTAAAGAAAGACTGGCTTTTGCATATGCGGTTAAAATAAGGTATTGTAGTTTTTCAGCCTTTTGGATTTTTTGTCCCTGGAGATTTGAAGATGAAACGTAAAATATTTCTTTCTCTTCTTGCAGGCGCGGTTTTGTCAGCCGGCGGTTTTTATTTTGCATTCCGTAATGTGCCGCTGAACCTGCTTGCAGAAAGCATGGCCCAGGTCAATTACCTGTGGCTGCTCCCGGGTGCAGCGGTCGGGCTTTTTTCATTTTTGGTAAGGGCTTTGCGCTGGCGGCTGATACTCGGCTCCACCCTGAAATTGCGGTTTTTTGCCGCCTTTCATCCCCTGATGATAGGCTTTATGATAAATTCAATCCTGCCGGGGAGAATCGGTGAGCTTGCCCGCCCCGCGATAATTAAAAAACAGAATGATGTTGATTTTACCCTTGGCCTTACCACTATCGCAGCAGAGCGGTTCCTTGACGCACTGACACTGATGGTCATGTTTGCATGGGTCCTTGCAACCGTACATATTGATCCGGATTTGCAGACGGATTTCCGGGGAAGGCAGCTTGACAGGCAGACTCTTGAAAATCTTTCAGCCGTCCTTATCCGAATCTGCATTATAGCAACCGCAATGGTTGTGGCAATAAGCATTCCGGCAGTTGAACGGTTTTTAAAAAGAATTATAATGAAAGCGCCTTTGCTGTTTTCCTCTTCAGAAGGGCGGCTTGCAAAAAAGATTCGTGAGAAAGTCTGCATTCCTTTAATCCGTATGCTCGACAACATCGTCGCAGGGCTTTCCATGGTAAAGCAGCCTGTAGTATTGTTTTTTTGCGTGTTTTATTCCTTTGCGATCTGGCTGCTCCAGGCCCTGGCCCTTTATCTGCTGGCCCTGGGTTTTCCCGGTATTTCTCTTGGTTTTGCCGAGATGACCACAGTATTTATTATCATCTGTTTTTTCATAATGCTGCCATCAGTGCCAGGATACTGGGGCCTGTGGGAGGCGGGCGGAGTTTTTGCAATGGCGCTTTTCGGTATTGCCTCAAATACCGCGGCAGGGTTTTCCCTTCTGAGCCATGTAATGCTAATGTTCCCGGTGCTGATTGTCGGCTTTTTATCAGCTGTTGTCACGGGGATCAATATATTGCGCGTCACTACTGAAGAAGACGGTGAAGCCGGGAGCCAGGAAATATAGTTTGAATTTTTGTCTTTACAACAGAAGTTTTCCGGCCTGTTTTTCCGGCAGAGGTTCGCTGTAGAACCATCCCTGTCCGTATTCACATCCCATTTTCTGCAGGGTTTCAACCTCCTGGAGTTCCTCCAGACCTTCGGCAACCACGCTCATTCCCAGTCTGTGGGCGAGTTCTATGGTGCTTCCCACAATGGCCTGATTGCGCGGAGCCGTGGATATGCCGCGGATAAGAGACCTATCTATTTTGAGAGTGTCAAAAGGGAAGCGATTAAGATAGTTTAAAGAACAATAGCCTTTTCCAAAATCATCAAGAGAGGTGCGTACATTTATTTGCGCCAGTTCATTTAAAATTTCTGCGAGGCGCGGCGCATTTTCAATCAGAGCGGTTTCAGTGAGCTCCATTTTTATATTTTCGCTGCTCGCGCCTGTTTTTTCAAGTGCGTTTTGCAGCACGGAAAGAAAATTTAAATCTGCGAACTGATGCGCGGACACATTAACACTTATAGTAAAGTTATTTTTTTTGTTCGTCTTTTTCCCCCATAGCGCCGCCTGGTGGCAGACCTCGTAGAGAACCCAGTTGCCCAGGGGAATAATCAGTCCGGTATCCTCTGCAATGTTTATGAATCCATCTGGCATTATCATGCCTTTTTCCGGATGCATCCATCTTACCAGGGCTTCATATCCTGCTATGTCTCCGTTTCCCATATGGACAATGGGTTGATAATAAATAAGGAACTGGCTTTTGTTTAAAGCACGGCGAAGATCGGGTTCCAGTTCCAGCCTGCGCATGGCTTCCTGGTGTAGTGTATCATCAAAGATTTTAAATCCGCCCCTAAGACCGGCCCGGCTGGCTGCCAGGCCGGAGTCGCGGAACATTACTTCTGCGCTTTTGTATGGCGGATTGTTGTAAACCACCCCCACGTTCACCCTGCCTGTTATTTCATGACCCGCAAGGTTCACAGAAGAGCAGAGAGTTTCATAGATGCCTATGGCTGCCGCGTTTCCCTTGGCCGCTGACGGAAGATCAAAGAGCAGTACAGCAAAGGTCTGCTCCCCTGTTCTTGCAAGCAGGGCATCGTCTGGAAGAATGCTTCTAAGCTGCTGCGCCCGGGTTTCCAGGTACTCGTTTGCCGCCCTGCGGCCCAAAGACTCAAATATCATGTTGTATTTGCCCATCTGCACGCAAAGAACGACAAACAGGGAGGGCAGGCGCTCGCTGCGGTGGATCTGTTCTGTAAGACGCTGGAGAAAATAGCGCTGATTGGGCAGGCCGGTTGCCGAGTCATACATGTTGAGATATTCTTTTTCAATATCCTGAAGCCGTTTTTTTTCCAGGCTGGCAAAGATCCTTGCACGCAGCATTACGGGATTAAAGGGTTTGGTGAGGTAGTCTTCTGCCCCGCGTTCAATGCAGGTAACGGCGCTGCCCATGTCGTCTACTGCAGTGACCATTATTACCGGGATTTGCCGGAGATTGACGTCTGCCTTCATGATTTTTAAAACCTCATGTCCGTCCATCTCCGGCATCATCACATCGAGCAGTACCAGGTCAATTTTGGTATTTTTAAGACGCTCCAGGGCCTTTTTCCCGGTGCCGGCTTCGTAAATATGTAAAAAGCCGAGTTTTGATAGCATCTTGACCAGGGCGACGCGGCTGGATTTAACATCTTCAACCACCAGTATTGCAGCATCAGTGTTCATAATCGGTTTTGCCTATTCGCCTTTGAATACTGGTTTCCGTTTTTCCAAAAATGCGGTAAAGCCCTCTGCCGCGTCCTTTGAGGAGCCGGCAATCCCGCTTCCTTCGCGTTCGACTTTAAGTCCCTGTTCCATGCCTTCATAGATGCCCGCACTCATGGCGCGAAGTACGCAGCCCACGGCCACGGGCGGCCGTTCGGAAAGCTTTTGGGCAAGTGACGCAGCTTCATCCATTAGTTTTTCAGGCGGCACTATCTGGTGTATCAGGCCTGCTTCCAGGGCTTCGGCCGCGCTTAACCGCTTTGAAAAAAGAATCATGTCCAGGGCCTTTGCTCTTCCCACCTCCCTCATCAGTCGCTGGGTTCCGCCCCAGCCCGGGATTATGCCAAGATTAAGCTCTGTAAGCCCGATCTGGGCTTTAGGGGAGTCTGCCATTATTCGAAAGTGGCAGCAGAGCGTAAGCTCCAGGCCGCCTCCAAAGGCATGGCCGTTTATGGCGGCGATAAAAGGCTTTTCAGATCTGTCGATCCGGCTCCAAAGCTCCTGGCCCTTGGGGCCTGTCTTATGGGCGTTGGCCCCGTCTTTTACGTCAAAGCCGGCGGAAAAGCACTTCTCCCCTGCGCCTGTTAGTATGACAACCCTGACGTTTTTATCGCTTTCAACCTTGTTTAGCTTTTGCTCAAAGTCTTCCAGCGCCGCCAGGCTCCATGCATTGGCAGGTTCCCGGTTAAAAGTAATGGTTGCAATATGGCCGTTTACTTCCAGAATGTTTGTTTCATTTGCCATAAATGCTCCTTTGTGGTTTAGGGTTTTGGATTTATACAACCGGCCTTTTGCACCGGTCACTACAGGCAGCCGAAGCCCGCCTCGTCTATTTCGATCGCCGCTCCGCAGCCGTCTTGTATTGAATCCAGCCTTCCAAGGGTTGTGGGCAGTACTGTGCGGATATAGAATTCCGCGGTCTTGATCTGGCCGTTGTAAAAAATCTGATCTTTTTTCTTTGCCTTGGATAGTTTTTCAGAGGCTATCCGGGCTCTCCAAAGAAGCATCCATCCGATCATTACATCTCCTATAACATCTAAAAACGGCCATGAATGCGCAAATGCGGTCTTCATGTTTTCAGACATGGCATTTTTTCCAAGCTGCATTGATACTTCGCCGAGCCGGTTGACTGCATTATCCACTTTTTCTGCCAAAGGTGCAAGAGTTTCGTTTTCTTTTGCTTCAGAAACCGTTTTCTGCATTTCTTTCAGCAGATTTGCAAAGATCTGCCCCTTTTTCATGCCGAGTTTTCTGCCCAGCATGTCCATGGCCTGAATGCCGCTGGTACCCTCGAATATGGCGGTTATCTTGCAGTCCCTGGCGTACTGTTCCACCGGATAATCCTTGGTGTATCCCGCCCCGCCGTAAACCTGGATGGCCTGAACGCAGACATCATAGCTGTGAACTGACAGATAGTCTTTTATTACCGGGGTTAAAAGGTCGTAGATTTCCGATGTAAATTCGCGTTCTTCTTCTGTTTCTGCGATCTGAGCCTTGCTGCGGCATGTGGCGGCATAGTAGAACAGGCTGCGCATTCCGTCAACATATGCCTTCATCCACAGCAGCATGCGCCGCACGTCAGGATGCTTGATAATGGCTACAGACGGAGCCTCACGATTGAAAAAGTCGTTCATATCCCGGCCCTGGATGCGCTCTCTTGCGTAATTCACAGCCAGCGCATAGGCTGATGAGGCAAAAGAAAGCGCCTGAAGTCCCGTGGACATGCGTGCCCCGTTCATCATGTTAAACATTATGCGCATGCCCTTGCGCTCTTCTCCGAGGAGATAACCGATGCATTTGCCTTTTGAGCCAAGGGCCATGCTGCAGGTGGCGTTTCCGTGAATGCCGTGTTTTTCCTCCACTCCGGTGCATACTATATCGTTTCGTTCGCCAGGGCTGCCGTCTTCATTTAGCAAATACTTGGGCACAATGAAAATCGATATACCCTTGGTGCCGGGAGGATCTCCCTCTATGCGGGCAAGCACCGGGTGAATGATGTTTTCGCAAAGGTCGTGTTCGCCCACTGTGATAAAAATCTTGTTGCCGGTTAGGCTGTAGGTGCCGTCCTCGTTTCTCACTGCTGTTGTGGTAAGCGCTCCTACGTCAGATCCTGCCTGTGGTTCTGTGAGAAGCATTGTTCCTCCCCACTGACCCTGCACCAGTTTTTCCACGTAAGCTTCCCTCTGTTCTTTGGTGCCGTAGCTGTGGATCATCTCAGCGGTTCCGATACCCATGGTTGCATATACGTATAGCGACCAGTTGGCGCCCATGAAGTATTCGCTAGTTGCGGCAGCAACCAGGGCCGGGGCCCCCTGTCCGCCCATTTCCTGGGGCACCCCGAGGCATCCCCATTCGCCTTCAAGCAGTAGATTGTGCGGGCGGTGAAAGCATTCCGGAACTTTCACCACACCGTTTTCAAATTTAACACCCTCCCGGTCGCCTTCCTGGTTTGTTGGAAGCATTTCTTTTACAGCAAGATTGCGCGCCTCGGTTAGGATCATGTCGCAGGCTTTCCGGTTAAATTCCTTGTAGCGGTCTGCTTTAAGCAGTTCTTCTCCGGTCATCTGCTCCCAGATTACAAAATCAACATCCCGCCTGTCTGCCAGTTGTTGTGCCATAATGATTTGTTTCCTTTCATTTTGCCTGAAAATGTTTGATACAAAAATGCCGGTCTCGTAATTACAAGGCCCGGGGTCGCGGGCTTTAAAATCTGATCGACATACCTGCAGAAAACGTGTAGTATGCTACACGATAATGCACAATACTTTACCGGCAATTTTTGTCAATGAAAAACAATAACGTCTATCCCGCCTTTTGCGCGGTCACGGCGGATTTTAGGGAGCCTGCGTGAAAATAAGTGAACTGGTGAAAAAAACAGGGGTTTCAAAAGAAACTATACATTACTACATACGGGAAGGCGTATTGCCCAAACCCTGTAAAACCGGAATCAACAAGGCTGATTACAGCAGGGATTATGTGGAGCAGGTCCGTCTGATAAAGGCCCTGCGTGAAAATTATTTCCTGCCGATCCGGGTTGTCAGGCAACTGTTAACAAAGCATGAAAAACAAGCGCCTGCAGACCGCTCCGCCCTTATGTTTCTGTCCCAGTATATCCGCCCGCTTGATCAACTTCTTTCAGGCGGGATTACAGGCAGACAGGCCTTTAAGGAAGCTACCGGTATAAGCGAGAAATGGCTTGGCAAAATGGAGCAGTGGGGAATTATCACCGGCGAGCAAAAAGACGGTGAACCCTATTATTCCCAGGATGACGTGATCATCGGCCGCCTTCTCGTGGACATGGACAGAATCGGCATCGGGCCGAGAAACGGATTTGATCCGGCAGATCTGCGAGATTTTACAGACCTGTTTCGCGACCTTGTTGTCAGAAATGTCCGGCGGTCGGTGGAAATGGGGCTGCGGCAGGCGGGCACCGGCGAGGCGCAGGAAAAAAGCAGCCAGTCAACAGAGGTTATGAGTCTGTTTTTCTACCATATCTACCGCAAGATGGTAAAGGAGGAATATCGCCGGTATTTTAATCAAAACGGGCAGGACAGCCCGGATGGAAACTAAGAATGACCGGTCTTATTTCCGGTCCCGCTCTTAAATTCATGGTATGCGGCTGTTCTGGAAAGTGCCGTCAGGGCCCGGTTCAAGCCTTCATAAACCGGTATTCCGGCATCAAGGAGCATCTTTTCCACCCTGATGCGGCAGTTCCTGATATCCGGGTCAGGCTGGTATTGCCGCCATACCACTACCAGCGGTTTGCCATTTGTATATTTGCGGGCATGTTCAGCAATATATCTTCCTAAGTTCTCGGCATGCGTTCCGTCTTTCAGGCCGTAGATCCAGTCAAAATGCAAAGATATCACAAAAATGTCCAAATCGTTTTCCTGTGCCAGCATTTCCAGGGTTGAGCCTAGCAGCTCCGGTTTTAAAAACAGGACATGTGCGTCAATCGGATTTCGGATCATGGTACCTGCCGGCGGAATATATTCGCGCAGGCGGGTCATGACATCACGGGACAGTGCCGGAAGGAAAAGACCCGCTTTGGCGCATCCGTCTGCTGCAGCCACGCCGATACCCCCTCCGGTTCCCATAACCACGACATTTTTCCCGGTCCACGGATCAAGATTCTGCAGGGCAAGAGCGATTTCCGCCATTTGTTCCAGGGATTCTGCGGGCACAATGCCGGTCTGTCGGAAAAACGCTTTCCAGATTTTTTCGCCGCCCGCAAGAGCGCCGGTATGAGAAGCCACGGCACGGGCTCCGGATTCGGTCATGCCGCCTTTAAACATGATGATCGGCTTGTGCGGGTTTATCCGCGCGGCCATATCCAGGAGCCTGCGTCCGTCTTTTACGCCTTCCATATACATTGCAATAATTTTGGTTTTTTCATCCCTGCCCAGATAATCCAGAAAATCCGGGCTGTCTAAGGTAAGGGCATTGCCGTAGCTGATGACCTTGCTGAAATAAAGCCCCAGTCTTGCTGAGCCATAGCATGTAAAATCCTGGGCGTGTCCGCCGCTTTGACTGATAAAAGCCAGGGGGCCGCTTTGGCGGGCCGCATCCCGCCATGTCATAAGGCGCGATTCCGGGACATAAAACCCCATACAGTTGGGTCCTACCACGTGAAGATTGCCTTCAGCGGCGATTTTCTCGATTTCCTCCTGGAGTCGGATGCCTTCGGGCTCCCCGGTTTCCCTGAAGCCCGAGGAAAAAATATGTATATTTCTGTTTCCGGATGCAATGCAGTCTTTTAAGGCATCGGGTACCACCGGTCCCGGCACTGAAATAATCACCAGGTCGACTGGTTCCGGCAGATCGCAGAGGCTGGGATAAGCCTTGATTCCGTCGATTTCATCTGCTTTGGGATTTATCGGATACAGCTTTCCGGCAAATCCGAAGTTGCGAATGCATGCAAACATTCCTGGATATGTTCCCATGGTTGTCCGGGCTGCGCCCACCACGGCAATGGAGCGGGGATGGGTCATGGTTTCAATGGCTTTTCGGATTTCAGCAATGTGTGCTTCCGGCTTCTCTGGCTCCTTGTGCTCAGCATCCGGCAATTGGCCGGGGTCTTCTATTATCACCAGTGCGTCTACAGCTGTAACTGTGCCGTTGTCTGAAATAATCAATGGATTGATATCCACTTCCCTGACTTCCGGGTGCTGCATGCCGAGCCGGGAAAGGCCTGTGATCAGCGCTGCAAGCTGATCCCGGTCAGCAGGGGCAGCTCCCCTGAAACCCTTCAGAAGTCTGCCTGCAGAAAGTTCTTCTGTCATTTCCAGGGCCTGTTCAGGGCTAACAGGCGCGATCCTGAAGGAAACGTCTCCGAGGGCCTCTGCAAAAATTCCTCCAAGGCCGAACATGACCACCGGCCCGAACTGGGGATCGCGAAACAGGCCCGCAACAAATTCCCTGCGGCCGGCTATCATGGGCTGTACCAGGCAGCCTTCCCAGTCGTATCCTGCTGCTGTCCTGATTTCGGCAAAGTGCTGCCGCACGTCTTCTGCTGAAGACAGGTTGACCCGTACAAGGCCCTTTTCAGTCTTGTGGGTCAGGCGGCTGCCAAGGCCTTTTAACACCACGGGAAATCCGAGTTCTTCTGCACGCGATACCGCTTCATCCGGGCTGGTGGTTGTATATTCGGCTGTCACCGGCACGCCAAAGGAGGCCAGCAGCTTTTTGGATTCAGCCTCATCCAGGGATCGTCTGCCTTTTTTCAGGTATTCGGCAATCTGTTGGTCTGTTTGAAACACGGTCACCTCGTTGTTCTTCGCGCAAGTTCTGTTTCAGGCAAAAAGTTTCAGCCCATTGGCTTTTATAGTTTTTTGCATGAATAATCCAAGGGGGTTAAATATCACGGCAGGGTTTTATTTGAAAATGTTTTTTTAT
>CAZVFQ010000017.1:0-41052 GCA_964626455.1 uncultured Desulfobacteraceae bacterium | reverse complement strand
CAAAAACAAAGGAAGTTAATATGGAATCTCTGTTATTTTTCCTGGTGCTGATTGTCATTATCATTAGCAATATTGCCAGGATCAAGAAAAAGCAGATGAGTGCGGCTGAACAAAAAGAGCAGCCCAGGCAACAGGAAAGCGACTGGAAGAAAAATCTGAAGAATATTCTCGCGGAAATGCAGGGTGAAATTCAGGGCACCCCTGGACAGGCCCGCAAATCCGCGCCCCAGAAAGGACGTTCCACCGGCTGGGAGGATATTTTGTCAGCAGAAGATCTGGCCGGGGAAAAAACCGAATCATCCAGCCCTCCTGTTGAATCCCGGCCCGAGGCCACGCGGCAACCCGTTTCATTGGAACGGGGCAAGACCCTGATCGAATCCCGCAGCAGCAAAGGCTGGACCCCGGAAGCAAGGATGGGAAAGACCCAAAGGCCGATTCCGGCGCCGCCGCTTGCAGGAATGGCAGGTGATGTCCGCAGGAAAGTCAGGTCTCTTAGGATTTCAAGAAATGAGTTGCGCAAAGCCATTGTCTGGTACGAAGTCCTCGGCCCGCCCATGTCCCTTCGTGATTCTGAAAGGGAAATGTGGTTGTAACTAAAGGGGGTTTTTAACCCTTGAAAGCTGTCTTAAAATCAGATATGGAAGTTGCTTTGAGATATTTTTTCCCTGCCTGGGGATAAGTGTATACATTTCGACAATTCAGACAGTTATCAGGAAAGCGATATGACAGAAAATCAAGTGACCATCAACGGAAACCGGTTTTCCTTCGAGCCGGAAGAGACCATTCTGGACGTAGCCCGCAGAAACAACATCGACATTCCAACCCTGTGCTACCTGAAAGGAGCTTCACCCACTGGCGCTTGCAGAGTATGCGTGGTTGAGGTTGAAAATGCCCGAAACCTGCTTCCTGCCTGTTCCACGCCAGCCCAGGCAGGCATGGTGATTCATACGGAATCCCCGGCGGTTGTAGCTTCCCGCAAAATGACCATTGAACTTCTTCTTGCCTCCGGAAACCACAACTGTGCTGTACGCAAATCAGATGACACCGGCAGCTTTTCAGACTTTCAGCTTCGCGTGCAGGATTATGACCACAGCGACCGGCTGTGCCCGGTATGGGGAGACTGTGAGCTTCAGGACCTGGCATACAGGTACCAGGTATCTGGTGAGGCCTTTGCCGCAACAGATACCAAATATCCCATGGAAACAGTAAATCCGTTTATTGTACGTGACTTTTCAAGGTGCATTCTGTGCGGCAAGTGCGTGCAGGCCTGTAATGAAGTACAGGTCAACAATGCCATAAATTTCGGCTACCGGGGCAAGGAGAGCAAAATCGTGGCTGCAGGTGATCGGCCGTTGAAAGATTCTGACTGCGTGTTCTGCGGTGAATGCGTTCAGGCCTGCCCGGTGGGTGCGCTTGTTGAAAAGGAAGCAAAATACAGGTGGCGGCCATGGGAGATTAAAAAAGTCCGCACCACATGCAGTTACTGCGGGGTGGGCTGCCAGATAATCTTGCATGTAAAAGATGATACAGTGGTGAAGGTGACAGGAGCACAAGAGGTTGCTCCAAATTACGGCAGCCTGTGCGTCAAGGGACGATTCGGGTTCAAATTTATAAATTCACCCGAACGTCTAACCAGCCCGATGATTAAGGAAAACGGTGAGTTCCGCAAAGCCGACTGGGACGAGGCCCTGGATCTGGTAGCCCGGCGTCTCGGGGAAATAAAAGACACCAGCGGACCCGACAGCATCGGTGTTCTGACCTCTGCAAGGATAACCAACGAAGACAACTACCTTGCTCAGAAGTTTACCAGAGCTGTCTTAAAGACAAACAACATAGACCACTGCGCCCGGCTCTGACATTCCTCAACTGTGGCCGGTCTGGCCGCGGCGTTCGGAAGCGGTGCGATGACAAACACCATCGCGGATGTGGAGGAAGCAGACGTTATACTGGTTACGGGTTCCAACACCACGGAAAACCACCCGGTGATATCTTCCTTTGTCAAAAGGGCTGTTTCCTTTAAAGGCACGAAACTGATTCTTGTAGATCCCCGGCGCATAAAGCTTGCTGAATTTGCGGACAAATGGCTGCGGCCGAATCCGGGCACTGATGTTGCCTGGATAAACGGACTGATACATGTAATCCTCAAGGAAGACTTATACGACAAAGATTTTGTAGAAAACCGCACCCAGGGCTTTGAAGCCCTGCAGGAGATGGTTGAAAAATTCACTCCTGACTATGTTTCAGAAATCACCGGTATTCCAGCAGCCCAAATCATCGAAGCCGCGCGCCTGTATGCGGGTGCTGACAAGGCGGCGATTTTATACTGCATGGGCATAACCCAGCACATTTCAGGAACAGACAATGTCAAATCCCTGGCAAATCTTGCCATGATCTGCGGCAACCTCGGCAGGCCGGGAACAGGGGTAAACCCCCTGCGGGGACAGAATAATGTCCAGGGTGCCTGTGACATGGGCGGTCTGCCCAATGTGTTTACAGCCTATCAGAAAGTTACTGATCCGGAGATTGTAAAGAAAATAGAAACATCCTGGAATGTTTCAGGGCTTTCAAACAAGGCGGGTCTGCCGGTAACAGAGATGATCCCGAAAGCACATTCCGGCGAAATAAAGGCCCTTTATATTATAGGGGAAAATCCGCTGGTCTCTGATCCGGATTTAAACCATGCCGAAGAAAGCCTGGATCATCTCGATTTTATGGTCGTCCAGGACATTTTCATGACCGAAACCGCTCAAAAGGCAGATGTGGTACTGCCGAGCTTTTGCTTTGCCGAAAAGGAAGGCACGTTTACAAATACAGAGCGCAGGGTCCAGCGGGTCAGAAAGGCGGTAAACGCGCCCGGGGCGGCCAGGGATGACTGGCGGATCATTGCCGGGATATCCCGGCGTATGGGTTTTCCCATGGAATATGAAAGCGCATCCGAGATTTTCGATGAACTGACCCTTGTTACTCCCTCGTATGCAGGTATAAACTATGAGCGCATCGAAGAACAAGGCCTTCACTGGCCGTGCCCGGTAGACGATCACCCGGGAACGCCTGTTCTCCATGGCCAGGGATTCCCCATTGGAAAAGGTGTCTTGCATGCAATAGATTATATTCCGCCGGCAGAGCAGGTGGATGATGAATATCCTCTTTACCTGACTACGGGCCGGGTGCTCTACCACTACCACACCCGGAGCATGACCGGCAAAACAGAGGGTTTAAACGAGCGTGCCCCTGAAAGCTTTGTGGAAATCTCACCTTCTGATGCGGAAAAATATGGATTAAAAGACGGGGACAAGATAAAAATCGCCTCAAGGCGCGGCGAGATAGTGGCTAAGATGACCATTTCGGAAAAAGCGGTTGACGGTACCGTATTTATACCTTTTCATTATGCGCAAGCAGCTGCCAACCGCCTGACCAACTCGGCCCTGGACCCGGTTTCCAAAATTCCTGAATACAAGGTGTGCGCTGTTAAACTCTCGGCAGCGGCATAAGAACAACAAAAATGGTTAAGCGGCGCGCTGCAGGCGCAGGCCGCTTAACCACCAACTCTTGTCAACCATGCAACCTACCAGCGGTTCATTATCTCGTGGCCGCGCTGCCTGGCGATTTCATCCTGCAGCTCCTGGAACTGGGTGCCCAGGGCGGTAATAGTGTATTTCATTACCGCAAACCCCATCTCCGGGTATTTTTGAAACAGGTTTTCAAGTTCGTTTTTTTCAAATTTAAGCAGTCGGCAGCGGCGCGAAGCACAGTAGCCGGACAACCGGTATTGATAGGGCGGAACAAAACAGGTCCATCCGAATGCCTGGGCTGCTGAAACAAAAGCGACGGGATCGCGCGCCTGCTGCTGTAATCCATCTGCACAAGGCTCGCAGCGGAGTTCCACCTCACCGTCTATCACGATCCACAAATGTCGGGCCGGCTCTCCCTGTCTGAAGAAAAGCTCTCCTTTTTTGTATTCAGCCGATTCAGCTGCATCCTGAAGCGCTTTTAAATATTCGTCCGGCAGGTCTTTGAACATTTCGACCCGGTCCATGAAATCCAGGCTTATCATAACGGGCTCCTTATATCTGACTTGGCCTGCAGGTGCTCAAACCGGTTGCCCACCACCCTGATCATAGCAGACAAAACCCTGTAGCCCAGTTCGGGGTTGTTTTTAAGATGGGCCAGAAGATCCTCTCCATTAATGCGGATCACTTCGCAGGTCTCTGAGACGCAGTAGGCTGACAGTTTATATTTGTACGGCGGAATAAGGCTTGACCAGCCAAGGATCCCGGTTTCCGAAAGAGTGGATATGGTTTGCGCCCCGGTGCTTTGCCTTGCCGGCAGTTCAAAGCGCAGATCTATTTCCCCGGCGGCAACGACCCAGAGGCTGTCTGCAGCCGTGCCTTCTTTAAACAGCTGCTGATCTTTCTCCAGATCACGCAGACTGCTGAATTCAGCAATCTGCCCGATTTCTTCATCACTAAGAGATCGGAAAGCCTCGGTTCTCCCCAGTATCATGCGGATCTTATCCGTATCTGCCATTTATTCCTCCCGGCCGGCCTCAGATTCGATTTCTTCTGCTGCTGGCACCGCAACAACATCTTCCTGCAAAATTTCACCGCTCATGACATGACGGTCAAATATCAGGCGTGCCTTTTCCTGATCCACCTTCTGGTACACCACTGGTTCGTGCTCCTTGATCTCAACTGTAACATTGGGTTCGGTTTCGCAGATTCCCAGGCAGTCACCGGTAAAAATGTGGACGTCCTGCCTGCCTGATGCGCCGATTTGCTCAAGCAGCGTCTTCATTACATCCCTTGCGCCGGCCTCCATGCCGCATTCCCCCATGTGAACCGTGATACGGGCGTTTGCTTCCTGTTTGCGCAGAGCTATTCTGCCCCATGTTTCCTTTTTTATCCTGTGCAGATCTTCAACAGTAACTTTGCCCATTTCCTGTTTCCCCCGATATCAA
Source organism: uncultured Desulfobacteraceae bacterium (assembly GCA_964626455.1). GTDB lineage: Bacteria > Desulfobacterota > Desulfobacteria > Desulfobacterales > Desulfosalsimonadaceae > Desulfosalsimonas. The sequence continues at coordinate 36,095 of CAZVFQ010000017.1, read as the reverse complement.
TTATCTTTCAATTAAAACCTAATCATTTATCAACCGCATAGCCACTTAATTACCTGATCACTTTTTACAGTGCCATCACTTTTTAATCATATAAAACTATAAGTGTCAATCAAAGGTAGCATTTCCCGGAATAAACCGGGATGGTCTTATGATTTCATTGACATTTCCTGATTGTTATGAAAAGTTATGTTTCTTGTACTAAAATTGAAAATCCATACATTTCAATCGGCTTTGGAGGCTAAATATGTCAATAGCGTCTCAGTTGGCAGCTCATCCGGATGTAACCCCGGATATGATAGAACAAATTGATCAAATCATCGAGGCCCACAAAAATTCGCCCGGTCCGGTGATCCCGGCTTTGCGCGAGTGCCAGGAGGTTGTCGGCTACCTTCCGGTAGAAGTTATCGATTATATCGGCCGCGGATTAAACATTCCCCCCAGCGATGTATACGGTGTTGCAACATTTTACGCCCTGTTTTCCCTGACCCCCAAAGGCCGCCACAAAATCCGGGCCTGCCTGGGAACCGCCTGTTACGTAAAAGGGATCAAGGAGGTCATAGGCCGCATTCGCAAGGAATTTGATCTGGATGTGGGCGAGACAACCGAAGACCGCAGGTTTTCTCTGGAAGGGGTGCGCTGTCTTGGCGCCTGCGGGCTTGCCCCTGTTATGGTGGTGGATCAGGAAACCTACGGAGGGGTAAAACCGGACCAGGTTTCAGAAATTCTGCAAAAGTACGAGTAGGAACAACCTGTTTGATCAGGGTTGTAAAAATAACGGAGTTGAGAAATATTTTCAGGAGATAATCATGAATCAGGCAAGGCTTCATTTGATGCTCTGCAGCGGCACCGGCTGCCATGCAAGCGGCAGCAGGAGTTTTCACGATGCATTGGATGCTGAATTACAAAAACACGGCCTGGAACAGGAAATACAGGTAATAGAGACCGGATGCAACGGATTTTGCGCCCTGGGACCGGTAATGGTGGTAGAGCCGGAAGGCATATTCTACCAGCAGCTAAGGGCTAAAGACGCGGCAGAACTTGTTGAATCCCATTTCTTAAAAGGCCGCCCTGTAGAGCGTCTTATGTATAAGGACCCTGCATCAAAAAAAGTTATTCCCCTGATGTCAGACATCCCCTTCTTTTCAAATCAGCTTATCTGGGCCATGCGCAACAAGGGGCTTATCAATCCGGAGGACATAGACGAATACATTGCAAGGGACGGCTACTTTGGCATGGCAAAGGCCCTTACCGAGATGACACCCGAAGAAATCATAGAGGAAATAAAGACCTCGGGCCTGCGGGGCCGGGGGGGTGCAGGCTTTCCCGCCGGGCTTAAGTGGAGTTTTGCCGCAAAGGCCGAAGGGGATATCAAATACGTTCTTTGTAACGCTGACGAGGGCGACCCCGGTGCATTCATGGACAGAAGCATACTTGAGGCAGACCCGCATGCGGTCATAGAAGGCCTGGTAATTGCGGCCAAAGCTATCGGCGCCTCTCAGGGCTACATATACTGCCGCACCGAATATCCGCTCGCCATCCGGCGCCTGGGCATGGCCATTGACAAAGCAAAAGAGTATGGTCTTCTGGGCAAAGACATCCTTGGCAGCGGATTTGACTTTGATCTCGATATCTACCAGGGCGCGGGCGCCTTTGTATGCGGCGAGGAGACCGCGCTGATGCGCTCCATTGAGGGAAAGCGCGGAATGCCCCGGCCGCGGCCGCCGTTTCCTGCGAATAAGGGGCTGTGGGACAGACCTACTGTTTTAAACAATGTGGAAACCCTTGCAAATGTGGGGCAGATTATCTTAAACGGCGGGCAATGGTATGCAAGCGTGGGCACCGAGTCGAGCAAGGGGACCAAGGTGTTTGCCATATCAGGAGATGTAAATAATATCGGACTTGTGGAAGTGCCCATGGGCATTACCCTTCGAAGGATGATATTTGACATTGCCGGCGGAATTCCGAAAAAACGCAAGTTCAAAGCGGTCCAGCTCGGCGGCCCCTCGGGCGGCTGCGTTCCGGAAAAACATTTAGACACTCCGGTGGACTATGAGGAAATCGCCAAAGTCGGCGCCATCATGGGTTCCGGCGGGGTGATCGTCATGGACGAAAAAACCTGCATGGTGGATATGGCAAGATTCTTTATGGACTTTATCCAGGAGGAATCCTGCGGCAAGTGCACCCCCTGCAGGGAAGGCACCCGCCGGATTTTAGAGATCCTGGACAAGATCTGCAACGGAGAGGGCGAGCCCGCAGATCTTGACATTCTCGAAGAACTCTCCGCAGTAATTAAAACCTCCTCCTTGTGCGGGCTGGGCCAGACCGCGCCCAACCCGATTCTCTCCACCCTCAAATACTTCAGGGACGAATATGACGCCCATGTCAATGAGAAACGCTGTCCTGCCAAGCGCTGTGTCGCGCTTTTAAAGTTTACCGTAAATCCGGACGCGTGCAAAAAGTGCGGTCTGTGCTATAAGGCATGCCCCACCGGCGCTGTGAGCTGGCAGAAAAAAGAAGTGGCTTCCATAGATAAAGAAAAATGCATTCAGTGCCTTGCATGCTACGATGCCTGCAGATTTGATGCTATTGATTAAAAACCGGCGGAATAATATTGGGCTACAGCCTTAACAAGGCCGTCAATGGTATATTCTTCTGCGGTTATATCGGTCTTAAGCCCCATTTCTGATGCAGTTTCAGCTGTTATCGGGCCTATGGCCGCTACGGCAACCCCGGAAAGCAATTTCTCAGCTTCGGATTCGGCCAGCAGGGTCATGAAGTTTCGAACTGTTGACGAACTGGTAAATGTCACCATGTCAATTGTACCTGCCCGCAGGTTTTCCAAAAGCTCGGCTTTACCCGCTTCTGCCTGAACAGCTCTGTAGGATATAATTTCATCTACCTGCGCCCCCATTTTTGAAAGCTCCTGCGGCAGCACCGGCCGGGCTCCTTCAGCCCTGGGCAGAAGCACTTTTCTGCCCGACATATCCAGGGTTTCAAAGGCTTTTACCACTGATTCGGCACGGTAGCTTTCAGGCACAATATCTGCGTTCAGACCGTTCTGACGCATTTTCTCTGCGGTGGCAGGTCCGATTGCCGCAGTACTTATCCGGCCCAAAGCTCTTGTATCAAGCCTGCAGGCTCTAAGTCTCTGAAAAAACACATCCACCCCGTTTACGCTCGTAAACACAAGCCAGTCGTATTTGCCGATATTTTTAATCGCATCATCAAGAGGCTGCATGTTTTGCGCAGGCATTATTTCTATTACAGGCGTTTCCACCACTGCAGCGCCCAGGTCTGAAAGACGCTGCAGAAGACTGCTTGCCTGGGCCCGTGCGCGGGTAACCACTATGCGCCTGCCGAAAAGAGGGCGGCTTTCAAACCATTTCATTTTTTCGCGCAAATGCACCACGTCCCCTATTACTATGATGCAGGGGGGCTTTATCCCGGCTGTCTTGACATTTTTGCAAATCGTTTCCAGACTCCCGGTAACTGTCTGCTGGACAGGCGTGGTGCCCCAGCGGATAAGGGCCGCAGGTGTGTTTTTCTCCATGCCTTCGGCCGTCAACTGCTTGACAATATTTGGCAGGTTTTTAACCCCCATCAGAAAAACAAGGGTGCCGCCGGTTCCGGCAAGCGCATTCCAGTTGATCATGGAATCTGTCTTTGCCGGATCTTCATGACCTGTAATAAAAGTAACACACGAGGCGTACTGGCGGTGGGTAAGCGGGATGCCCGCATAAGCCGGCGCAGCCACTGCAGATGTCACCCCGGGCACAACCTCAAATCCAACGCCGGCCTCAATCAGTTCCTCTACTTCTTCTCCGCCCCGGCCGAATATAAAAGGGTCCCCGCCTTTAAGCCGTGCAACCTTATTTCCCGCCTTTGCCTTTTCAACCAGAAGGGCGTTTATTTTTTCCTGGCTTAAGGTGTGGTCTCCCCCCTTTTTGCCCACATATATAAGTTCTGCAGAAGGGCTTGCGTATTTTAGAAGCTGCTTTGAGGCCAGGTAATCGTATACCACCACGTCTGCCGCTTTGATGCAGGCGGCTGCCTTTTCAGTAATAAGGCCGGGATCCCCCGGGCCGGCTCCGAGCAAAAAAACTTTGCCGTTCATTGGTTTTGCGCTTCCTTTATAAGGCGCTTTACTATATCACCCGCGCCACGCTTTATAAGCCTTTCGGCAAGGTCGGTGCCAAGGGCTTCGGGTTTATTTGCAGGGCCGCTGATCTGTTGCCTTATCATTACCGAACCGTCGGTTTCAGCCACCATTCCGTCAAGTTCCAGGCTGTCTCCTTTTAGCCTGGCAAATGCGGCAATCGGCACCTGGCATCCTCCCTCAAGACGCTGCAGAAAGGCCCGTTCGGCAAAAACAGTACAGGCTGTTTCCTGGTGATGAATTTCTTTGAGCAGGCCATGCACAAAATCATCATCCGTCCTGGCTTCGATGCAAAGAGCTCCCTGGCCAACCGCCGGCAGAATAACTTCGGGGTCAATGCTTGCGGTTACATATTCCATGTATCCCAGCCGCTTGACTCCGGCTGCGGCAAGAATCACTGCATCCAGGTTTTCTGAAAAAAGCTTTTTTATCCGCGTGTCTATGTTACCCCTGAGGGGCAGGATTTGCAGGTCCGGCCGGAAATTCAAAAGCTGGGAGGCGCGGCGCAGGCTGCTGGTCCCCACCTTTGCTCCGCGCGGCAGACGATCAAGAGATAAGACATCCCGGGCGATAAGCACGTCCCAGGGGGTTTCACGCTCAGGAACGGCTGCTATGCACAGGCCTTCCGGGGTCATGCCGGGCATGTCCTTCATGCTGTGCACAGCCATGTGAACCCGGCCGTCTAAAAGGGCCTCTTCGATCTCCTTTACAAAAAGCCCCTTGCCGCCGACCCTGGCAAGGGGCATATCCAGTATTTTGTCTCCGCTGGTCTTTATAACCTCGAGTTCTACATCTGTATCCGGATGATTTGCAACAATCCGGTCTCTTACCCAGCCGGCCTGCCACAGGGCCAGCTTGCTGCCCCTGGTTCCGATGCGGATGGTTCGGTCATTCATATGCCGCAACTGGAACAACTCGTGGATGCACAACCCCCGCAGGAAGATCCCGCTGATGCGCTAACGGTCTCACCGCCCGCTCCCTTGCTTACAAAACCGCAGGCAGACAGAAGTTTTTTCAAATCTTTGCCTCCGCACTGCGGGCATACCGGCGCCTCGCCGCCGCGCACCAGTGTCTCGAATTTACTGTCACACGAATCGCAATAATATTCAAAAATAGGCATTGCCAATTACTCCTTTTAACTGAAAATATCGCCTTGCAGCTGGCATATCAGCCATCTTCCGGCGCCTGTTTATCTACAAAATAATAACTAACCCCGCAAAATCAAGCCGGTCCTGTATTTTAAATACAGGAGATTGACCGCCTATTTCACTTTTTCCTTTTTTGCCCCGATTTCACGGATAAGCTCAGCATATTCTCCGGATTCGGCGTGCCCGCAGCTCTGTGCGGTTTCGAATTCGGCAAGGGCCTGGTCATACATTGCGCGGTTATAATAAATACGACCCAGCCTGTGCCGGAACAAACCGTTTTCCGGAAACATTTCAACAGCACGACTGCAGAACATCAGTGCGATATCCGCGTTTCTTTCCTGGATTTCGTAGAGAAGGCCCAGTGCGGAAAGGGCTTCGGCATTATCAGGACGCAGCTTAAGAGCGGTTTTGTATGCTGCCGCCGCATCCGTGTCCCTGTCAATCGCTGTGTAGCAGTCGCCTAAAAAGCGGAAAGCCGCTCCCGACTCTTTGTTTAACTCAACGGCCTTTTCCAGATATTTTTTTGCCTGCTCCGGCCTGTTTGTTTCCATGTAGATGCGGCCTGTCTGAAATAGCGCCTCAAAAAGATCCCCGTCAATCCTTATAGCCTCCAGAAACAGATCCAGGGCCTTATCATAATTGTTTCTGCACATGTGTACGTAACCGGCGTTGTATATAGCCATGACCTCTCCGGGATCTATCTGCATTGCCTTGTCAAAGCATTCAAGGGCTCTGTCAAAACCCTCACAAACCCCGTGGCATACCCCCAGGCTGTTTAAAACATTTACATTTTCGGGATCAAGAGCCAGGGCTCTGCAAAATTCCGCAACGGCGGTTTCGATATGTCCGGCCTGGTAATATTTGTCCCCGCTGATGTTAAGGCTCACCGAGTCGAATACCACCCGGCTGTCCGGCCCGAAGAACTCTGCATGTTCAAGCGCTTTTTGTGCGTTTTCAATTATCTCTTCAGGACTGTATTCAAGTTCCGGATATTGAGCAATACCCGCAGTCACGGTGTCGTTTCTTTGCTCAGAGAGCTTGCTGCCAACCGTATGCGCTATTTCTATGCAGGCAGAACTTTCTGCACCGGGCAGTACACAGACCAGTTTGTCCCTGTCAAAGACTCCCCATAGTCCATTGTGCTTCCGGCATACCGAATCCAGTATTCCGGCGGATTCCAGGACTGCGGATTCGGGCTCCGATGAAAGGTCAAGCTCGTCAAACCGCATGATCATGGCGGCAAACCTGTCTTCACCTTCAGTTGCGGATAAAATCTTTTCAGTTACCTGTTCCGGCGTTGTTACCTCTGAAAAAGTCCCGGACAGTATTTCCGTAATCCAGGACGCAGCCTTGTTTGAGCCGGGGCCGTATGCCGGCATGGGCTTGCAGGGCTCGCTTCTGGAAAGCAGAAACGCGCTGCTGGTGGTTTTGCTGCGATGAATCTCACGGTGATGTTCGCTCATGGGTCACACCTCGACTAGGAATTGATTGACGGCATTTGCGATCATATCAATTTCATCTTCGTTTACCGTCCGAAGATCCATTATATATGCGTCCGCCTCTATCCGGCCGACCACTGCAGGCCTTTGGCTGCGCAGGCCGTGGTCGATCCTTGATGCCGACACTCCGTCTACTGCCATAGCAATGCATCTGGTAGGCAGTTCCTGCAGCGGCAAAGACCCGCCGCCGGCCCTGGAAATTGAATCAATTAATCTTAATTTCAAGCGGGAATCGCCTATATCTGAAAGTCTCTTTTCCAGCAACTCTGCTTTGCTGTCTATGTATTGCGCCGGACAGGTAAGCATATACAGAGTCGGTATCGCGGACATGGCTGAAGGTTCGTCCCTGTATGCCCGAAGCGTGCTTTCAAGTGCGGCAAGGGTAAGCTTGTCAATGCGAAGCGCTCGCGTCAGCGGGTTTTTTTTGATTCGGTCCATGAAGTATTTTGAACCGACGATAATCCCCGCCTGCGGCCCTCCAAGAAGCTTATCCCCGCTAAAAGTTATCAGGTCCGCTCCCGTAGCCACAGATTCCTGGACAGTAGGCTCCTTTATCAGTCCATAACGGGATAAATCCACAAAAGTGCCGCTGCCAAGGTCCTCCATGACCGGAAGACCAGAATCCGCCCCAAGTCTTACCAGTTCGTCCAAATCCACGCTTGCGGTAAAGCCCACAATGCCGTAGTTGCTGGTATGAACCTTTAAGAGCAGGCCGGAGTTTTCATTTATAGCAGACTGATAATCCTTTAAATGCGTTCGATTAGTGGCGCCGACTTCCCGCAGAACAGCCCCGCTTCTGGCCATTACGTCAGGGATGCGGAAAGATCCGCCTATCTCAACCAGCTCGCCCCGGGAAACGATCACCTCTCTATTTTTGGCCACTGTATCCAGGCACAACAAAACAGCGCCGGCATTGTTATTGACCACCATGGCGGCTTCCGCACCGGAGATTTCACAAATGATATCTTCCACGATCTCGTAGCGCGAGCCCCTTTTTCCTGTTTCAAGATTAAATTCAAGGTTGGAATACCGGGAGGCGACGGCGGCAAGGTGCTCCATTGCCCTGCTGCTAAGAATTGATCTGCCCAGATTGGTATGCACCACCACTCCGGTGGCGTTTATTACATGGACCAGGTTGTAGGCCATGGCGGATTTGACCCGGGCTTTGACGGATTCGAGAACAGAGTCCGGGTAAAGGCTCCTTGCGGAAGGAGGCTTGCCTGTTTCAAGAATTTTTAATCTGATGTCTTCAAGGACCTGCCGCACGCAGGTCTTGAGCAAAGATCGGGGAGCCCCTGAGAGTTCGGAATCTGTTAATGCCCTTTCGAGCACGGCATCAACGCCCGGCAGCTTCCTTAAAGCTTCCTGCCGGGCGCTTTTGCCGGGATTTTTTTCCGCCTTGTCCATTATCCGTTATACCGTCGAGATCCCGCTAAATGGAATTTTGCCTTGCTGTAATGCCAAATTATTTATCAATAGCATTTTAAAGGCGGAATTTTCAACTGATTTTTCTTAAAAACCCTGAATCTTAGGTGCCTTCCTCCCAGGAATCCAGATAATCTTTCTGTTCCTGTGTGAGTTCGTCGATTTCAACGCCCATGGCCTTTAACTGCAGCCCTGCGATTTCATCGTCGATTTCTTCAGGAAGCTGCAGCACGCGGACCTCGAGATTGTCTTTGTTCTTTACGCCGTATTCGCATGCAAGGGCCTGCCCGCAGAACGATGTGGACATCACCTCGCTGGGATGTCCTTCAGCAGCGGCCAGGTTTACAAGCCGGCCCTCGCCGAGCACGAAAAGCTTTTTGCCGTCCAGCAGGTATTCCTCCATAAATGGCCTTACCTGACGCCGGGAGGCTGCGGCCTCCCTAAGGGCGCCGAGTTGCAGCTCATTGTCAAAGTGGCCTGAGTTGGCCATAATAGCACCATTTTTCATCTGTTTCATGTGTTCCAGCCGGATTATGTTCTTGTTTCCTGTAACCGTGCAGAAAACATCGCCGATTTTAACCGCATCGGCCATTTTCATGACCATGTATCCGTCATAGTGCGCCTGGAGTGCCCGGAAATTGTCCACCTCAGTGACAATCACGTTGGATCCGAGGCCCCTGGCCCGTTCTGCTACCCCCTTGCCGCAGCTGCCGTATCCGCATACAACAAAGGTTTTTCCGGCATAAAGAAGGTTGGTGGCACGCAGAATACCGTCTATGCTGGACTGGCCCGTGCCGTAGAAGTTGTCTACCATGTGCTTGGTCTTGTTGTCATTTACTGCGATCATCGGGTATTTTAAAACATTGTCTTTTTCCATGGCTTTCAGCCGAATGATTCCGGTAGTGGTTTCCTCGCAGCCGCAGATGATATCCGGGATCAGATGGGCGTGGTTCTTGTGAATCTCTGAGACCAGATCGCAGCCGTCATCAATTGTGATATGCGGCTTAAAATCAATTACATTGTTGATGTACCGATAATAATCCTCGGTGGTCTCACCCTTGTAAGCCCAGACCCTGACCCCTTCTTCAGCCAGGGCGGCTGCCACATCATCCTGGGTGGAAAGCGGGTTGCACCCGGTAATGGCAACATCCGCGCCTCCGGCGATAAGAGTTCGCACCAGAATGCCGGTTTCCTTTGTCACATGCAGGGCCAGGCCCACCCGAACGCCGTCAAGCGGCCTTTCTTTGGAAAAGCGTTTGCGCACCTCGAGAAGAGCCCCCATATTGAGTTCGGCGAGTTCCATGTTTTTCACACCCTGGTCTGCAAGAGAAATGTCCTTGACTTCATAGATGTTTCCGGTGTCCATTGGCCTCTCCTTGGCAAGTCTTTGCGGTTTAAGGTTGATTAATCCTCTGACAGCCTGTAAGCAATGCCGAGCTTGACATTTAAATAACTTAAAATAAAATTTTGACAATGCTTTGTCAAACCAGAAGAAAAACAAATAATTCAGGGAAAATATTTAACAGGGGCCTGAAATTACATGAAAACCGACAGCATCCGCGTTGTAAATGCGCGGCAGAACAATCTGAAAAATATAACTGTTACCGTACCCGTGGGAGCTGTGACCGTTGTCACGGGAGTGGCAGGAGCGGGCAAGTCTTCGCTGGCATTTGAGGTTTTGTATGCCGAGGGATATCGGCGCTATGTTGAAACTTTTTCCCCGTATGCCAGACAGTTTTTGGAAAGACTGGACCGTCCCGATGCCGAACGCATAGACGGTGTCCTGCCCGCGATTTCCATCGGCAGAACCTCGCCCGTACTGACATCCAGATCCACGGTCGGGACAATTACTTCAGTTGACGACTATCTGCGCTCTGTTTTCGCAAGGCAGGGAGTCCTTCACTGCGAGTCGTGCGGCAGGCCGATTCGTCGGGACTCGCCTTCTTCAATATTTAAGGATATTTTGGACCAGGCCCCGGGCTGTACCGCCCTGATATGCTTTTCACGCCCCCCGGGGCAAACCGCTGCAGAGGATATCCGCGAAACCCTGCAACAGGCCGGATTTTCCAGGGTTCTGGAATCCGGCAAAGCCTTCCGCGTAGAAGAAGCCGGTCTGGATTACGGGCCTGAAGAATCCGTGACCATTGTGCTCGACCGGCTGACAATCGAAACTTCGCAAAGGGCCAGGATAGTCGATTCCATCGAAGCTGCACTGTCATTCGGAAGAGGCCGCATGCTGGTCTATATACCGGAACAGAAAAAAAGCCTGCTGTTTAGTTCTGATCTGCACTGTGCCTTTTGCGGTATTGATTATTCAGATCCCGTGCCTGCAATGTTTTCCTTTAACAACCCTTTGGGAGCATGTGAAACATGCAATGGTTTCGGACGAATCATAGATATCGATCCTGATCTGGTGATCCCCGACAAGCGCGCAAGCATTGCAGAAGGCGCGATACGTCCCTTTCAGACACCATCATACTCGGTATGCCAGCGCGATCTGATGGCCTGGATGCGCCGAAAAAAACTGCCCGTCAACACCCCGTGGCAGGAACTTGACAAAATGACCAGACGCAGGATCTGGGAAGGAGACGGGTCATGGTACGGAATTTCGGATTTTTTTGCCTGGCTTGAAAACCGCAGGTACCGAAAGCACGCGAGAATTTTTCTTTCCAGATTCCGGCAGTACCTGACCTGCCCTGACTGCGGCGGAGCACGCCTCAAAGCCCGGTGCCTGCTGTATCGTTTTATGGGCGCAAACTTTGCGGAAATCCAGCAGATGTCGATTAAAAATGCGGTTTCCTTTTTTGAAGGCAGACGTGAGAAAGCCGCTGATGCCGCATCAGAAATGATTCTTTCTGAAATAACCGACCGGCTCGGATTTCTCTGCGACGTTGGTCTCGGCTATCTTACTCTTGGCAGGCAGTCAAGGACCCTTTCCGGCGGCGAGACGCAGCGGGTAACCCTGGCGGCAGCCCTTGGCGCATCACTTACAGGAACTCTGTATGTGCTTGACGAACCATCCGTGGGACTGCATCCCAGGGACAAACGCAACCTGGCAGAAGTGCTGGGCCGTCTGGCAGAAGCGGGAAATGCTGTTGTGGTGGTGGAGCACGATCCTGCATTTATAGAAAAAGCCGACCGCATAATAGACCTGGGGCCGGGGCCGGGCGCCGAAGGCGGCAACGTGGTGCATCAGGGTACACTTGCGGGCCTTTTAAAACGAAAAAATTCACAGACTGCCATGTATTTCAGCGGCCGGTTAAAAATCCCCGGGCCGGATAAGCCCCGCAGTCCCGGGCAAAAAAGACTGCGCGTGGTAAATGCAAGCGAGCACAACCTTGACAATATAACCGTGGATATCCCCCTGGGCCTGATGGTGTGCGTGACAGGCGTAAGCGGGTCCGGCAAGTCCACCCTGGTTGACCATGTAGTTTACAGGAATCTTCTCAGGCAAAAGGGGCTTGAGATAATGGAACCGGGCAGATGCGGCAGGATAGAAGGCGATGATCTTGTCAACAGAATTGTTCTGGTGGACCAATCCCCGCTTTCCAGAAACGCGCGAATGAACGCGGCAACGTATATGCGGGTGCTTGACCCTCTTCGCACCTTGTTTGCCGCAACCCGGCGGGCAAAGGAGGCAGGACTTTCCAGGTCAGCCTTTTCTTTTAACACTGCGGCCGGTGCATGTCCGCATTGCCAGGGCGCGGGCTATGAACGCGTGGAGCTGCAGTTTCTGCCTGATATCTACATCCGCTGCCCCGGATGCGACGGAAAAAGGTTTCGTCCCCAGGTACTTGATGTGCGCTGCAGGGGATACAATATTGCCGGGGTGCTTTCATTGCCGGCCAGGGATGCGGCGGATCTGTTTTCCGATAACCAGGGGCTTGCGGGCGCCCTCCAGCCATTAATAGACATCGGGCTGGGATACCTTTCCCTGTCTCAGTCCGCCCCGACCCTTTCAGGGGGAGAAGCTCAGCGCTTAAAGCTTGCCAGGCATCTGGCGGAAGCCGGTCGGTCTGAAAATACTTTGTTTCTGCTCGACGAGCCCACCACCGGCCTGCACCCAGCCAATGTAGCCGACCTGGTGCGGGTTCTTCACAAACTGGTTGACGCAGGTCATTCCGTGGCCGCGATTGAACATGATATGGATTTGGCAAGGTCCTCTGACTGGATTATTGACATGGGCCCGGAAGGAGGCGATCGCGGCGGACGGATCATGGGCCAGGGGCCTCCCGCGGATATAGCAAAGCTTGACACTTTTACAGGCCGGGCTCTGGCCGGGGTTTCAAGCGACCGTGAAAAATTCAGAGAATCCCTGATACCTGCAATTGGCACAGGACAGAGCAACAGTATAATTATTAAAGGGGCCAGGGAGCACAACCTGGACAATATATCGGTTGAAATCCCCAAAAACCGGATGGTGTGCATAACAGGGGTAAGCGGTTCGGGAAAGTCCACCCTTGCATTTGACGTGCTTTACTCCGAGGGAAGAGAAAGGTTTCTTGACTGTCTGCCCGCATATGCCCGCCAGTACATGCAGTCGCTTTCCAGGGCGGATGTGGATCGTGTTGCATCCGTTCCCCCCACTGTCGCCCTGGAACAGAAAGTCTCGAGAGCCGGGGCAATGTCAACGGCAGGGACCGTATCTGAGGTTTATCATTACCTGCGCCTGCTGTTTTCAGCCATGGGAACGCCTTTTTGTCCCAATTGCGGCGTGCCGGGCCAGACTGCAGATGCAGAGGAAATAGCCAAAAGAATTTTACAGCAGTTCCGTGGGATAAAAATCCGCATACTGGCACCGCTGATCCGCAAACGCAAAGGCTTTCATGCAGACGTAATCAAGCGGGCGGCGGCACAAGGCTTTGAGAAAATCAGAATTGACGGACAAATATATGAGACAGACAAGCCGCCGGCCATGGACAGATACTCAATTCATGATGTGGAAGCCGTTGTTGCCGAACTGTCAGCGGATAACATCAAGGAAAATCAGCTTCGCGGTTACGTGGAAACCGGCCTTGCATCAGGGGCGGGCGCAATTATCGTGGCCGCCGCAGCCGGTGATAACCAGCAGGATCATTTCTATTCCACCCGCAGGGCGTGTCCTGAATGCGGGGCCGGCCTTGCTCAGGCCGACCCCAGGCTGTTTACCTGGAACCAGAAATTCGGCGCATGCCGTGTTTGCGAGGGCGCCGGAATATTGAAAGATTCTGAAGATGTGCAAAACAGGGAATCGATCATATGTCCCTCCTGCAGCGGAACCCGGCTGCGGCCCGAAGCCCTGGCAGTAAGGATCGGAAAAGAAAATATCGCCGATATATCTGCAATGTCTGTTTCAGAGGTTATTAACTGGATTGACGGCATGGGTGTGGCAGGCGGTGAAATAAGCGAGCGGATTCTCCCGGAGCTTCGCACCAGGCTTGAGATCCTGGAAAAACTGGGCGTGGGATATCTCACACTGGACCGGGCCACAAGGACTCTTGCCACAGGCGAGGCCCAGAGAGTAAGGATTGCCGCAGAGATTTCTTCCAATCTTCGGGGGGTGTGCTATGTGCTCGATGAACCCACCGTAGGCCTTCATCCTGAAAACGCCGGGGCTCTCATTTCAGCCCTTCATGATTTACGGGACCGGGGCAATACCGTGGTGGTGGTTGAACACGAAGAAGCGATGATCCGTGCCGCTGACCGTGTTATAGACCTCGGTCCGGGCGCGGGTGTTCACGGAGGAAGGGTGGTTGCGCAGGGGACTGCCAACTCCCTGGAAAAAGAAAAGAATTCAGTAACGGGAAAATGGCTCAAAAAGCCGCAAAAACCGGCGCCCCCGAAAAGACGCAGCCTTGACGACTGTAAATATCTGACGATTCAAGGGGCAAACTGCCATAATTTAAAGGATTTCTCAGTACGGATACCTTTGGGAAGGCTGGTGTGCGTTACCGGAGTGAGCGGTTCAGGCAAGTCCACACTGGTGCGCGATATTATTTTCAGGGCGCTTAAAGCCGCTGTTTCAGGGCGCGGGCTGCCGCCCGTGCTGAAAAAACTTTCCGGCGCAGGCAGTGTAAAAAGCGTAAAAGAAGTGGACGAGTCTCCAATAGGCCGCACCCCCAGGTCCGTGCCTGCAACCTACGCAGGGATTATGGACGAAATCCGCAGGATTTTTGCCGCCACACCCGAGGCAAGGGCAAGGGGTTACAGCCCGGGCCGGTTTTCCTTTAACGTGGCAGGCGGCAGGTGCGAGGCCTGCGGAGGGCAGGGACAGCACAGGGTTGAAATGCCGCTTCTTCCTGTTGTTCATATTCCCTGCGACGTTTGCGAAGGGCGCAGATATAACCAGGATACCCTTGCTGTTCGGTTCAAGGAAAGATCTGTGGCCGGTGTTCTTGAAATGACAGTGGATGAAGCCCTTGACTTTTTCCAGGTCTTTCCGCAGATTAAACGTTCTTTGCGATTTCTCTCGGAAATCGGCCTGGGATATATCCGGCTGGGACAGCCCAGTCCCACACTTTCAGGGGGTGAGGCCCAGCGCATGAAGCTTGCCTCAGAACTCACGGCCAGGTCCTCTGCAGGAGGGTTCTATGTGTTGGACGAACCAACCACAGGCCTTCACATGTCAGACGTGGCAAAACTGACCGGCGTGATCCAGCACATGGTGGACCGCGGTGATACGGTGGTGGTGATAGAGCACGACATGGATCTTATTGCCGCTGCAGACTGCATTATTGACATGGGGCCGGGCGGCGGCAGACAGGGAGGCAGGGTTACAGCCTGGGGGCGCCCTGAAGAAGCGGCATTGTCAAACAAATCCCGCACTGCTCCGTATCTGCGCAAATATCTCGGGTTTTAAGGCAGGAAGATCATTGAATTTTTATGAGTCAGGGGCCCTGCCGGTCCCGGAGCATGCGGGCCGGCAGGGCAATGACCTAAAAGATAAAAGAATTGTTACTTCTTCATCCCTTTCTCAAACACTTTTTCCGCTTTCTCAGCTGCGCTTTCCGCTCTCTCAGCTGCGCTTTCAGACCGGTCGGCTGAGGATTCAGCGTCCTGTGCAGCCTGCTTCGCCGCAGCAGCGTCTTCGCTTGCATCTTCGCAGCATTCATCAGCGGTTGCCTGGGCCTGATCAGCCTTGGTTGCTGCGCTGTCAACATTTTGCTCCATCGCGTCGACCCGGTCCTGCAGGCTCTCTAGATCGCCTGTGCTTGCACAGCCGGAAAACATGAGCGCGGCCGCGGCTACAAATGCCGCCATGACAATCCACAGGGTTTTCTTTTTAATGCCGGTTCTCATTGTACGCCTCCTTTTCATGTTGAATTATGGTTTTGCAGTAAAACCGATTGGTACAGGAACACCGTTCTGCTCTGCAACGGCCCGGCG
The DNA here is from genome assembly GCA_964626455.1 of uncultured Desulfobacteraceae bacterium. GTDB lineage: Bacteria > Desulfobacterota > Desulfobacteria > Desulfobacterales > Desulfosalsimonadaceae > Desulfosalsimonas. The sequence continues at coordinate 20,502 of CAZVFQ010000017.1, read as the reverse complement.
CAGTTTTTTCTGATCGACGCCGGCCAACAGCGCCCTTTCGGTTAAAAGCCGTTGGGCATGTTCATACATATCAGGGAATATACCATGAATGTCAGGGTGAATTTCAACAAAAATCTTATTGTCTTTAATACCTAATTTAATAGGTTCATAAATAATTTCAACTCTGGTGCCCAAAAAAACTTCATTAAAAAATTTTTCTACATGTTCCGGATACATCCTGATACATCCCTGGCTAACTCTTCTTCCTATGCCCCAGGGGAAATTGGTTCCGTGAATACCTATCCGATCCAATTCAAGCCCTATCCACCTGTCGCCCAGGGGGTTGTCAGGACCGGGCGGAATAATTGCCCGGCCTGTACGCTCTCTTGTTTCCTGCGGCACCGTCCAGTCCGGATTTTTTATCAGGGATGCCACCCTTGTATCAGTTATGGGAGTGTCCATACCCTGTCTCCCGATACCGATCGGATAAGTCTTTACAAGCTTGTGATTCGGGAAAAACCTGTAAAGCCTCATCTCCGGGATATTTATAACCACATCCTCGCAGCTGGTTCCGGGCGGCACCCACATAACCGGGATATCAATTTTTGTGCCTTCCGGAGGCAGCCAGGGATCCATGTCCGGGTAAAGCAGCTCCAGTTCATTGAATCCAAGGCCATAATCCCTTGAGATATCAAGAAGCGTCTCTTTTTTTTTAATAACGTGGGTTTTTTTGAATCCCACCACGCTCATTACAGGGGCTGCATTTTCTGCTGTTTTGATTTTTTCGTATCTGAAAGCCCCGCCTGTAGCGGATGCTGATGCTGCAGAAACAAAAAAACAAACGGTTAAAACCAATATGACCAGGTTTAAAATCCGCATAATCAGGAGCCGGTGTCAGTTAATTATCAGTCGAATGATGATATCGCTGCAATGGATGATGGCTTCGGCCTTACAGTCTTTAACAATCTCAGGCGCCCTGCGCACGTTCCAGATATTGTCATGGGTATCGCTCATCACCGCAATTTTCATGAACGCCTCTTTATTGATAAATTTTTCGCTCAAATCTGCCGGAAATCCGATTTGCCTATCTTTGCTTGCTTGTCGATATACTATAATCGGTTATTTTAAAATTTTCAACCATAGAAAAAGCCATTGGACAAGTCTTTTCCATGCTTCGCAGACAGTACGGTTTTTTTGCCCTGTCCGTGGCTGCGTGCGGTTTAAAATGTATAACCAATGGAAAAATGAAACGCCCCCGGGCTTTCGCCGGGCCTGGGGTCGAGTTTCCATCCGTACATGCCCCCTATGGGCCCTATGGGTGTTATATAGCGAAGGGCAAGGCCCACGGACTCCCTGAAATCGCCAGATCCCGAATCATTAATCGGATCACGCACTGTACCGGTATCATAAAATAAGGCGATCTCGAAGTTCAGCCCCAAATCGTATCTGGCCTCCGCGCTTGCCAGAATCGCGGTCCTTCCTCCAACGGGATTATTGTTTTCATCAACCCTGAGCTTGTTTTCCGAAAACCCGCGCACATCCACAGCGCCGCCAAGAAAGAAAAGCTGATCTTCGGCCACGCGGTCACTTGAACCGTATGGGTCAATATATCCCAGTCTGCCACGTAAAGCCAGGGTAAGCCGGTTAAAGGGAGTATAATAATATCTGCTGCTCAGACGGTATTTAAAAAAATCATCGATGGAGGTGTCCAGCCCCCTGGAAGCATCCACTCTAACCGAGGCCCGTACTCCGCGTGTTGGCCTGAGGTACGAATCCGTGCTGCTGTAAGAAAGACCCGGCGAAACAGCGGCAACAGCGCGGCGGGAATATTCGTCTGCTTCTTCTTCAGGCACTTCCAGGTCATCGGTTCTGTACTGCTGCCTGGATTCATACCGGAAATTGAGACTGCCTGTAAGCCCGGGAGCAAGCGGCCTGGAAAACCCCTGGGAAGCACCGTATATCCGCGTGCCGAAGTCCTTGTTGAGATCCTCGGTTTTCTCCGCGAAAAGATTTGTTCCCGCGGAAATTCGCGTGCCCAGAAAGCTCGGTTCGTTAAGATCCAGGTCGACCCTGTATCCGATCTGGCTTAATTCAACCTCGCCGCGCAGCTCCTTATTTAATCCCATAAGGTTTCTGTCGCCTGCAGCCATATTCATGTAAAACAGTCTTCGGGTGTCGTATCCGGATGCAAGCTCGACAAAATATGGTTTGATTTCCCGAAGTTCAGCCAGCATATCCACTCGCTCAGCCTTTTGCTCCAGCCCGAAAATCTTGAATCCGGCCGTATCCACCGCCTGCAGGTTCCTGATATTTCTCTGGGAGTCGGCCAGCTTTAACAGGGAAAACGGCTCTCCAGGCAATGTTTTAACCTCCCGGTCAAGTATTGCCTGCCGGGTTTTGAAATTACCCGTAAAAAAAACCTCTCCCATTTCCACCCGAGGTCCGGGATCAACTTCATATATTATATTCGCGCCTGTATTGTCTTGCGTAAAAGATATCTTCTGATCAACTGAAACATGGGGATAGCCCTTTTCCGAAACAGACGATGCAAGGGAGTTTCTGTCAGGCCTCGCCAGATATTGCCTGAAGGGCATGCCCTGTCTCATTTCAAGGGATTGTTCTGCCTCTTCTTCGGAGATCGGCAGGCTGCCTTTTATTGATACGTCCTGTACAATAGTCTGAGGTCCCTCTTCTATGTCAAGACGGACTGTGACATCCATGATATCCTCATTCTGACTTGAGGATTTTGTTTCCACCGTCTTGCTTATGGATACATCCCTGTAACCTGCTTCCTTATAAAGGGCATTTATCGCCCTTATGTCGTCTTCAAGGATAACAGGATCATAGATTCCCTTGTGGCGGAATTCCGGCGGAGCCGTAAGCATCTGATCCATCACAGTTTTTCTGTCAAAAGCCTTAACGCCGGAAAGAAACACTGATTCCACCAGGTAGCGCGGCCCTTCATTTATCACAAACCTGATGTTTTTTGTTTTCTCATCCGGGCTTCCGTCTTCCGGCCCGGCTTTTTTAACTTTGATTTCAACATCCTTATATCCTGCCTTTTGATACCGTTTTTCCATGTTCCTTATGCTTTTTCGCAGACCCAGGCTGCCGACGTTGCCTTCTGTAAAAAGCACCAGGTCCTTTTTAAGTGTGAAATCCCAAAATTCACTGTTTCCCTCAAAAGAAACTTTGTATCTGGGGCCTTCGGAAATCGTAAAAATAACCCGGGCGGTTTTTGAATCAGGATTTTTTTTGATTTCCGATATGACCTCTGCCTCGGAATAGCCCTTTTTGCGGTAAAATTGCCGGATTTTATCCGCATCCTGTTTTACCTTTTTTTCCACAAGCCGGGATGCGCCGCCCGGCAGAAGAGAGGACTGCCAGACCGACAGCCCGGGTTTGAGCCGGAAACTTGAAAATGCATTATTTCCGAACAGTCTCAGGGCTTCAATTTCATAATACGGTCCCTTATCAATGTCCACATCCAGTATGCAGTTACCGTCCTCCGGCTCCACTTTCCTGGTAACGGCTGCTTCCGGGTGGATGTATCCCTCCCTTAAAAACAGGGTTTTAATAAGATCTTTCTGCTCTGCAATCCTGCCCTCGAGGCAGGGATCTCCCACCTCAATGGTCATGACATTTCTGATTTCCTCTTCCAGAAGCGGAAACGCCCCATGGATGCGCATCTTTTTGATTCTTGGATAGGGTTTTAGTCGAAAAACAAGATTAATGCGCTCTTTGGACCAGTCCGGGTCAGGAATGTCTATTGACCTGAAGATTTCCGAGCGTTTAAGTGCCTCTATCGATCTTGAAAACTCGCTGTCTGAAAAGGGTTCGCCTTCTTTTAAGTATATCAGGCTTCGGGCTATTTGTTCCAGGTGCTGCCTGTCGCCGGGTTCCTTGCTGATTTCTATCCGGATTGATTCCACTATGGGAGGTTTTTCAGAAGATGCCTCTGCACCAGAGGCGATTGTCATGCATATCAATACAACATATAGCAGGGCCATCCCGGAAAGCCTCCGCATGACCCTGGAATCAAGCCTGGAGGGGAAAATAAACATCACAATTATCTAAACTCCAGCCTGTAGCGCATTTCCCCACCAAAAGAGCCTTCGTTGTCATGATAGGCGTTTGCGGTAAGATTTTCAAGGAGCCTGTATATGCCGGTGGTCTGCCGAACCATTTCCCCGCTTTTTCTTTCAACTCCGTATTTCACAGTAAGCCTTCTTGACAATTCCTTGCCCACCGTTACCCTGACGCCATTGTCACTTTCCGTGCCATCCCCGTTCTGCTCGTATTCAACCTCCACGATGTCCAGGCCGGTTTCCTCCTTTAGCCTTTTTTCAAGTCTTTCTGAAAGCATGTCTGCAAGCAGCTGTTCGGGGCCGAGCCCGCCGCCGCCTGATCCTGCCATCTCCCGCGTTGTTTTCCCTGTTGCCAGAAGCGAAACAATATCCTCGTCTTCCTCATGCGGGCTTGAGGAAAGCTGAAAATCCAGATTTCCCGGGACCCCGGTAATCGCCAGCGTGATGGTCCACTTGCGCACTTTGGATTCTGCCCGGATATCCATTTCAGGTTCTATACTATAGGGGTCCACAAAATCAATAACTCCCTTTTTAATTTCAAACTCTGTATCCCTGTAAGCCACTGTTCCCTCGGTGACTTCCGCACGCCCTGTAAGAACCGGATTCTCAGGGGTGCCGCCCAGATCAAGCTGCGGCCGGATGGCAAGCAGGGCAAGATTATTGTCCACCATGAAAGGATTTTTATGCCCCAGGGAAATATCCAGGATAAGGTTTTTTAAAAAAGGCAGATCCGGTAACTCTATCTGCGAAACAGGTGCGCTCCCGCGTTTGCGCGTGCCTATATCCCCTGCTCTTTCCACCAGGCTCAAATTTACATCCCTGAAATACAGCCCTTCAAGAAGCATGATTTCCCCTGAAAGCAAGGATTCATCCGGAGTTCCCGTAAGCTTAAGTTCGGCATTTACCTTCATTTCCATCATGTCGGGAACACTTAAAGCAAGAGAGTTTGCCTTAATATCCATGTCGGCCCGCACAGGAGCAAAATCCCTGAGATCAACCGAGCCGTTAAGTGAAAATTCTCCCTGGTCCAACCCGCCCGCCAGATCTGAAACCGTAACTGCATCTTCTGTTACAACTATCCGGCCGTTTACTGAATGCAGCCTCTGTGCGGTGGAAGCAAGTGTGCAGCCCAGATCTTCTGGCGTAATTTGTGCCGAAAATTCCGGATTTTCGACTGTTCCGCCGATTCTGCCATCAAGCACGGCTCTTCCCTGCGGGTCATGGATTTCGGGGGAAATCCGGTCTGCAAGCTTTGCAGGAATAGCTCCTTTTGCAAGAATCTCGAGATTTCCGCCAAGATCAGCTGTTCCGGAAATATCTATATATCCATTTTCCAGCAGGTTGATCCTGTTTTCGGGAATCGTTATCTTCCGGTTTTCAAAAGATGCGGCAAAATTTTTAAAAGATGCGATTTCCTCCTGCTCCATCAGAAGATCAAAATCGGATATGTTTAAATCAGCGCTTATATTTCCGATGTTTTCCGTATTTCCATCAGCTTTAAGACTGCCTGAAAATGAACCTGAAAACCCGTCTATGCCTGCAAAAGCAAGAAAAGGTGCAAGTTCGGTTTCAAGCAATTCAGCTTCAACTGAGAAGCCGCGGTCTGCAAAATTGTATACCGCATTTAAGGAAAACGGTTTTGAGATACTGACCGATGCAGTTGTATCCTTTATCGCGGCCCTGATATCCATTGCCGGAATCTGTCCGCCTTTTGCCGAAAGATCGCTAAGCCTGATCAGCGCCTCCAGACCGGGGGCATCCAGCCGGCCGCTGCCCTGTGCGGAAATTTCGGCATTTCCCCGAAGACCGGTATGTTCAAGCGGCTCAATAAGAGCCAAATCCAGCGGGCTTGAGTTTATACTGAGCTGATATTTGCGATCCATCGAAACCCAGCCCCCGGCGGTGAGCTCCTGGTCTTCGGCAAGGAAAACTTCAAGCGGCTGCAGATAAATCCGCCTGTCTTGTATAGTGGATTTGACGTGCAGACGTTTAATTTTCTGGATCCCGGTTTCAATATCTCCGGCTTCTGCGGTAATCATGCCGTCGGGATTCTTCAGGCTGCCGCCGATATTGCCGGAAACTTTCAGACTGCCTTTGATTTCAGGCAAAAAATCACTTAAGTGCATGTTGTTTGTGCTAAAAGCAAGGTCTATAACCGGGTCTGCTTCAGGCAAAAACGTTTTGCTGTCAAGAATCTGCATTGCACCTGACATTTCAATTACAGAGGAGCCGCTTGTCAGTTTCACCCCGGACAGATCCAGACGCCCCCCGGAAAACTCTGTTTCCGCTTCAAGGCTGTCTATTTCATTATTCATGAACCCGGGGCTCTCAGCCCTCAAAGCGGCATCTACTGACGGCCGGGATGCGTTTCCGGAAATATCCGCGGTCAGCATTGCTTTTTTGCCGGTTATACCGGAAATTCCGGCTTTTTGCGCAAGCTGTCCAGTATCTGCAACATCAGCGGTTGTTTTAAGTTCAAGACTGTTTTCAAAGATATTATAGCTGCCCTGTGCGTGAAGTAAAAATTCAGGTGCCTCAGCATTTATCTGTTCAATATATACAACCCCCTTCTCCATTCCGGCAAGAGCCGATATATCAATGTCAAAAGGCCCGGGTTTTTTGCCGGGTGAAATCCCTTGCACAGACAGCTCTGCATCAACATCTGCTTCAATGTTTTCCAGGGACACGCCGCTGCTTTCAACCCCGATATTTCCGGAAAGGCTTCCCCGGAAATCCTTCATGCCGGGAATTTCTGAAAACAAAAAATTTTCCGGCACTATTTCAAAGCTGCATGCCATGGTCTCCGGATTCCGGGGAGCGGACATTAAACCTTCGGGAAAAACCGATTCAAGGTCAATTGTGCCAGAGGCCCCGACGGTGCCCGAAGGGCCGGGGCCGGCTTGAAAGTGTAAAATATCGAGCTTTTTGTCCTGCATCCTTGTTTTAAGTATCAGTTCACGCAAATCAGTGCCGGCAATGCTGCACCCGTCTGAGGCCAGCTCCGCTGAGATTTCCGGATTTTCCGGACTTCCCTGCAAAGAGGCAGTAAGCTGCGCAGTGCCGGACAAATCCTGTTGAATTGAAAAAATCCGCCTGATTTCCGAGAGATCGGCCAGGGCATTCACATGTAGGTCAGGGACAGGCTTTGTGAAAATATCTGACACAGAGCCTGAAACAGCAAGACTGGATCTGCCGGTTTCAAATTCAAGCTTCAGTGGATCAAGTTTTTCCTGTTTAAGGGTGGTTTCCAGGAAAAATCCGTCTATAGGCACATTCATTCCAAAAGCCCGGGCTGTTCCGGAATTAACGGAAAAGCTAAGCCTGCCGGCTCGTCTGGCCAGATCGGCATCCGTAACCCTGATGTTAAAATCATCAAAAAACACATGCTGCTCAGGGCCCGGCTCATGTCCGAAGCTATTAAATGAGAATATCCCGTTTTCTATTTCCAGCCTGTTGATATGTATGTCTAATTCAGGGACGCCTTTTTTTTCTTCCTCTTCTTTCTCCTTTTGCCCAACTTTTTTATCCCCGGAGGCAAATGCTTTGACAATGTTCAGCCCCTCTTCCTGGTTTGCTTCCAGATATATCTCAGGCTGTAGGATACGGGCGGACTCCACCAGCACCGTACCCGAGACAAGTTCTGCAAGTCCGATATCCACAGACAGTTCATTTAAGACTATTATCTTTTGCTTTTCCGGGTCCATAATTTCCAGGCCGGAGAGGCGGATTTTTCCGGTAAAAATCGAAACCTGCTGTGTTTCCCAGTTTACATGGCCCGGGATTGCGTTGTTTAAATGCTTGCGGATAAGGTTGCCTGCGGTTTCCGTGCCCAGAAACACCTGGAGCGAGACTGCAGCAACCACAGCCAATGCCGCAATTATAACAGGCAAAAGAACAAGTATTTTTATCAGTCGTTTTTTCATTGAGTTTCCGCTGGCAGGTCCATAATAACGCAAGTGCCCCTGCCGGGCAATGACAGAAGCATAAAAATAATGCAGCTTGCAGTATAGTTTGTTTTTATTATAATATGCCTTATGTTCACAGTTTACAACCCGGAGACAACAAATTTAACACGGGATACAGATTCTAAAGCCGCCATGCAGGATCTTAAACTCACAGCCGCAGCCAGAGCGGTAATGGAAAAACGCTATCTTGCCAGAGACAATCTTGGCAATATTATAGAAACCCCGCACCAGCTTTTTCACAGGGTTGCAAGGGCTGTTGCTGCAGCCGACCGTATGTTTGATCCTGCCGCATCCGTGGTAAAAACAGCAGATGCCTTTGAATCCGCAATGACATCATTTGCCTTTCTGCCCAACACCCCCTGCCTTGTAAACGCGGGCCGGCCCGTCGGTCAACTGGCTGCATGCTTTGTGCTACCACTGGAAGACAACCTGGAATCCATATTCCAGACCTTAAAAGACACGGCCCTGATTCACAGAAGCGGCGGGGGGACAGGATTTTCATTTTCCCGCATCCGGCCGAGGGGAGATACCATATTTCCGGCTTTCGGGGTTTCGGGCGGACCGGTGTCCTTTATAGAGCTTTTTGATTCCGCAACTTATATAATAGACCGCAACCAGGTGCGTCCCGGGGCAAACATGGGGGTTCTGCATGTCTCGCACCCGGATATAGAAGAATTTATCAGGGCAAAGACCCGCCGGGACCGCCTCCAGAATTTCAATCTGTCAGTGGCTGTGGACGACCGCTTTCTTGAAAGCCTTAAAAACGGATCAACCTATCCTTTGATCCATTGCCGCACAGGGGCGGTGGTCGGAGAAAAGCCGGCCGGGAAAATCATGGACATGATCGCGGAAAATGCCTGGAAATGCGGCGATCCCGGAATTCTGTTCATAGACAGGATAAACCGTACAAACCCGACCCCCGGCCTGGGCAGAATTGAGGCCACCAATCCGTGCGGCGAACAGCCGCTTCTGCCTTTTGAGTCCTGCACTCTCGGCTCGGTGAATCTCACCAGGTTTGTGTCCGGCGGTGACATTGATTATGCCGGGCTCGAACAAACCGTGGAGCTGGCGGTTCATTTTCTGGACAATGTCATTGAAATAAACCGCTATCCCCTGCGCAGGATAGAAGAATGGAGCCGGACAAACCGCAAGATCGGCCTCGGGGTAATGGGCTTTGCAGACGCACTGATCATGATGGAAACTCCATACCAAAGTCAAAAGGCCCTGGAACTGGCAGAACAAATAATGAGCAGAATCCAGGCAACCGCGCAGGAAGCCTCTGCGGATCTTGCCAAAAAACGCGGCAATTTTCCGGCATTTGAGCACAGCATCTTTCCGGCCTCAGGGGTAAAAATGCGCAGAAACGCGGCCCTGACCACCATTGCCCCCACAGGCACCATAAGCCTTATCGCCGGAGTAAGCTCCGGAATAGAACCGGTTTTCGCCTTTGAAATGCAACGAAGGGTTGTGGATGAAACCATCTCCGAGGTCCATCCTGAATACCTGCGCTGCCTTAAAGAAGGCCGTGAGCCGAGTGCGGAAATATTCCAGACCGCCTGGGATGTTGATCCGCACTGGCATCTGAAAATCCAGGAGGCCTTTCAGAAGCATACCGACAATGCTGTTTCAAAAACAGTAAATTTCCCGGCTGATGCCACAATTACCGATATCCGTGAACTTTTTGAAAAAGCGGCGCACATGGAGCTAAAGGGTGTAACGGTTTACCGCGACCAGTCAAGATCCGGCCAGTCGCTTACCGCATACCCGCAGCGGTGCGAAAAATGTGAGTAATACGGCGGAGGCAGTTATTCGTTTTCCAGGGTCACGATTATATCCGCCACCGTGGCGCCCTTGCCCTCCTGGTGTACGATTAGAGGATTGATATCAAGTTCCTTTATCTGGGGGCAGTCTGTGACAAGATTAGACAGGCCCACCAGCAGTTTTTCCATTGTGCCGATGTCGGCTTTCGGCTTTCCGCGATACCCGGTAAGGATCTGGTAACCTCTTACGCTTCTTATCATACGCCGGGCATTGTTGCGCCCGATTGGCGCCAGGCGGAAGGCGACATTTTTAAACAGTTCCACGTATATTCCGCCGAATCCGACCATAAGCAGATGTCCGAAACCGGGGTGCTTGTTTACGCCCATAATGACCTCTTCTCCTTTTTCAGCCATTTTTGTCACAAGAACACCCTCGATTTCAGCGCTTGGATTGTAGGCAGAAGAGTTGTTTACGATTTCGGTATATGCCTGCTCTGCTTGCCGGGAGGTTTCTATGTTTAACACAACCGCCCCTGCATCCATCTTGTGCAGAATCTGTGAGGACACGACTTTCATCACAGCCGGATAGCCGATTTTGTCTGCTGCTTTTCCTGCCTGCCCGGCTGATTTGGCAACTTCCAGGGGAGGAGAGTAAAACCCGTAGCATTCAAGAAGTTTGTTTCCGTCATGCTCTCCGAGCACGGTCTTGCCATTTTTCAGGCAGTCTGCCACGATCTGTTTTGCCTTTTTCCGGTCGAACTCAAGGTCATACTGAGGCAGAATGCTGCGGCTCAGCCATCTGGTGGCCTCATAGAGTTTTCCCAGCGCCCGGGCCGCGTTTTCCGGAAACCCGTATACCGGCACATGGTGCTGCTGAAGGTACTCGACCCCGGCCGATACGTCCACCACCCCCATAAAGCAGCATACAATCGGTTTTTCCGTGTTCTGATAAGTCTTTACAATCGCCCTTGCAGTGCCTACCGCGTCTGTCATGGACTGCGGGGTAAGAATCATGAGCACGCAGTCCACGCCTTCATCGGTTATAACTGCCTCCAGGGCATGCTCGTAGCGCTTGCTGGGGGCATCACCGATAACGTCCACAGGATTGCTGAAATTTGCGGTCGGCGGCAGATGCCTGCGCAAAGCAGCATCTGTTTCAGAAGAGAATTGGGCCAGCTTCAGCCCGGAGACCTCGGTCATATCAGTGGCGATAATGCCGGGTCCCCCCGCGTTGGTGATAATGGCGGCGCGGTTTCCGGCGGGCAGCCTGTTTGCCGAAAAAGCACCTGCATAATCAAAAAGTTCGTCCACGGTATCCACCCGCAGCATTCCAGCTTCGCTGAAAATCGCATTATATACTGCCTCTGAGCCTGCAAGCGAGCCCGTATGCGAGGAAGCAGCCCTGGCGCCTGAGGCGGTTTTGCCGGACTTTATCACCAGGATCGGGGTTGGTCTTTTTGCAGAGGTTATGTTTTTTATTTCATCTATAAATCCCTCGCGCATGCGAAGCTCTTCCATATAAGCCATGATTACATGGGTTTGCTCATCCCTGTGAAAGTACTGCAAAAGGTCGAATTCATCAACATCAGCCTTGTTGCCGATGGAGATAAACTTTGAGAATCCATAGCCGCGCGACATGGCAAAATCGAGCACAGCAGTACAAAGCGCCCCGCTCTGTGAAGTAAAGGATATATTTCCGTGTGCCGGCAGATGCGTTGAAAAACTGGCATTTAATCTCACATCCGGATGCGGGTTTATCACCCCCAGGCAATTGGGCCCGATCAAAGGAATTTCAGCCTCCCGGCAGATCCGGGAGATTTCATCCTCTATTTCAGCGCCCTGTCCGCCGACTTCCTTGAAACCGGCTGATACTATAACTATACCCTTGACACCCTTTTCCACGCATTCCTGCACCGTCTGCAAAGCCAGCTTCGGCGGCAGGATGATCATTGCCATATCCACTGGATCGGGAATTGCGGTTATGCTTTCATAGCAGCGCACACACAGGATGGAACGGGCGTTTGGATTTACCGGATAAAGGGTTCCGGTGTATTCGCCGCGCAAAATGTTTGCAAAAATATCGTGGCCAACCTTTCCCGGCGTGGAAGAGGCCCCGAGCACTGCAACAGAACGGGGCGAAAATATTGCGTCAAGTTTTTCCATAATACTTCCTTTTGGACTTTATTTTATGAATTCGGTTTCCGGCTTAATAATAATTGTGTTATTGTCTTATTGTGGTAATTTTAAGTCTGAAAGGCGTGTTTTGCAAAGTGTTGCCCGGGGCTGCCCGTAAGGCCTTCAGGGGCTTATATCATTTGGTTCATTATGGTTCATTATGGTTTGATTTTGCAGTACAGCAGAATTATAATTCAGTGGAAGAATAAGGGTTGGATTTGCCATCGGGAAAACTAAAGGAGGAAAAATATGGGGAAAAATGTTGTAGTTGCAGTTGACGGTTCTGAAAATTCCTTGAGATCGCTGGATTATCTTTCCGTGCTGTTTAAAAATTCCGATCTCGAAGTTGATTTGCTTTATATTATGCCGGCTTTGCCGCCGCTGTTTGATGAACCCGAGGTACGCAAGCAGGCAAAAAAACAGCTTGAGGCCATTGAGAAAAAAAACAGGGAAAAAGGCGAGGAGATTTTATCGGATGCAAAACAGCGCCTGGAAAAACTGGGGTTTGACAGCGGCAGAATAAGAACCCATGTTGAACACAAACAAAAAGGGCCGGCCCGCGATACCTGTTATTTTAGCATCATGAACCATGGTTCCGCCATTGCTGTCGGGGCCCGCGGAAGAAGCCGCCTGGAAAAATTCTTCACCGGAAGCGTGTCCGGAAACATCGTACAGTGCAGCAAAGACACACCTGTCTGGCTTGTAAACGGCAAAGTAAGCTCAACAAAAATCCTGCTTGCACTGGACCCTTCGGAACATGCCATGAGGGCAGTTGATCACGCTGCATACATGCTTGCCGACACACCGGCCGAAATTCGGCTGTTTTACACAAAAAGGGATTTAAGCCGCTTTATCCCGGATGACGTGCTGGAAGCAGCACCTGATATCTCGGAATTCTGGCAGACAAAAGCAGGCGAACAGATTGCCCCGTTTATACAAAAAGCCGTGGATAAATTGAAATCCGCGGGCATACCCGAAGACCGCATATCCACGGAGGTTATTCCGGGAACGCGCAATCCGGCCGATGATATTACATCATATGCGCGCAAAAACTGGTTTGGTACTGTTGTTATGGGACGTCACGGCCAGTCCGATAAAAACGAATATCCCATGGGAGGAATCACCGGCAGGGTGGTACAGGATTCGGCAAACCTGGCCATTTGGGTGGTCTGAAAAGTAATCCGGGGAATCTGAAATGGCCTCTGTTCAGCCTTATCTGCTTTTGGCCATAGGTTTTGTGCTCCTGATCAAGGGGGCGGATTTTCTGGTGGAAGGCGCGGGTTCCATTGCCAGGCGGTTTAAGATCTCAGATCTGGTAATAGGGCTCACCATTGTTTCATTCGGAACCTCCGCCCCCGAGTTATTTGTAAATATAGCGGCCAGCGCAAAAGGCAATACCGGAATTGCCATAGGCAACGTGCTTGGCAGCAATATAGCAAATATTCTTCTTATCCTGGGCATTTCAGCCCTTGTCTATCCCCTGGCTGTAACCAGGGGAACCGTATGGAAAGAGATTCCTTTCAGCCTGCTGGCAGCAGTGGTTCTGGGCATTGCAGCCAATGACCGTATTTTTGACGGATGGGCATACTCGGATATCTCCCGTTCAGACGGCCTGATCTTTTTGATGTTTTTTGTTATTTTCCTTTATTACTCGGCAAGTATTGCCCGAAATGTCACTGGTGACGCACAGGGCATGCCCATGCGCAGACGCGGGATGCCTGTCGCGGCTGCAATGGCGGCAGCAGGTATAATCGGACTGGCAGTCGGCGGAAAGCTTATTGTGGACAGTGCCGTCCACATTGCCACAACCCTGGGCATGAGCGAGGCCACCGTGGGGCTGACCATAGTAGCGGTGGGCACATCGCTTCCCGAACTTGCAACATCTGCAATGGCGGCATGGCGCAAAAACGTGGAAATCGCCGTGGGCAACGTGGTGGGTTCCAATATTTTCAACATTTTTTTCGTGCTGGGCATAAGTTCGCTTATCAGACCGCTTCCCTTTTATAGCGGCGGCAACCTTGACCTATTAATGGTGATAGCAGCCAGCCTGATTCTGTTTATCACCATGTTTACCGGCACGCGCCGGATGCTTGACCGCTGGGAAGGCGCCCTGCTGCTGATCTTTTATGCCGCCTACCTGGTCTACCTGGTGGGCAGAGGGTAAAACACAAGGATTGCCTTTTTATGAATATTTCCCGGTCTCATATTTCTGCAGAAAAGAAGATATGTGCCATGCGCTCAATGATAGTGGAGATGATTGATGCCTCGATACAAAAAGCGGTGGAAAAGGGCTCTCATCCTCTGGAACGCGGCTGCAACTGCATTGTATGCGTTAACCGGCGCAAACGCATTCTAACCGGCGACTCGAATAATTGGAAGTACCGGCTGTAGCCGGGCAGAATCAGTCTTCCTTTATATCTGCCCCGAGATTTCGGGCCTTTTCTGCCAGATTTTCGGCTATGACAGACAGCTTTGCCGCCTTTCTGCCGGAGGCAACAGCCTCATTTTGGGCTTGCCTGACCTCTTTGTCAAGCTGCTGTGTTTTTTCTTCATCCTCTCCTGATTCCACGGCGCGGCGCAAGGCATCAATTGTCTTTTCCAGGTTGGCTGATGCTTTTTCAGCAGCCTTTTCAGCATCTTTTGCCCTTTTAAGGGCGTCGTTATACCTGTCAACAGCTTCTGCGATTTCACCGGCCGGACCGGACTCAGGCTCGGCTGCAAGATCAATGTCCCTTGCAGCAAGAACGGCAGCAGTTACAGGCAGCCGGCTGAGAAGCGGGGAGAGATCATCGCCGAATGGATCGCGAGGCTGGTCCTTTACAAGTCTGAAAGGCAGAAACACCAGGGCAGCATCCCGGGAATATGCTGCTACTGCATCAGCTCCCGGACACGCCACTATTTCAGGCTCGGCCTGAATCCTGATTTCAGAAAGGGTTTCTTCGAGATCTGCCACGGTTTTTCCGGAAGTAATAACATCGGCGCTTATATCAATAACGCGTATTTTTGCATCATGCCACGATTTGTTCTGGCGGATCATGTAGGCAAACAGTATCATGATGCGGCTTGTTGCATCCCCCCTCCACCATACGTCAATACGCCGCTTTTCAGCGGGTATTTCCTGTAATTTCTGCCAGACGTTTTCTTCAGCGGAAAAAAGCATAATGTTATATCCCTGCCGGAACGCAGTGCTCAGGTATATGCCGAACCTTTTGGCCCTGTATTGCGAAGGGGCTTCATTGGAATGCCCGATCCAGTTTGTCATCATGGTGTTGCCCTTTAAAGGGCCAACTCCGAAGGACTGAACAAGAGAAAGAAGCGATAGCCTAATGTTCGGGCCGTTTATAACCAGCGGGAACATGTCTGCTTCCAGCTCGCGGATATCCTTTGCTATCTCGCTTTTTGCCTCCTCTTTTAGTTTCCTGACCTTTGCCCCCTCACCCTGTATGATTCTGACAACCGTTGCAAAGCCGCTGTCTCCCTGGAGCCAGTCAGCAAACTGAAGCAGAGGCCTTCGGCGTTCAGGATCATCAGAGAACACCAGCAGGTTGGGTCGCCAGTCCCTTGGGTGTTCGGGAGCGTCCGCGGCCAGAAGCAGATGGCTTCTTATCTGCTGGAAGCGGTAAGATCGCCTGCTGTCAGCCCACCTTGCCGGGCCAGAGCTCCTGGATAGATACTGGTAAATGGCAAACAAAAACGCCAGTGCAATGACTCCGGCAGCAATGTCTATTGCAAGCATCGTCCCCAGGCAGGCAAGAGCCCCTGCAAGGCTTAAATGCTTGTTATAGAATCTGAAGCTGGGCCTGAATGACGGACTTGCAGTTCTTGCCTCAAAAAAGGTGGCATAATTTAAAAGTCCGTATGAGATAAGAAAAAACATGGACACAATGGGTGCAATTACGTTTAAATTGCCAAGTGCAATGGTAAAAAGTGCGATCGCCCCTGAAAGCAGCACTCCGCGCCTGGGATTGTTGGCGGGACCGTAGCCTTTTGCAAATACAAGCAGAAAAGGAAATATCCTGTCTGCTGAAAGCGACTGTAAGATCCGGGGCGCTCCCATGAAAGAGGCCATGCCGGATGAAAGCGTGGCTGCTATCACGCCGGCAAGAACAAGCGAGTCAATGGCGGCCACGCGTTTCATGGCGTTATAGTCCGCCGCCAGGATGTCTCCGGGAAGAGAACCGGCAAACACCACGGCAGAGACGAAATATATCACGACGGAAAGCCCCACCGCCGCAAAAGTACCGTTGGGAAGACTTTTCCCGGGGTCTTTGAGATCCCCTGACATACTCACCCCCTGGGTGAATCCTGTTACCGCCGGAAAAAATATGGCAAATATAACCCAGAAAGAAGGAGCGTTTTCAGGCATGGCCAGGTTATTTGCCAGCAGGGCCGTATCCCAGCGAAGTGCTCCGCCGATAAAAAAAGAGGCGATCGCCGCAAAAAGAACCGCCATGACCACGAACTGAAACCTTGAAGCCCAGTCCGCACCCAGCCAGGCAAAAACAAACAAGAGCAACACCGCGCCTGCCGCGATCATCTGGGCAAGACCCTTCATTGAAAAAGGGACCAGGTAAGCAAGAACTTCCCCGAAGCCTATGCAGTAAAAGGCAACTGATACTGACTGGGCAAGAAAAAGAACAATGCCGATTGCGCCGCCGAATTCGAGTCCCAGGGTGCGCGAAATCAGATAATAGTCTCCGCCACCCTTGACCTTAAGGTTTGTGGCAACGGCTGCAAGAGACACCGAAGTGAGCACAGAGATAAGGTTTGCAAGGCCGATGATTATAAGCGCACCGAGCAGACCGGCGTTTCCGACCACGTAGCCCAGCCGCAGAAACAGTATTATGCCGAGTATCGTCAATATGCTCGGCGTAAAAACGCCTGCAAACGTTCCCAGACCGGGGACAAACTTTTCTTTTGTCATATGACCTGCCTTGTCGCCCAACAGGTTGAAATATCCATGAAAACTTTATATTAAATTATTAACACAAAAACCCCGTCAGCAACAGGGGGGAAAACTTAATTATTGCCTTAGAGATTGACAAGCATTGTCTTTCAGGGCAGATTCAGCCCATAGCAGGATGACCCGGAAACATAATTTAAGGGGATTGACCCAAACGGATTTTTAGAAGATGACCATAGAAAAACTGTTATCCTGTCTTCCGCCCGGAAGGCTGGAATACCACAGAAGCGCCGCAGTTCTGGTGCCTAAGACAGACGATCCTGATCCCGGCACGGCGGTTTTAATAATTGATGTCAAAACCGGGATGCGCCGGCTTATTTGCAACTGCGAAGCTTCCGGTGAAAAACGGAAATGCCCTCATGTAGCGCAATTTTCCAGATCCATAAGAAAATGCGGGGGGCTTGATGAGCAAAAGTGGCTGGACGACGGGTTCCGTAAAAGCCCGTGGTACAAGATGGCGGCCGCTTTACACCGGGTTTGCCCGGTTGATCGCAGGCAGCTAACCATAGAGTCGGGCGATTCTCAATCAAACGAAAATACCCGGGAAATAAGCATACTCGGGGCCGACGGCAAACTGCTGGTCTCCTGCACGTCTTCGGGCACGGATTCTGACATGGAAATCAGCGAGGCTCAACTTCTCCTGGAGCGTATCGGCCTTACCCCTCCAGACGATAATCCCTTTCACAGGTGGCGCATTTTTGAAATGCTTGCAAAAATGACTCTGACCGAATCAGAGGCGGCCATGGATGCCCGGGGGATGAAAAACCGCCGCCAGGCCCTGGAGAAAAGCTTCTGGTACAGGCTGTGCTATCATTTCAAAAATGTCTCTGCAAACAGCGGGGCCGCCCTGGAAGCATACATAGACGAGGCATCCGGCAAGTTCATGATAAGGTGTGAAGACAGTCTGTCCCGCCGCCTTGAAATTGCAGTTCCTTCAAATGCCGCCATGCGCGTTCGCCAGGAACTGGAACCCGATTTCCAGAACCGGGCCGGAATTACTTTCTGGCCCGAGTCCCTGGAATCAATAGTTAAGGTGACCGCGGATGAATCAAATAACCTGAAACTAACCCTTTTTCTGCTGCTCTACCTGCCGGACGGCTCCACAGAAGCAATCGAACGAAGCCGGCTTAAAAAATACTGGTTCAAGGATGCGCTCTACATCCCTGAAAGAAAAGTGTTTGCCACCTGGAAGACTCCGGATCAATACGGACCTTTATTCGGCAGTCAGTACACAAAGAAAATAAAACAGGAAAAGCTTCCGGAAGTTATAGAGAAGCTGGGTGACATATTTTCCCCTCCCAATATAATTGACCCCGGCGCACAGCAGCTTAAAATCCACAGGAAATGCACCCGGGTGGAAATAGAACCGTCTGCCATGGAGCGCGACTGGTGCTGGCTTTCGGTCAACTACGGATTCGGTGAAAACGTATCGGTCCGGCTTTCTGATATCTATGAGGCACGCCTGTCAGGCAAAAGATACCTGCCGGTGGCCGACGGCCTGGTGGATACCCGGGCGGTGGATCTTGGCGCTGTTACCGGCCAGCCCGGAAGCGATGTTTCAGACCAGCTGGCAAAAGGTGAAAACACTCTGAAAATGAGCCGCATGAACCTGCTGCGCCTCCAGGCCGCATTTGAGGAACCTGTACGGGTGACCGGGCAGCGAAAGGAGTTTTCTGGAAAAATCCGGGCCATCCTTGAAATGCAGCCATCCTCCCTGCCGGAACCGGGCACGGGCATGGCAAGCCAGCTTCGCACATACCAGAAAAACGGGACCCGCTGGCTGGCATTTCTTTATGAAAACCGGTTCGGCGGTCTTCTCTGCGATGAAATGGGGCTGGGAAAAACCCACCAGGTCATGGCCCTGATGAGCATGCTGGCTGAAAACGGCTCAAATCCGGGGCTTTTCCTGGTGGTATGTCCAACCACCGTGATATCCCATTGGGAGCGCAAAATAAGGGATCACGCACCACATCTGGAGC
Source organism: uncultured Desulfobacteraceae bacterium (assembly GCA_964626455.1). Taxonomy (GTDB): domain Bacteria; phylum Desulfobacterota; class Desulfobacteria; order Desulfobacterales; family Desulfosalsimonadaceae; genus Desulfosalsimonas. The sequence goes on along the minus strand of CAZVFQ010000017.1, from coordinate 1,593 downwards.
CGGTCGTATATCACGGCGCAGACCGGAAAATTAAAAAAAAACAAAACTCTTGTGCGGTAATGATAACCTCCTACGGCATCCTGCTGCGCGATGCGCAGATGCTGAAAAAATACCGCTTCGGTGCCGCCGCCTTTGACGAGGCCCATTACATCAAAAACCCTGCGACCAAGTCTTATGCAGCCGCACAAGAAATAAGGGCGGATCTTAAAATTGCGGTAACAGGCACCCCTGTTGAAAACCGGCTCGGAGATTTAAAGTCACTTTCAGACCTTGTCCTTCCTGGCTATCTTGGCTCTGATGACGAATTCCGCAGTCTTTACGAAACAGGCGACAGGCGCCGCCGCGGGCAATTGCGCCGCCTGGTCAAACCCTTTGCCCTGCGCCGCACCAAGGCCGCGGTCCTGGACGAACTGCCGGAAAAAATCGAGGACATTCGCTATTGCCGCCTCACCGACGCCCAGGTGCGCCTTTACCGGGACGCTGTCGCAGGCAGAGGCAAAAAGCTGCGGCAGCAGTTAATGAACGCGGATCAGGATATACCGTATATTCATATATTCGCGCTTCTTACCCTGCTTAAGCAGATCTGCAATCATCCGGCCACCATTGCGGAAACCAGCGGGCTGTCTTGCGAGGACAAGGCTTTTTCGGAAATGGATTCCGGAAAATGGGAGCTTTTCACCGAACTCCTTGATACCTGCCTGGAAAACGACCGCAAGGTAGTGGTGTTTTCCCAGTTTGTATCCATGGTAAACCTGATTCTTAAATACCTGGATACCCGCGGAATCAAGAGCGCCAGCATCACCGGCCAGACCCGCAGCCGGGGAAAAGAAATAGACAGGTTCAACAACGACCCGGACTGCCGGGTTTTCGCTGGCAGCCTGAAAGCCGGGGGAAGCGGCATAGACCTTACCGGCGGGTCCGTGGTGATTCATTACGACAGATGGTGGAATGCCGCAAAAGAGGATCAGGCAACAGACCGTGTTCACCGCATAGGCCAGAGCCGCGGCGTGCAGGTATTCAAGCTGGTCACCGAAGGCACCCTCGAGGAAAAAATCTCGGCCATTATCGACCGCAAGAAAAACCTTCTAAACGAGGTGATCGCACAAGACGACCCCGGCGCGCTAAAGACCTTTACCCGCGACGAGCTTCTCGAACTCATGGACGATCCACACGGGGCCAGCCTTGATTTTGTCTCTTAAGCATTCCCATAATGACAAATTCAAGGTGACCCCACGGACGGTGACCCCATGGACATTTGACATCGCAACATCATAATGTTATAATGCCAAAAAATTATGGAGGTGTAATTATGACCACATTATCGAAACGTTCAACCATATATTTGGACCCATCGCTCCATCAGGCTTTACGAATAAAAGCCCTGGAGACGTCGAGATCAATGTCGGAAATAATCAATGAAGCTGTCAAAGAGGCGCTTGCCGAGGATGCAGAAGACCTCGCCATATTTGATGAAAGACACGATGAATCGCTTATCAGCTATGAGCAGATGGTAAAGAGACTCAAAAAAGATGGCCGGATATAAAATATGGTTCAAAAAATCAGTTTGGAAGGATTTTAAAGCAATTCCGGATC